>NZ_JBRIQN010000040.1:0-62757 GCF_052981855.1 Micromonospora sp. LZ34
ACCAGGATCTCCGATCCCGCCCTCGGTCAGCACCCCGCACTCACACGCGGTGTCTCACCCCATCCTGACCAAGAGGGTGTTGCGATTGACGATGCGTAACCACCGCCACCACTTCCCATGCGCCGGTGTCAGCCGGACCGACAACACCGGCCACTGCGCCCGGTCCAGCAGCGTCCGCTCCATGTCGAAACGTGCGGACTCAGGCACGTCGAACGCCGACGTGTCATATACCGCCCCGCCCATGTAGGCCAGGTAAACCGGCCAGAACCCGGGCCGCTCAAGCAGCACATTGCCGTCGACGAGCCGCGCGCCGTCCGGCAGCTCGTACCCTTGGATCGCCAACTCCCCGTCGAACATGGCCGCCATCCTGGCAGAAGGATCTGGCACATGTCGCACTTCAACTGGCGTTGGTCCCGATCTTGACGCCGTTCGTCCGGGTCGTCGGCGGCGTGCCTGACCAGGGGTTTCCGTGGTGGGGCGGGCGGGACTCGAACCCGCGACCGAGGGATTATGAGTCCCCTGCTCTAACCGGCTGAGCTACCGCCCCGGTACCGGGCCGGATCTTATCCCGGCCGGTCGATCACGAGCCAGCACGAACCGGCACCGTCGCTCATCGGCGTCGTCGGCGCAGCAGCACGATGGGCAACGCGAGGATAACAGTGAGCAGCCAGCCCACCACGATGACGCCCCACAGCCAGCCCTCGTCGCTTTCCGCCGTCTCGGTGATGAACATGCCGAGGGTGAGCAGGAAGGTCAGCCCGCCGATCCCCAGCGCGGCCAGGCCGCTGACCACCATCAGCGGGATCTCCCACCAGGACCGCTTGACCGGCTCCCGAGGGGCCGCCGCGGCCGCCGCGCGGGGCTGCGGGATGCGCTCCGGGTCACGGGCCGGCATGACCACCTGCCGGTCCGCCGGCACCTGCGAGTCGATCACCCGGATGGCGCCGGGGTGCAGCTCGAACATGGTGGGCTCGATCCGCATCGAGATGGCGTCGGGCCCGATCAGCTGCCGGGCGCCGTCCGGCCAGGCGAGCAGCACGGCGCAGTCGGCGTACGGGACGGTGAGCGGCCCGCCCGGCCCGACGTAGCTCACCCCGTCGACGCCGACCCGCAGCTCGCCGTCGCCCTCCCTCTCCCGGTACGCGGTGCCGTCGACGATCCGCTCCGAGCAGATGGGCGCCTCGACGAACCCGGCCCAGTCGGCGGTGTTCCCCTCCGGCACCATCAGCAGCGCCGACCCCGCCACCTCCCGGGCCACCTCGTGCAGGTCGGCGACGGTCACCGCCTTCAGCTCGGCCCGGTGCTCCTCGACGGTGAGGTTGCGCTCCCCGGTGAGCACGTTGCAGGCGTACGCCGGCAGCCGGGCCGCGTCCACCTCGGCGGTGCCGAGGAAGTCCTCCCGCTTGGCCACGCAGGCGTCCAGGTCACCCTGCTCGATCCGGCCGACCCGGAGCTTGGCGACGGTGTCGAGGAAGCCGCCGAGCACCGCGTCCTGCTTCTCCGGCAGCGCGTCGGCGAGCGCGCGCAGGCTGGCGTACCCGTCTCCGCGTGGGTCGTAGCCAGCGGTGGTGGTGTAGGAGAGGCCGCCCTCCTGCCGCAGCGACCGGAACAGCTCGCGCTCCAGCACGTCGGCGAAGAGGCTCGCGGCGGTCCGGCGCCGCACCACCGCGTCGAGCACCACCGCCCGCGAGCCGCTGACGAAGTACGCGGGGGTGCGCGGCAGCGCCGACGACGCGGCCGGCACGGGCTGGCGTACGCCGGCGGGCAGCGCCAGCCGCAGCCCGGCGGGCACCCGGTCCCCGGCGATCCAGAGCACCGCGTTCTCCCGGGTGAACCACCGGGCGGCCCACTGCCGCAGGTCGTCGCCGGTGAGCGCGCCGAGCCCCCACTCGGGGTAGCTGGTCAGGCCGAAGTCCCGGGCGCCGTGCCGCCACAGCGGCACCGCCTCCACCGGCGAGCCGCCCCGGCTGCTCCACTCGGTGCGCAGGATCTCCTTCTCCACCTCCAGCCGCCCGGTCGGCAGGTCGGTCAGGTTGGCGCAGACGGCAGAGAGAAAGGTGGCGATGTCCTGCTCGGACCCCTGCATGTGGAAGGTGGTGAAGACCGGTGAGGTGGCCCCGTTGAAGTGGTAGTCGGCCATCCCGAGCGGGGCGAGCGCGAGGTGTTCCAGCAGGTGGGTGACGCCGCTGCGCGCCAGCGTCTCGTCGGCGGTGCCGACCCGGAAGGTCAGCCCGGCGCGCATCGGCCCACCGGTCGGGGCGAGCAGCGTGGGCACCCCGTCCACGTCCAGGTGCTGGATCATGCCACGCAGCCCTTCGCGTACGCCTTGTCGCGGAACCGCTGGAACTGCTTCGTCTCGTCGCCGTCGATGTAGCCGAACATCGACTCGTGGCCGAGCGGCCCCATGGCCTGGAACTGCTGCGCGGCCGACGGCCACTCCTCCATCAGGCAGAACGCCATGGCGAAGGTGCTGCGCACCCAGACCCAGCCCCAGCCGTTGCGGAAGTCGGGGTGCCAGATCGACCGCTGCGCCGCCTCGTGGATCTCCCGGCTGACCTGCGGGCTGCGCAGGTGGGCGCCGGCCTTGCCGAGGGTGTCCTGGTCCAGCGCCTGCTCCAGGTGCGCCTCGACGACCAGCACCGCGTTCGGCGCGCCGGCCGGGGCGGCCTCGGCGCACTCCCGGGCGAAGCCGTGCGCCCGCTCCCAGGTGCCGCTCCACTTCGGGCAGAACTGCTGCAGCAGCGACGCCTGCGCGGGCAGGTGGTGCGGGTGGTGCTTGGCGAGCCGGTCGTAGCGACGGCGCGCCTCGGCCTGGCCGAGCTGCAGGCCCCGGGCGTTGGTGATCCGCTGGGTCCAGGCCGCCGCGTCGTCGGGGTGCCGGGCGGTCACCTCGATCAGCACCTGCTCGGCGCGGCGCAGGTGGTCGAAGAACTGGGCGAACTGCTCCCGGCTGACGTACTGGGCCCGGCGGGCGGAGCGGATCCGCCAGCCGGCGCGGATCAGGTACGCGCCGAGCAGGGTCCCGGCCAGCGGGTCGTCCGGCTGCTGGGCCAGCACCCCGCGGAGGAACTCCTCGATGTCGGTGGTCTCCCCGACCTCGCCGACCAGGACCGTGCGGCCGTGCCAGTCCGGCTCGGCCAGTTGCGCGCGCAGGGCCGGCCAGTCCCGCGCGGCGAGCGCCGCGCGCACCGCGCTGACCTGGGGGTACGCCGCCGCGGCGTCGAAGTTGGGCGGCGGGAGGGGTGCAGGCATGGCGAGGATGATAAGTGATCATCAACCCGCCGGGGACCCCGCTTTCTCAGCCGGACCGCAGCTCGGCCAGCACCGCCCCGGCGGCCCGCCAGCCACTCGCCAGCGCCCCCTGGATGGACGGGCTGTCCCGGTGGTCACCGGCCACGAACAGGCCGTCGCCGAGCGCCACCGGCTTGCGCAGCCGCCCCTGCGGCGGCGGCGCGGCGGGCAGCGCGGCGGGGATCGACACCGTGGTCAGGTGGGTCCAGTCGGCGGTGGACCGTCCGTAGAGCCGGGCCAGTTCGAGCCGGACGGTCGGCTCGGGCGGGGCCGTTGGGCCGACCACCGAGGTGGCCACCAGGTGCCGCCCCGCCGGCGCGTACGCGGGCACGGCCCGGCTGACCACCACGGTGTTGGCGACGATCTCGCGGCGGTCGCCGTCGACGAGCAGGATCGGCTCGTCCAGCGGCGGTTCCGCGGTGCTGTGGTAGTAGGTCGTGTAGCTGTGCATGCGTACCCTCGCCAGGGTCGGCAGCAGGGTGGCCGCGGCCGGCGGGTCGACGGCGACCACGACGGCCCGGCAGCCGATGTCGCCGGCCTGGGTGCGGACCCGGCCGGGCGCGACCTGGGAGACCGGGGTGTCCAGCTCGATCAGGTCGGCGGGCAGCGGGTCGGCGATCGCCCGGGGCAGCGCGGCCATCCCCTCGGCGGGCAGGCCGATCCGGCCGCGGGCGAACGAGCGCAGCACCATCGCGAACACCCGGCTGGAGGTCTCCAGTTCGCGCTCGACGAAGACGCCGGAGAGGAGCGGCCGGAGCAGTTCCTCGATGATCGCGTCGGAGAGGCCGGCCCGGCGCAGCGCCGCCTCGGTGGTGGTCTCCGGCGCGGCGAGCAGCCGTTCGGACGGCAGGGTGGCGCAGCCGGCGGCGAGCGCGGCGAACCGCAGCCGGTCGAGCAGCGAGCCGATGCCGGCCAGCGCGGTGCGCGGCCCGCCGGCCGGCTCGCGCAGCGGGTTGACCAGCCGGACCAGGGCGTCGCCCCGGCGCACCAGCACGCCGGGGGTGAACTGGCCGATCCGGAGCCGGTCGACGTCGAGCAGCGTGCCGAGTCGCGGGTAGGCGGTGTTGAGCACCTGGAAGCCCCGGTCGAGCAGGTAGCCGTCGACGGCGTCGGTGGCGATCCGGCCGCCGAGCCGGCCGCCGGCCTCCAGCAGCCGCCAGGGCACGCCGGCGCGGTGCAGCCGCCGGGCCGCGGCGAGGCCGGCCAGGCCGCCGCCGACGATCACCACGTCGGTCTCAGCCAGCACGGCGCGCCTCCCGCTCGCCGTTCGCCCGGGCCAGCCGGCCCGGCCACCAGACCCGTGGCCCGATGTCGTACGCCAGGGCCGGCACCAGCAGCGAGCGGACCACGATGGTGTCGATGAGCACGCCCACCGCGACCGCCACGCCCAGCTCGACGAGCACCACCAGCGGAAGGACCGCCAGCGCCGAGAAGGTCGCCGCGAGCACGACGCCGGCCGAGGTGATCACGCCGCCGGTGACCGCGAGGCCGGCCAGTACCCCGGCCCGGGTGCCCCGCCGGACGGACTCCTCCCGCACCCGGCTCATCAGGAAGATGTTGTAGTCGATGCCGAGGGCGACCAGGAAGACGAACGCGAACAGCGGGAACGAGGCGTCCACGCCGGGGAAGTCGAGCACGTGGCGGAAGATCAGCGCGCAGAGCCCGAGCGTCGCGGCGAACGAGAGCAGCACGGTGGCGATCAGCAGGATCGGGGCGAGCAACGCGCGCAGCAGCAGGGCCAGGATGATCGCGATCACCACCAGCACCACCGGGATGATGACGTTCTGGTCGCGGGTCGAGGCGTCCGCGGTGTCCACGTTGATCGCGGTGAAGCCGCCGACCACCGCGTCGGCGCCGGGGACCCGGTGCACGGCCGCGCGCAGGTCGCGGATGGCCCGCTCGGCGCCGTCGCTGTCCGGCGGGTCGGCCAGCGTCGCCTCCAGTCGCACCGTGCCGTCGACCACCTTCGGCGGCGCGTTCTCCGCCGGCGGGCCGGCCCGCTGCTCGGTGACCGGGCGCACCGCGGCCACCCCGCGCACGCCCCGGGCCGCCTCGGCGACCTGCCGGGCGGTCTGCTCCTTGGTGACGATGGTGGCCGGGCTGCCGGTGCCGGCCGGGTAGTGCCGGGCGATCACCTCCTGCCCGGCCACCGAGTCGGTGCGCTCGGTGAACAGGTCGGACTGGCCGAGGGTGGTCGCGTTGAGCTGGATCAGGCCGAGCGCCAGGACGGCCAGTGCCACCGCGGTGACCAGCCAGACCGGTCGGGCCCGGCGGGCCACGAAGCCGGCGATCCGGCGCCAGAGGCCGTGCTCGGCCCGCGGTTCGGCCTCGTCCTCGCGGGGCCGCCGCGGCCAGAACGCCCACCGCCCGCCGAGCACCAGCAGGGCGGGCAGGAAGGTGAGCATCACCAGCAGGGTGGCGGCGATGCCGATGGCGGCGACCGGGCCGAGCGCCCGGTTGGAGTTCAGGCTGGACAGCAGCAGGCAGAGCAGGCTGAGGATGACGGTGCCGCCGGAGGCGATGATCGCCGGGGCGGCGCCCTTCCAGGCGGTGCGCATCGCGTCCCAGGGCCGGGCGTGCCGGTGCAGTTCCTCCCGGTAGCGGGCGACCAGTAGCAGCGCGTAGTCGGTGCCGGCGCCGAAGACCAGCACGGTGAGGATGCCCTGCGCCTGCCCGTTGAGCGTGATGACGCCGGTGTCGGCGAGCAGGTAGACGAAGGCGGCGGCCAGCGCGAAGGACATTCCGGCGGCGAGCAGCGGAAAGATCCAGAGGATCGGGCTGCGGTAGACGACCAGCAGGATCACCAGCACCACGCAGAGGGTGACCAGCAGCAGCGTGCCGTCGATGGCGGCGAAGACCTCGATCAGGTCGGCGAGCAGGCCGGCCGGCCCGGCCACGTCGACGGTCAGCCCGTCCCGGTCGCCGCTGGCGATGTCGCGTACCTGCTCGACCACCACGCCGATCCGCTCACCGTCGGCGTCGTCGATCGGCACCACCACCTGCAACGCCTGCCCGTCCTGGCTGGGGATCGGCGGGGGCAGCGGGCCGATCACGCCGGGCACGTCGGCGAATCGGGCGGCGTCCGCGGCCACCCGCTGCCGGTCGGCGTCGGTGATGCCGGTGGTGCGTTCGTAGACCACCAGGGCGGGGGTGCTCTGCCGCTCGACGAACCGCCCGGACAGTTCCTGGGCCCGGGTCGCCTCGGCGTCGGCGGGCAGGAACGCGGCGTTGTCGTTGGTGGCGACCTCGCCCAGCCGGCCGGAGTAGGGGCCGGCCAGCGCGCCGGCGACCAGCCACGCGAGCACGACGGCCAGCGCGATCAGCGTGACCCTGCCGCCTCGTCCGGACATCCGCCCCACCCCAACAATCGACGCACCAATCGACGCAGCCGGAGTCTAAGTCGACATCGACCATCCTGCCGGGTGAGCGGGATCGGGGTGGGCGAAACGGGACGGGCCAGCCCGTGTGGGGACTGCCTTCGGTCGGGAACGACGAACGCCCGCCGGCACTGCCGACGGGCGTCGAGTGGAGAGGCTCCCCCGTTTGGACTCGAACCAAAAACCTGCCGGTTAACAGCCGGCTGCTCTGCCAATTGAGCTACGGGGGACCGTGTTGCCCGGCTTCCGGATCTCTCCTTCGCCGTGCGACGGGACAAGAGTACAGGACTCCGGGGGGTGTTGGTCGAGGGGGTTACCCACCGATCCGGGGTGCCGGGCTCGCCGGGCCGACTTCAAATAATACGGACAAATCGTCATCGCGGCACAAGGAGGTATGAGCGGAGAGCAGGATGGGTAGTTAGCTGCGGACAGAGGACGCAGGCGCGAGTTGGTCACTCCCGCCGGGGTAACCGGCGGGACGACGGCGCGTCAGGTACGGAAGGAGCCGCCATGCGCGGAAAGATCATGTTTCTTGGCGGGCTGGCTGCGGGATTCGTCCTGGGCGCCCGTGCCGGTCGGGAGAAGTACGAGGAGTTGGTGATCCGGGGCCGCAAGGTGCTCGACCACCCCACCGTGCAGGAGGCGGCGGGCGTCGCGCAGGCCCAGGCGACCCGGCTCTACAGCGAGGGCAAGGACAAGCTCGGCCAGTCGAAGCTGGGCGAGAAGCTCAGCGGCAACGGCAGCAAGCAGGAGTTGACCGCCGCCGACGACGCGTTCGCCGGCACGCCGGCCACCGTCGGCGCCAAGTCCGGCTCCGGCTCGTCGAGCTCGGGCTCGAGTTCGACCGGCTCGATCTCCGGGTCGACGTCGGCCGGCGCCACGTCCCGCAAGCCCTCCAGCTCGGGCACCAGCGGCAGCACTCTCTGAGCTCATCCGCGAGCGGGCACGTCAGGGCCGTACGGCCGGGTGCCGCTCACCACTTTCGCCTGTTTGGAGCAAAAGTTCGGCCCAAACATCGAAAACTTCTGCCGCCAGCCTCTTCTCTTTAGTCCTAGGCGCAAATATCGTCCTGCGTAGAACCTGGCCAGGCTCTTTGGTACTCCCCCGCGACCTCCTCAGCGACGTCCCGAGCCGCTGGGGCGGACCCGCCCGACCAGAGCGAGGTTCGATGCGCAGACCGATCGGCCGAAGGGCCACTACCTTCCTCAGCCTGCTCACCCTCGTCGGCGCGACGCTCGTCGCGACCGACCAGCAGCAGCCCACGCCGGCGCTCGCCGCGCCGGCACCGACCAGCAACGGCATCGAGTACAAGGTTCTCGTCTTCACCCGCTCCGCGGGCGGCGGCCACGCCGCCACCGCCGCCGGGGTGGACGCGATCCGCCAGCTCGGCAACGACCGGCGCTTCACGGTCGAGGTGACCGACGACGCCCGCAAGTTCGACGAGCCGCACCTCAAGCAGTTCCGCGCGGTGGTGTTCCTGAACACCTCCGGCGACGTCCTCACCGACGCCCAGCAGGCCGCGTTCGAGCGGTACTACCGCGACGGCGGCGGCTTCGTCGGCGTCCACTCCGCGATCGAGGCCGAGCCCGGTTGGTCCTTCCTGGACAACGTGCTCGGCACCCGTGCGGTCGGCGCCGCGTCGGCGGCGGCCCCGGCCACGGTCACCGTCGCCGACCGGGTGCACCCGGCCTCCGCGACCCTGCCGGAGCGCTGGAACCACACCGACCGGTGGTACAACTTCGCGGCCAACGTCCGGGGCGTCTCGCACGTCCTGGCCACCGTGGACGAGAAGTCGTACGCCGGCGGGACGATGGGCTTCGACCACCCGGTCACCTGGTGCAAGGACTACCAGGGCGGCCGCTCCTTCTACACCGGACTCGGCGCCACGCCGGAGAGCTACGGCAGCACCGACCTGCGGGCGCACCTCGCCGGCGCGATCCAGTGGGCGGCCGGCGTGACGAACGGCGACTGCGGCGCCACCGTGCTGGCCAACTACCAGATGGAGGTCATCGGGGCGCAGCCCAACGTCAACGAGCCGATCGGCTTCGACGTGCTGCCCGACGGCCGGGTGATCCAGACCGACCGGCGCGGCGGCGTACGCCTGCACGACCCGCGGAGCAACGAGACCACCGTGCTGGCCCAGATCCCGGTCTACACCCACAGCGAGGACGGGATGTACGGCCCGGCGATCGACCGCGACTTCGCCACCAACCGCTGGGTCTACCTCTTCTACGCGCCCCCGCTGGACACCCCCACCGGTGGCGCGCCGACCACCAGCACCGACCCGACCGCGTGGGACCGGTGGAAAGGGTACTTCCAGCTGTCCCGGTTCAAGTTCGTCGACGGTGACACGCCCTCGCTGGACCTGGCCAGCGAGCAGAAGATCCTCCAGGTGCCGGTGGACCGGGGCGCCTGCTGCCACGTGGCCGGCGACATCGCCTTCGACTCGAAGAACAACCTCTGGCTGGTCACCGGCGACGACACCCCGGCCGGCGGCGGCGGCTCCGGCGGCTTCTCCCCGCACAACGACTCGGTGAGCGCCACCGGCGTCTACCAGGCGCCCTTCGTCGACGCCCGGCGCAGCTCCGCCAACACCAACGACCTGCGGGGCAAGATCCTGCGCATCTCCGTACAGGCGAACGGCAGCTACACGGTGCCGGCGGGCAACATGTTCGCCGAGGCGCAGGACCCGGGCGACAAGACCCGGCCGGAGATCTACGCGATGGGCTTCCGGAACCCGTTCCGGATCACCCTCGACAAGAACGACGTCGCGTACATCACCGACTACTCCCCCGACTCCTCGACCGCCGCAGTGGGCCGGGGACCGGCGGGCACCGGCCGGATGATGGTGGTCGACAAGCCGGCCAACTACGGCTGGCCGATGTGCGTGCAGCCGAACCTGCCGTACATCGAGATGAACTGGACCACCAGCCCGATCTCCCCGGTGGCGCCGTTCGACTGCGCGGCGCCGAAGAACACCTCCCGGCACAACACCGGCCTGACCGACCTGCCGGCGGTGGAGAAGTCGGAGCTCTGGTACTCGTTCCAGGCCCCGACCCCGTGCCCGGAGTCCTACCTGTCCACCCCGACGCAGACCTGCCCGGTGCTCTTCCCCGAGCTGGGCACGGGCGGCGTAGGGCCGCACGGCGCGGCGCGCTACGACTACGACCCGGAGCTGAGGTCGGAGACGAAGTTCCCCGCGTACTTCGACGGCGCGATCTTCTTCGGTGAGTTCACCCGGGACACGCTGAAGGAAATCCGGCTCGACGGCCAGGGCGACATCCTGAAGATCAACAATGTGCTCAACTGCGGGCAGGCGCCGACCACGCCGGCGAAGCCGTTCCTGTGCGACAACCCGATGGACATGAAGTGGGGCGCGGACGGCAACTTCTACCTGCTGACGTACGGCGACGGGTTCTTCAACATCAACCCGGACGCGGCGATGCTGAAGTTCAGCTACGTCAAGGGCCTGCGGGCGCCGAACGCGGTGCTGAACGCGACCCCGACCAACGGTCACGCACCGCTGACGGTCGCCTTCTCCAGCGAGGGGTCCAAGGACCCGGACCCGGCGGACTCCATCTCGTTCGCCTGGGACTTCGACGGCAACGGCACGGTGGATTCCGTCGACCCGAACCCGACGCACACCTACACCGCCAACGGCGTCTACACCGCGCGGCTCACGGTGACCGACTCCAGCGGCAAGAGCGCGTCGGCGAACACCACGATCACGGTCGGCAACACCGCACCCACGGTGACCGTCGAGACCCCGCTGGAGGGCGGCTTCTTCGAGTGGGGCGACGGGATCCCGTGGTCGGTGACGGTCACCGACCCGGAGGACGGCCCGGTCGACTGCGCCAAGGTCGAGGTGACCTTCGTCCTCGGCCACGACAGCCACGGTCACGGTGAGGCCAACCAGTTCGGCTGCTCCGGCGTCCTGCCCACCGACCCGGACGACGCCTCGCACGGCGGCTACATCTACGGCGTGGTCAGCGCGTCCTACACCGACCAGGGGGCGAACGGCCAGCCGGCGCTGACCACGGTGGACCAGCAGATCATCCAGGCCAAGCGGCAGGAGGTCGAGTTCGCCACGGACCAGTCCGGCACCACCGTCGGCACCAGCGCCGACACCGGCGGCGGGCAGCAACGCGGCAGCCTCGACCCGGGCGACTGGATCGCGATCAACAACACGGTGAACCTGCACAACATGCAGTCGGTCACGCTGCGCACCTCCGGTGGCAGCGCCGCCACCGCCGGGCAGCCCCGGTTCGCCGTCCAGCTGCGGCTCGACTCTCCCAGCGGCCCGCTGCTGGGCACCGCCACGGTCAACGCGACCACCGGCAACAACGCCTTCACCAGCACCACCGTGCCGATCACCGACCCGGGCGGCACGCACCGGCTCTACCTCGTCTTCACCACCGTCCCCGGCGGCCCGGCCAGCGGTTTCGGCAACCTGAACTGGGTCGAGTTCGCCGGCCAGGGCATCGGCGTCGCGCCCTGACGCCGTGACCGCGGGCCGTCACCCGACGGCCCCGGCACATCCGGATCCACCCGTGCGCCGGGTCACCGACGGTGACCCGGCCCGGGCCCCCGTCCCAGCACCGAGAAAGGCAGCAGCATGAACGACAGTCAGCACGGCATGAGCCGTCGCCGGATGCTCGGCACCCTCGCCGGCGTCGCCGGCGCGGCCGCCGTCGGGGCCACCGGCTGGGCCTCCGCCGCCGGCGCCAACGGCAACGGCCTGCTCGTCCCCGCCGGCAAGCGGGGCATCATCCTCTACAGCGTCCGGGACCGGATCGGCGCCGCACCGGACACCAGCGGAGTGGCGTACGGCTTCGAGCGGGTGCTCGCCCGGCTCGCCGAGATCGGCTACAAGGAGGTGGAGTTCGCCGGCTACACCCAGCACACCTCCATCCTCGGCCGGCAGATCACGCCGGCGGAGATCCGGAAGATCCTCGACGACAACGGGCTGCGGGCCAACGGCTCGCACGCCTCGATCCCGGGCACCGTCACGCCCGACACCATCGCCGCGTTCGAGCGCACGCTCGACACCGCCGAGATCCTCGGCATGAGCCACATCGGCACCGGCAGCGACCCGACCGGCAGCAACTACAAGGCCGACTGGGATGCCGCCGTCGACCGGTGGAACACCTTCGGGGAGATGGCCGCCGCCCGTGGGCTGAAGCTCTACACGCACAACCACGACGCGGCGTACAACTTCCTGCTCGACAGCGGGCCGCTGGACGCGCAGGGCCGGCCGACCCGGTCCTCGGGCGTCCGCAAGCTGGAGTACTTCATCGCGCACACCAACCCCGAGTGGGTCTGGTTCGAGATGGACATCTACTGGGCGCACGTGGCCCAGCACCGGTTCCGCAGCTACACCGACCCGGACGGGGTGACCCAGACCAGCATCTTCGACCCGCTGGCCGTGGTCGCCGCACAGCCCATCCGGTTCCCGCTGTTCCACGCCAAGGACGGCGCGTTCAACCCGGCCAGCAGCGCGGGGTACGACATGGTGCCGCTCGGCCAGGGCGACATCGACTACGGGAACTTCTTCGCCAACATGGGCGCCAAGGGCTACCACAACCCGATGTGGGAGCAGGACAACGCGCCGGGCGGCGCCGCCGACCCGGGCCGGTCGCTGCGCTACGCGGAGGTCAGCTTCCAGCACATGTCGGGTCTGCGGGGCTGACGGACCCGACACCGCAACAGGGGCCGCGTCCGGGAACACCGGGCGCGGCCCCTCGCGTCACTCGTCAGTCCTTGCTGCTGAACGCGGCGTCGAAGGCCGCGGCCGGGGCGTCGAAGGCGAGCCGGCGGACGAACTGGAGCGCCTCCGGGGCGCCGACCAGCCGGTCCATGCCGGCGTCCTCCCACTCGATGGAGATCGGGCCGTCGTAGCCGATCGCGTTCAACGCCCGGAAGCAGTCCTCCCAGGGCACGTCACCGTGGCCGGTGGAGACGAAGTCCCAGCCCCGCCGCATGTCCGCCCAGGGCAGGTGGGAGGCGAGCCGGCCGCGCCGGCCGTCGCCGGTGCGCACCTTCGCGTCCTTGCAGTCGACGTGGTAGATCCGGTCGGCGAAGTCGAAGATGAAGTTCACCGGGTCCAGCTCCTGCCAGACGAAGTGCGACGGGTCCCAGTTCAGCCCGAACGCGGGCCGGTGGCCGATCGCCTCCAGCGTCCGCTTCGTCGTCCAGTAGTCGTAGGCGATCTCGCTCGGGTGCACCTCGTGGGCGAAGCGCACCCCGACCTCGTCGAAGACGTCGAGGATCGGGTTCCACCGCTCGGCGAAGTCCTGGTAGCCCTTCTCGATCATCGACGGCGGCACCGGCGGGAACATCGCCAGGGTGTGCCAGATGGACGAGCCGGTGAAGCCGATGACGGTCTTCACGCCGAGCTTCGCCGCGGCCCGGGCGGTGTCCTTGATCTCCTGGGCGGCCCGCTGGCGCACCCCCTCCGGCTCGCCGTCGCCCCAGATCCGGGCGGGCAGGATGTCCTGGTGCCGCTCGTCGATCGGGTGGTCGCAGACGGCCTGGCCGACCAGGTGGTTGGAGATCGCGTACACCTTCAGGTTGTGCTTGGCGAGGGTCTCCCGCTTGCGGTCGACGTACGACTCGTCGGCCAGCGCCTTGTCGACCTCGAAGTGGTCGCCCCAGCAGGCGATCTCCAGCCCGTCGTAGCCCCACTCGGAGGCGAGCCGGCAGACCTCGTCGAACGGAAGGTCGGCCCACTGGCCGGTGAAGAGCGTGATGGGTCGCGCCATTGTTCTTCTCCCCTGTCGTGATGGGGATTCCGTACCTGCGGGACCGGGGCGAGGGTGACCGGTGGTGCGCGGCGAGCGCGGCGGGATGCCGGCGGGTGCGTGCCGCACCTGAGCCCGGAGGGTTGCGCCTCCCGCCGGGTCGCCGGCCACCTCCACGGTCGCCGCCCTCACTCTAGGTCCGCCGCGACCGGCACGGAAGGCCCCGCCGGAGCCGGGCCGGACCCGGCGGCGGGCGGCGGGCGACCCCGGGCGGTCCGGGTCGGGCGGACGCCTGCCCGGCGTGTCGCGGTCCGGGCGGGGAAATCCCGCTGGGCGTGATACCGCGGAGTTATGAATATGCCGCTGAGTCATCACGCTCCCGCAAGAGCGCGACCGGTGGCGGCCGGTCACCACCACCCGGTGCCGCCGCCCGAATCAGCGCCCGGAACAGCGCGACCCGTGGCGGCCGGTCACCACCACCCGGTGCCCCGCCGGTCAGCTCCCGGCCCAACGCGGCGAACCGTTCGCCCGGCAGGCCGGCGACGGGCCCCCTGCGCAGGGGGCCCGATGCGGGGCGGGAATCAGGGCAGGGTCCACTTCTGGTTGGCGGCCGCCGTGCAGGTCCACAGGTGCACCGCGGTGCCGTCGGCGGAGTTGTTGCCGGAGACGTCCAGGCACTTGCCCGACTGTGGATTGCGCACAGTGCCGTCCGCCTGCGCGGACCAGTTCTGCGCACCCGTGCCGTTGCACGTCCACAACTGGATCTTCGTACCGTCCGCCGAACCACCACCGGAGACGTCCAGACACTTACCCAACGCCCGGACCGTCGAGTTCGGCGTCACCGTCCACGTCTGCGCCGCGGTGCCGTTGCAGGTGTAGATCTGGATCTGCGTACCGTCGGCGGTGGCGCTGTTCCGCACGTCCAGGCACTTGCCGGCCAGCCCCCGGATCGGCCCGGTGCCGGTGCCGCCGCCGCTGGACTTCACCAGGGTGAAGTCGTCCACGTCGAAGAGCCCCGAGCCCGAGCCGGTGAAGGTCAGGTAGAGGTTCTGGGCGCCGGCCGGGACGCCGGAGAGGTTCGTGGTGACGTCGGCGAAGGTGGTCCAGCTGCCGGTGTTCGGCACAGCGACCGAGCCGAGCACCGTGCCGGTGGTGGAGCCGGTGCGCACCTGGATGGTGCCGCCCGGGCCGCCGGAGACGATCCGCGCCCGGAACGAGGTCACCCCGGTCAGGTCGACGCCGTTGTACGCGGCCCAGTCGCCCGGGTCGATGTAGCCGAGCGTCTGGCCGCCGTTCGCCCCGGCCTTGCTGAACGGGGTGACCCCGCTGGCCGAGCTGAACGCCTCCGCCTGGACGGTGGTGTTGCCGGTCGGCGGCGGGGTGGTGCCCAGTTCCTTGATCCGGATGTTGCGGAACGAGGCGTCGTCGCCGGTGCCGTGGTTCTGGAGGCCGATGTGGCCGGCGAGCGAGCGGGCCGGGTCGGTGTTGGTGAAGTCGTTGATCTTCACGCCGTTGAGGAAGACCTGGAGCCGCTCGCTCTCGACGAGCAGTTCGTAGGTGTTCCACTCCCCGGGCGGGTTCAATGCGGCGTCCCGGGCGGCGATGTCGGCGGACTTGAAGGTGTAGACCGCGCCGGTGGTCCGGTCGGCCGCGTCGGTGGCGTCGATCTGGATCTCGTAGCCGTTGTTCACCGCCGACCAGGGGTCGCTCGATGGTGGGAAGCCGATGAAGACGCCGGAGTTGTCGTCGCCGGCGAGCCGCCAGTCCAGCTTGAGGGAGTAGTTGGTGAACTGCTTCGCGCTGTACCAGTACAGACCCATCCCACCGACGGAGGTGAGGGTGGCGTCGGTGTTGCTGAAGCTGCCCGGCCCGGCCTGGGACCAGCCGCCGGTCGAGCCGTTGTAGAGCGTGGTGTAGCCGGTCTCGGGCCGGCAGTCGGCCTTGGTGCGACCGGCCGCGTATCGGATGCCGCCGAGCAGGTGGGCGCGGAACGCCGGCTCCGCGTACGACGCCTGGGTGTGCCCGCCGCCGGTGTAGAAGGCTCGGCCGCCGCTGTAGGTCTTGCACCAGGCGTGCGGGTGGTCGGCGCC
Source organism: Micromonospora sp. LZ34 (assembly GCF_052981855.1). NCBI lineage: Bacteria > Bacillati > Actinomycetota > Actinomycetes > Micromonosporales > Micromonosporaceae > Micromonospora > Micromonospora sp. LZ34. Next base: position 15,499 of record NZ_JBRIQN010000040.1, read on the forward strand.
CATCGAGCCGCCCGAGTAGGACGACTCGTCCAGGGTGGCCAGCACCCGGGCGGTGGAGCGGGCGTTGGTCTGGTAGTTGTACCACTCGTCGGTGCGGGTCCAGGTCTGCGGCAGGTGCGCGGTGGCCGCGTGCGCCCGGTTCTCCGCCTTGACGTTGGCCTGCTGGATGTGCGGGTGCGAGGCGAAGTACGCCCCGACCAGGTTGCCGTAGAAGGACCAGCCGTACTCGGTGTCGGCGGCGGCGTGCACGCCGACGTACCCGCCGCCGGCGCCGATGTACGACTCGAAGGCGGTCTGCTGGCTGGCGTTGAGCACGTCGCCAGTGGTGTTGAGGAAGACCACCGCCTCGAACCGGGCGAGGTTGGCGGTGGTGAACTGGGCGGCGTCCTCGGTGGCGGTGACGGTGAAGTTGTTCGCCGCGCCGAGGTCGCGGATGGCCTGGGTGCCGACCGCGATGGAGTCGTGCCGGAACCCGGCGGTCTTCGAGAAGACCAGCACGTCGTACGGGGCGTCGGCGGCGCTGGCCGGGGTGGCCGGGGTGGTGCAGGCGAGGACGGCGAGGACGGCGGTGGCCGCGCCGAGGACGGGTCGGAGGAGTCTGCGCATGTCGCTCTCCCAATTCCGGTCAGGAGGGGCCACCGGTACCGACGGTACGCCGGGGCGGGCGGCCCCTCCGGTCAACTCAGGGCAGGGTCCACTTCTGGTTGGCGGCCGCCGTGCAGGTCCACAGGTGCACCGCGGTGCCGTCGGCGGAGTTGTTGCCGGAGACGTCCAGGCACTTGCCCGACTGTGGATTGCGCACAGTGCCGTCCGCCTGCGCGGACCAGTTCTGCGCACCCGTGCCGTTGCACGTCCACAACTGGATCTTCGTACCGTCCGCCGAACCACCACCGGAGACGTCCAGACACTTACCCAACGCCCGGACCGTCGAGTTCGGCGCCACCGTCCACGTCTGCGCCGCGGTGCCGTTGCAGGTGTAGATCTGGATCTGCGTACCGTCGGCGGTGGCCGCGTTGCGCACGTCCAGGCACTTGCCGGCCAGCCCTCGGATGGGGCCGGTGCCGCCGCTGCCGGTGCCGGTGTTCAGGGTGAAGGCGTCCACGTCGTAGAGCGCCCCGGTGCCCGAGCCGGCGAAGGTCAGGTAGAGCGTCGTGGTGCCGGCCGGCGCACCGGCCACCGTTCCGGTCACCGTGGTGAAGGTGTCCCACGCGCCGGTCACCGGCACCGTGGCCGAGCCGAGCACGGTGCCGGTGGCCGAGCCGGCCCGGATCTGCAGCGTGCCGCCCGCGCCGGCCGAGGAGACCCGGGCGGTGAACGAGGTGACGTTGCCGAGCTGGTACGGCTGGAAGGCGATCCAGTCGCCGTTGTTGATGTCACCGACGGTCTTGCCGCCCTCGGCGGTGGCCTTGTCGAAGGTGTTGATCCCCGACAAGGTCTTGAAGTGCTCGGCCTGCCGGTGCCGGGGCTGGAGGGTGTGCTGGGTGTGCGTGGTCAGCCCGCCCGCGTCGGTGTACTCGGCGTCGAAGATGGCGAAGATGTTCGCCGCCTCGTCGTGCTCGCCGTCAACCGGGATGGTGATCGCGCCGGAGCAGCCGGTCTGCGAGGTGATCTGGTGTCCGTGCTGGTCGTGGCCGAGCACGTAGGTCATCTTGACCTTGGTGCAGTCGATCGTGCCGTCCTCCGGGTCGGTCACGGTGATGCTGAACGGCACCGTGTCGCCGTAGGAGAAGAGCCGGCCGTTGCCGGGGCTGTTGATGGTCACCGTGGGCGCGGTGTTGCCGACGTTGATCACCACGCTGGCGCTGCCGGTGGCACCCTGCGGGTCGCGCACGGTCAGCGTGGCGGTGTACGTCCCGTTGGCCGTGTACGTCTTCGTCGGGTTGGCCGCCGTGGAGCTGGTGCCGTCGCCGAAGGCCCAGGCGTAGGTCAGCGCGCCGCCCTCCGGGTCGGACGAGCCGGCCGAGGAGAAGGTCACCGCCAGCGGGGCGGGGCCCGAGGTCCGGTTCGCGCTGGCCGCCGCCGTCGGCGCCCGGTTGCCGCCGCCGATGTGGTCGAACCGGTAGAGCGCGGAGTTGGCGTCGCCGTTGAAGTAGCCGGTGCCGTAGTCGAGCACGTAGTACGCGCCGTCCGGCCCGAAGGCCGAGTCCATCACCTGCTTGCCGGTCCAGGGGAAGGTGTCGATGGTGCCCGGCGAGCCGTCGGCGTTGACGTGGATCGGCTTGATCCAGCCACGGCCGAACTCGGTGGCGAAGAACTGCCCGTCGAACGACTGCGGGAACTTCGTGGTCGAGGTCGACGCGGCGTTGTACCGGTAGACCGGCCCGCCCATCGGCGACTCGGAGCCGCCGCCGAACTCGGGCGGGGTGCCGGCGTCGCCGCCGTACCGGATCCAGGACGGCTTGGCCGCGGGCAGGGTGGGCAGCCCGGTGTTGCGGAACGAGTTGTTGGTCGGCCCGCCGGTGCAGTTGAACTTGGGGCCGGCGGCATTGGTGGCGAAGTTCCACTCGTTGTAGGTCTCGCTGCTGGTGTTCGTCCCGGTGCAGTACGGCCAGCCGTAGTTGCCCGGGCCGGTGACCCGGTTGAACTCGACCTGGCCGGCGGGGCCGCGGGTGGCGCTGGTGGAGCCGGCGTCCGGCCCGTAGTCGCCGACGTAGACGATGCCGGTGGCTTTGTCCACGCTGATCCGGAACGGGTTGCGGAAGCCCATCGCGTAGATCTCCGGCCGGGTCCGCGCGTCGGAGTCGACGAACATGTTGTCGGCCGGGATCGAGTACGTCCCGTTCGCGTTCACCTTGATCCGCAGGATCTTGCCGCGCAGGTCGTTGGTGTTCGCCGCGCTGCGCTGCGCGTCGTAGCCGGGGTTGCGGTTGGTGCGCTCGTCGATCGGCGCGTACCCGGCGGAGTCGAACGGGTTGGTGTCGTCGCCGGTGGACAGGTAGAGGTTGCCGGCGGCGTCGAAGTCGATGTCCCCGCCGACGTGGCAGCAGAGCCCCCGGTCGGCCGGCACGTCCAGCACGTCGACCTTGCTGGCCTGGTTGAGCGTGAAGTCCGCGTTGAGGGTGAACCGGGAGAGCCGGTTCACGCCCTGCCAGGCGGAGAAGTCGCTGCCGGTGGCCGGGGCGTCCCCGGCGGGGGTGGACAGCGGCGGCGCGTAGTAGAGGAAGACGTGCCGGTTGCTGGCGAAGTTCGGGTCGACCCCGACGCCCTGCAGGCCCTCCTCGTCGTGGGTGTAGACCGGGATCGTGCCGATCATCGAGGTGGTGCCGCCCGAGTCGGTGCGGCGCAGGGTGCCGTTGCGGGCGGTGTGCAGCACCGAGCGGTCCGGCAGCACGGCCAGCGACATCGGCTCGCCCATCTCGGCCACGCCGCGGGCGAGTTCGACCTGCTGGAAGTCGGTGCCGTTGATCGGGTGGGCCTGCGCGGGAGCCGGGCCGCCGAGCGCGGCCGGGCCGGCGCCGAGCGTGACCGTGCCGGCCGCGGCGACCAGGAGCAGTGCCGAGCCGGCGGAGAACCATCGTCGGGGTCGGTGTTTGGAGCCGTCCGTGGTGGACATCGTTGAGCTGTCCCTTCCTGACGAGTGACTGCCAGGGCGGGGCGCGCGCCGTCGCGCCGGATGCCGTAGCGGGGGATGCGGCGGCCCGCCGGGTGCCGATTCCGGCCGGCCGTGACCACCGGTCGGTGGGGCCACGTCTCGGAGGTCACCAGTCGATGGGTTACCGCGCCGCCGGTTCACCTCGACGAAACAGGTTCGTGTTGGGCACGACATTAAATCGTGGGCATCGATGTGTCCACACCTTCTGCGGATCCAGAATGGACTTTCGTCGATCCGTGCGAAAGTTGACTCGCGGGGCTCAGAGCCGGCGGTTCACCGCCTGGCCGGCCAGGCCCTCGAGCGCGGCCCGCGTTTCGCCGTCCAGCGGGGCGCTCGCCAGCGCGGTCAGCGCGGCGTCGGCCCGGACCCGGATCATCTGCTCGATCCGCTCGCGGGCGCCGGTGCTCTCGATGATCCCGCGCAGCTCGGCCGCGCCGTCGGCGTCCAGCGCCGGATTGCCGAACAGCTCCCGCAGCCGGGCCGTCTGCGCCCGGTCGGCGGCACTGCGGGCCAGCGCCATCATCACCGTGGGCTTGCCCTCCCGCAGGTCGTCCAGGACCGACTTGCCGGTGACCGCCGGATCGCCGAAGACCCCGAGCACGTCGTCGCGGAGCTGGAACGCGTCCCCGAGCGGGTCGCCGAACTCGGCCAGCGCGGCGAGCAGTTCCGGCCCGGCGCCGGCCAGCGCCGCGCCGATCTGCAACGGCCGGGTGACCGTGTAGCGGGCCGCCTTCATCCGGATCACCGTCAGCGCGCTGGCCACCGACCCGTCGCCCACCCCGGAGACCAGGTCGAGGTACTCCCCCGCGATCACCTCGGTGCGCATCAGCGCGAAGACCGCGTACCCCCGGTGCACCTGCTCGGTGCTCAGCCCGCACTCGTGGAACATCTGGTCCGACCAGGCGGCGCAGAGGTCCCCGCAGAGCAGCGCCGTGTTGCGGCCGTACGCCTCCGGGTCGCCCCGCCAGGACGAGCGGGCGTGCAGGTCGGCGAAGAGTCGGTGCACCGACGGCTCGCCGCGGCGCCGGTCACTGCCGTCCAGGATGTCGTCGTGGATCAGCGCGAAGGCGTGGAAGAGCTCCAGCGCCGCGGCGGCGATCACGATCGGGGTGCCGTCCGCGCCGCCGGCGCCGCGCCAGCCCCAGTAGCAGAAGAGCGGGCGCAGCCGCTTCCCGCCGGCCAGCACGAACCGGTGCAGCGCGGTGAAGACGCCGCGGGGCGCGCCGTCCGGCCACTCCGGGCCCTGCCGTTCGAGGAACGCGGCCAACTCGGCGTCGAACCGGGCGCGCAGCCCGCTCGTGTCGGTCGGTGCCACGGTCACCGTCACGGCGCATCCCCCTCCGGCTCGCCCGCCGGCCGCGCCGGCGACAGCCCGGCCAGCTCCAGCAGCAGCGCCTTGACCTCGGTGGCGGCGATCCGGTCCCGGGCCGCCGCCGGGTCGGAGCAGAGCAGCACGGGGGCGTCCGCCGGGTCGGCCGGCAGCCGCCCGTGGGAGCCGCGCACCGCCCGGGCACCGGCGTCCAACCCGACCACGCTCATCAGGTAGCGCAGGCCGAGCTTCTTGCGGGCCAGCGCCACCGCGGCGCGCCGCTTCGCCGCGGCCGGCGCGGCCGGGTCGAAGAAGAGCTCGGCAGGGTCGTAACCCGGCTTCCGGTGGATCTCCACCAGCCGGGCGAAGTCCGGCGCCCGGTCGTCGTCGAGCCAGTAGTAGTACGTGAACCAGGCGTCCGGCTCGGCCACCAGCACCAGCTCGCCGGCGCGCGGGTGGTCCAGCCCGTGCGCCGCCTTGCCGTCGGCGTCGAGCACCTCGGCCACCCCGGGCAGCCCGGCGCAGAGCTTCGCCACCGCCGGCACGTCGGCCGGGTCCCGGACGTAGACGTGCGCGACCTGGTGGTCGGCGACCGCGAACGCCCGCGAGGTCCATGGGTCGAGGTACTCCATCCCGGCCTGGGTGTGCACCCGGAGCAGCCCCTCGGCGCGCAGCAGCCGGTTGACGTCGACCGGGCGGGAGACGTCGGTGATGCCGTACTCGGAGAGCACCACCACGGTCGCGTCCCGGGCCGCGGCGGCGTCCAGCAGCGGCCCGAGCACCGCGTCCAGTTCGGCCGCCGCGGCGGCGGCCCGGGGCGACGAGGCGCCGAAGCGTTGCAGGTCGTAGTCGAGGTGCGGGACGTACACCAGGGTGAGGTCCGGGGCCTGGTCGGCGAGGATCTGCTCGGCCGCCCGGCAGATCCACCGCGACGAGGCCAGCCCGGCGCCCGGGCCCCAGTAGGTGAAGAGCGGGAAGGTGCCAAGCCGTTCGGTCAGGACGTCGTGCAGCTCCGGCGGGTCGGTGTAGCAGTCCGGGTCCTTGCGCCCGTCGGCGTGGTAGACCGGGCGGGGGGTGACCGTCCAGTCCACGTCCGCGCCCATCGCGTACCACCAGCAGACGTTGGCCACCGTGTAGCCAGGCTCGGCCCGGCGGGCCGCCTGCCAGAGCTTCTCGCCGCCGACCAGGGCGTTGTGCTGCCGCCAGAGGAGCACCTCACCGAGATCCCGGAAGTACCAGCCGTTGCCGACGATGCCGTGCTCGGCGGGGAGCGCCCCGGTGAGGAAGGTCGACTGCACCGAGCAGGTCACCGCGGGCAGCACCGTGCCGAGTTCGGCGCGGAACCCGGCGTCGGCGACCGCGCGCAGCCGTGGCATGTGCGCCAGCAGCCGCGGGGTCAGCCCGACCACGTCCAGCACCACCAGTCGCCTGCTCATGCCGGCACCTCGCTTCGCTCGGCGCCGCCATGAGGCACCCCGACACTGTGTCGATGATTCGCTCGCTGACGCTCGCTCATGCCGGCACCTCGCTCTTCAACGGGGCGAGGCCGAGCGCGGCCAGTTCGTCGCGGGCGAAGGCCAGCTCGGCGGCGATGCCGGCGGCCAGCTCCGCGTCGGTGCGCGGCCGCCGCGCCTCCGGCAGCACCCCCCAGGTGTACGTCTCGACGTCCAGGTGGTCGCAGCCGGCCTCCGGCCCGGCGTAGAGCGCGGCCAACGCTGCCCGCAGCACCGGCAGGGTCGAGCCCAACGGCTCCTCGGGCGGGGCGTGCAGCGGCACGTGGTAGTGCACCCGCCAGGCCCCGGGCAGCCGGGCGTCCAGGGCGGCGTCCAGGTCGTCCGCGGCGTGGGCCGGGTGGGCCGGGTCGGCCGCGCCCGCGCAGCCGGCGGCACGGGTCTGGTGCAGGAAGCGCGGCTCCACCCAGCGGCGCAGCGCGGGCGTCGCGGCGTCCGGCGCCTCGATGGCGGCGGACACCTGCACCTTCACCACCGGCAGGCCGGCGGCCCGGAGCCGGGCCAGCGCCTCGGCCGGCTCCTCCCAGGCACAGGCGAGGTGTGCCAGGTCGAGGCAGACGCCGAGCCGGTCGGTGTCCATACCGGACAGTAACCCGGCCGCCTGCCCGGTGCTCTCCACCAGACAGCCGGGTTCCGGCTCGAAGCCGACCCGGATCGGCCGGCCGGTGTTCCGCTCGACGGCGGCGAGACCGGCCGCGAGCTGGTCGAGCCGGCGGCGGGCGGCGTCCGCCCGGGTGGCGTCCCAGGGCTGCCGCCAGGCCAGCGGCAGGGTGGAGATCGAGCCCCGGGCCGCGTCGTCGGGCAGCAGGTCGGCCAGCACCCGGGCCAGGTCGAGGGTGTACCCGAGCCGCCGCCCGGTGGTCCAGTCCGGGTGGTAGACGTCGCCCTTGACCACCGGGGCCTGGAAGGCCGCGTACGGGAAGCCGTTGAGGGTGACCACCTCCAGCCCGCGGGCGGTCAGTTCGGCGCGCAGCCGGCGGCGGGCCGCGGGGTCGGCGGCCAGTTCGGCGGCGACCGGGGCGGCCAGCCACAACCCGAGGCCGAGCAGGTCGGTGCCGAGCGCCTCCCGGACGGGCAGGGCGTAGCGGTCCAGTTGGGCGAGGACGCCGGCGAGTTCCTCGGCGGGATGCACGTTGGTGCAGTAGCCGAGGTGGACGGTGGTGCCGCCGGCGTGCCGCAGCCGCATCAGCTGCCCCCGCGCAGGATCGAGTTGCCGGCGTACGTGCCGGTGGGCGGGTCGACGTCGGCGAGGTCGAGGTCGGTCAGGTCGAGCCGACCGGACTGGCCGTAGAACTCCACCGGGTTGCGCCACAGCACCCGGTCGACGTCGTCGGCGCTGAACCCGGCGAGCAGCATCGCCTCGCCGGTGGCCCGGGTGAGCAACGGGTCGGAGCGGCCCCAGTCGGCCGCCGAGTTGACCAGCATCCGCTCCGTCCCGTACGACCGCAGCAGCTCCACCATCCGGGGCGGGGACATCTTGGTGTCCGGGTAGATGGAGAAGCCGAGCCAGCAGCCGGTGTCCCGGACCAGCTTCACGGTCACCTCGTTGAGGTGGTCGAGCACCACCCGGCCCGGCTCGATGCCGCTCTCGGCGACCACCGCGAGGCTCCGCTCGACGCCCCGGGCCTTGTCCCGGTGCGGGGTGTGCACCAGCGCCGGCAGGTCGTGCGCGACGGCGAGGGCGAGCTGGGCGGCGAACGCGTCGTCCTCCTCCGGGGTCATCGAGTCGTAGCCGATCTCGCCGACCGCCACCACGCCGTCCTTCTCCAGATAGCGCGGCAGCAGGTCGAGCACCGGGCGGCAGCGCGGGTCGTTGGCCTCCTTGGGGTTGAGCGCCATCGTGGCGTGGTGCCGGACGCCGAACTGGCCGGCCCGGAACGGCTCCCAGCCGATCAGCGAATCGAAGTAGTCGGCGAACGAGTCGGCGCTGGTGCGGGGCTGGCCCAGCCAGAACGCCGGCTCCACCACCGCGCGTACCCCGGCCGCGGCCATCCGTTCGTAGTCGTCGGTGGTGCGTGAGGTCATGTGGATGTGCGGGTCGAAGATGCGCATCACGCCTCCCTGGCGGTGGGTCGGCCGGAGCCGGCGGTGAGCCGGTCGAGCAGGTCGGTGGCGTCGGCCGGCATGCTCCGGCCGGCGGCGTGCCGCTCGGCGGCCAGGGCGGCCAGCATCGCGGCCAGCTCGGCGTCGGCGCGGCCGTCAAGGTCGGCCACGACGGCCAGCGGCACGCCGGTGAAGACGCACTTGAGCACCGCCTGCCGCCACGTCGCCGGGTCCAGGTGCCGGGCGTACGGGCCGAGGGCGGCGGCGACCAGTCGGGTGTCGTTGGTGCGGATCGCGTCGTGCAGCAGCGGCACCCCGGCCGTGCCGATCGGCAGCAGCGGCAGCGCCTTCAGTACGGCCCGCTTCTCGGCCGCGTCGCCGTGCCGGTAGAGAGCGTCGGCGTGCTCGGCGTGGTGGGCCTGCAGGGTGGTCAGCAACAGCACCCGGGCCGCCTCGTCGGCGGTCCAGCCGGGCAGGTCGGCCAGCTCGTGGCGGCCGCAACGCCGGCCGGCGGCCGGGAACCAGCGGCCGATGCTGTCCGGCTCGGCGGCCACCCGGCGCAGGGCCTCGGCCAGCCAGTCGGGATCGGGCACCTCGCGCAGTGCAGCCCGCAGTCGATCCGGTGTCATCCTGCCTCCCCTCGGCGCCGCTCCGGTGGAGCCTGCGCGGTCTCGCCGTGGCTGCCCGCAGGGCCCGGCGGCAGCGCCGCCAACCGCCGGCGCGCCGGCCCGGTGACACCCTCCGGACCCCCTTTGCTCTGCACCTACATACGCACCGGGGCCTTCCAGGCCGGCGTCGCGTCGGTGGATGCAGAGCAGAGGGCACCGGTGGATGCCTGGGCGGCGGCGCGCAGGAAGTCGATCGAGCGGGCCGCGACGGCGGGTGCGGCGTGCGAGTGCCGGGGCAGCTCGACGGCGACCAGGCCGGGGTAGCCGGCGTCGGCGAGGGCGCGCAGCACCGGCGGGAAGTCGATCTCGCCGGTGCCGAACTCGAGATGCTCGTGCACGCCCCGGCGCATGTCGTCGATCTGCACGTTGACCAGGTGCTCGGCCACGTCGAGGACGCACTGCGGCACCGAGCGGGGCTCCAGGCAGCGGCAGTGTCCGATGTCGAGGGTGAGGCCGAAGACGCCCGGCCCGCCGAGCGCGTCGCGCAGCCGGCGCCAGCCGGCGATGTCCTCGACCAGCATGCCCGGCTCGGGCTCGAAGCCGAGCGGCACCCCGGCCGCGTCGGCGGCGTCGACCACCACCGCGCAGCCGGCGACCAGCCGGTCCCAGGCGGCGGCCGGGGCGACCGGTTCGGGGCGTACGCCGGCCCAGAACGAGACCGCCTCGGCGCCCAGGTCGGCGCCGATCCGGACGGCCCGGCGCAGGAACTCCACCCGCCGGGTCGGGTCGTCGTGCAGCAGCGTCGGCGCGTGCTTGTGCCAGGGGTCGAGCAGGTACCGCGCCCCGGTCTCGATCACCACGGCGAGGCCGAGCTCCGTCAGCCGGCGGCCGACGGCGGCCACCCGCCGGGTCAGCCCGGGCGCGAACGGGTCGAGGTGGTCGTGGTCCAGGGTGAGCGCGACGCCGGTGTAGCCGAGGTCGGCGATCACCGCGAGCGCGTCGTCGAGCGGGTGGTTGGCGAACCCGTTGGTGCCGTAGCCGAACCGCAGGTCGGTGGCGCGCGGCGGGGCCGCGGGGGCGGGATCGGGGCGGGCGGTCATGTCGGGGAGACCTTCCGGGCCAGCCGGCGGCCCAGCGGCGCGGCCGCCGCCACCGCCAGCCCGAGCAGCCCGGCGCCGGAACGCGCGGCGAGCGCGCCCTGCAACGCGGGCAGCCCGGTGATCCCGGCGCCCACCGCGGCGCGCACCCGGCCGGCCGAGGGATCGGCGACCACCCGCGCCTGTGCCCGGCCGTAGCGGGCGGCGTACCAGCCGGCGAGCACGGCCGGCAGGGCCGCCGCGACCCGGGCGCGCCGGGTCGGGGCGGCGCTTCCCTGACTGTCCCCCTCGGGGCGGCCACGGGCCGGGCCGACCCCGGCGGCGGCCGCGACCAGGGCGGTGCCGGCCAGCGTCCGCAGCGGCAGCCGGGTGTCGGCGCCGCTGACCTCGCGGCGGGACAGCGCGGTGACCGTCCAGGTGTGCGCGGCCACGGTGACCGCCGCCGGCACCGCCCGGCGCAGCCGCCCGCCGGTCGCGCCGAGCAGCACGTCCAGCCCGCGGCAGGCGGCCATCACGGCCGGCCCGGCGGCGGTGTTCTTGGCCGCCAGGTCGTACCCCCAGACGGTGGCGGCGAGCGGCAGCGCGACAGCGGCGGCGCGCCGGCCGCCGGCGGCGGTGGCCAGCGCGAGCCCGGCGGCGGTGAGGCCGGCGGCGAGGCCGAACGCGGCGGACGGGCTGACCCGGCCGCTGGGGATCGGCCGCTCCGGTCGCTCGACCGCGTCCAGCCGCCGGTCGGCCCAGTCGTTGGCGGCCATGCCGGCCCAGTAGAGCAGCACCGAGGCGCCGGCCAGGGCCGGGGTGCGCCGGCCCAGCGTGCCGGCCGCCGCGGCCCCGGCGAGCACGTCCCCGGGGACCGAGAGCGCGGCCGGCGCGCGGACCAGCTCCGCCAGGTCAGCCGGGCTGGGCATCGCTGCCTCCGGCGTGCAGCCGGCGGGTGAACTCCCGCAGCCGGTTCCACTGCTCGGCCAGCGCGTGGGTGGGCGCGGCGAGCGGATCCTTGAAGAAGAAGGCCAGGTCGGCCAGCGGCCCGCGGTGCCCGGCCGCGTGCGCGGCGGCGGTGAGCCGGGCCAGGTCGAGCACCAGCGGCGCGGCCAGCGCGGAGTCACAGCCGTGCCAGGTGAACTCCAGCCGCATCCCGGTGCCCAGGAAACCGGAGAAGGTGACCAGGTCCCACGCGGTCTTGAAGTCGCCGAGGTCCTCGACGTACTCGATCCGGGTGCCGCCCTGCGGCTCGTAGCCGAGGGTCTCCCCGAGCACCCGCTGCTTGCTCTCCACCTTGGCGGCGTTGGCGGCCGGGTCGGCCAGCGTGGCGCCGTCGCCGCCGCCGAGCAGGTTCACCCCGGACCAGGAGCGCACCGCGAGGTGCCGCATCGCGAACATCGGGGCGAGTACCGACTTGACCAGGGTCTCCCCAGTCTTGCCGTCGTGCCCGGCGTACGGCAGGCCGCGCTCGTCGGCCAGCGCGCGCAGCGCCGGCAGCCGCAGCCCGGTGGACGGGGTGAAGTCGACGTACGGGCAGCCCGCCGTCACCGCCGCGTACGCGTAGAGCGAGCTGGGCGGCAGCACCTCGTCGGGGCCGGCCAGCGCGGCCCGCAGCGCGGCCGGGTCGGCGTGCGCCGGGTGCGGCCGGGCGACCGGTTCGGTGGCCGAGACGTTGACCACCACCACCCGGTCCAGCTCGTGCCGCCGGCGGAAGTCGTCGAGGTCACGGACGGTGGCGGCGGCCCGGTCGGCCTGACTGCCGCCGGCCGGGGCGGGACGCAGGTCCCGCTCGACCCCGGCCAGCTCGTCGGCGAGGGCGGCGACCAGCCGCCCGGGCAGCACCCCGGCGGCGGCCAGCGCCTCGGCCCGCTTGGCCAGCGGGGTGGCGACCACGTCGTGACCGCCGAAGACCAGGTCGGCGAAGGACGGCAGGGCGGGGCCCCGCAGCTCGGCCAGCTCGGTGACGCAGCCGGTGGGGCCGGCCAGGCCGGCCCGCAGGGCGAGCGCCCCCACGATGCTGGTGGTCGCGACCGAGCCGCGCGCCCCCACCAGCCAGACACCTGTACGCATGGTGCTCCTTCCCGGGTCAGGAGGAACTGGCCGTAAATCGAATTATATAGATATTTCTGGTAATTCGGAAGATCGAATTTCGGCGGAGCGGATGGCCCCGTCCGGCCGTCCACCTCGGGTGGAGCTGACCGGCCGGCGTCGAAGTCGGCGGCAACGGCGCCGGACCGGTTCCCGGTGCGGGCCGGACGGACGGGGCTGGTAGGCAGGGTCGGTCGGCGTCTCGACCCTGCCTCCCCCGCATCCGGCCGGTCGGAGCGACGGCGCGCTCCGGCCGGACGTCTCAGCCGGCGCGGCCCGCCGGGACGGTCGATGCCCGGGGTGCCGACCGCCAGCGGTGGCGGGAACGGTCGACGGGGGTGGCAGAAGCGGGTGGGAATGCCATCTGGTCCTCCGGATCGCCGGGTTGGTGGCGGTCCTCCGGTGCGGCCGGGGAATCCCGGTCCGGCCGCACCGGACGACCGTCCTGCTCGTGCGCCACCGGGCCGTACGGCCCGGCTGCACGTCCTCCGGGAACGACCTCGTCCCCGCCGCGGGGCGCAAACCGCGGCCGGGCCCTCGCCGGTCGGTCCCAAAGGTGGCTCAGGCGGCCACCGGGGCCAGCGCCGGCTCCACCTCGGTCCACGAGGAGCCGAGCTCCGCCGACCGGGTCACCGCGTCCAGCACCAGCTGGACCTGCAACGCGTCGGCGAAGGAGGGAGCCGGGTCGACGCCGGTGGCGATCGCCTCGATGAAGTCCCGCATCTGGTGGGTGAACGAGTGCTCGTAGCCGATGATGTGGCCGGGCGGCCACCACGCCGACATGTACGGGTGCTCGCCCTCGGTCACCAGGATGCGGGTGAAGCCCTGCTCGGCGGTGGGTCGCGTCGCGTCGTAGAACTCCAGCTCGTTGAGGCGTTCCAGGTCGAAGACCACGGTCCCGAGCGAACCGTTGATCTCCACCCGGAGCGCGTTCTTGCGGCCGGTGGCGAACCGGCTCGCCTCGTACGTGGCCAGCGCGCCGCCGTCGAGCCGGGCCACGAAGACCGCCGCGTCGTCGACGGTGACCGGGCCGGTGGCCGGGGTGTGCCCGTCGACGGAGCCGTGCCCGTCGACCGGGCCCGCGCCGTCCACGGTGGCCGCGAGCCCGCTCGACCCGGCGGGCAGTGGCCGCTCCTTGACGAAGGTCTCGGTGACCGCGCTGACGCCGGTGATCCGCTGCCCGGTGACGAACTGGGTCAGGTCGATGATGTGCGCGCCGATGTCGCCGAGCGCGCCGGAGCCCGCCCTGTCCTTCTGCAGCCGCCAGACCAGCGGGAACTGCGGGTCCACGATCCAGTCCTGCAGGTACGTCGCCCGGACGTGCCGGATCACCCCGAGCCGTCCGTCGGCGATCAGCTGCCGCATCATGGTGACCGCGGGCACCCGGCGGTAGTTGAACCCGCACATCGACCGCACCCCGGCGGCCTGGGCGGTGGCCGCCGCGGCGGCCATCTCCCGGGCCTCGGAGACCGTGTTGGCCAGTGGCTTCTCGCACAGCACGTGCTTGCCGGCGGCCAGCGCGGCGAGCGCGATCTCGGCATGGCTGTCGCCCGGCGTGCAGACGTCCACCACGTCGATGTCGTCCCGGCTGACCAGGTCACGCCAGTCCGTAGTGTACGCCGCCCAGCCGAGCCGGTCGGCGGCGTCGGCCACCTTCCCGGTGTCCCGGCCGCAGATCAGCGCCATCCGGGCCCGCGCCGGCAGGTCGTACACCCGGTTCACGGTGCGCCACGCCTGCGAGTGCGCGGCGCCCATGAACGCGTAGCCGACCATGCCGACCCGCAGTTGCTTGTCTGTCGTGGACAAGGTGGGTCTCCCCCCGTGTGTCAGAACCCGAGCTTGAGGTAGTTGCTCGCGTTCTCCTTGGTGATCGTCTCGGAGGCGAGGATGATTTCCTTCGGCACCTGGAGCTCGACCAGGTCGGACATGCCCCGGCCCTGGCCGATCAGCCGGGCCAGCGAGATGGCCGAGGATGCCATCGACGGGCTGTAGGTGACCGTCGCCTTCAACACGGTGTTGTCCGCCTGGATGTCCTCCATCGCCTTCTTCGAGCCGGCGCCGCCGACCATGAAGAACTCCTTGCGGTTGGCCTGGTTGATCGCGGCCAGCACACCGATGCCCTGGTCGTCGTCGTGGTTCCAGAGCGCGTCGATCTTCGGCAGCGCCTGGAGCAGCTGCGACGCCTCCCGCTGCCCCGAGTCGGCGGTGAACTCCGCCGCCCGGCGGTTGGCGATCCGGAAGCCGGCCGCGGTCAGGGTGTCGGCGAAGCCCTTCGACCGCTCCTGGGTCAGCTCCAGCGAGTCGATGCCGGCGATCTCGGCGATCACCGGGTTGCTGACGCCCTTCGCCTTGAACTGCGCGATCATGTAGGTGGCGGCGGCCACCCCCATGCCGTAGTTGTCGCCCTTGATCTGCAGCCGGTAGGCCCGCGCGTCCGGGAACGCCCGGTCCAGGTTGACCACCGGGATGCCGGCGGTCATCGCCTCCAGGCCGAAGGCGTTGAGTTCCTTGCCGTCGTGCGGCAGCAGCACGATCACGTCCGGCTTCTGCGAGATCAGGGTGGACAGCGCCGCCCGCTGGGCCGCCGCGTCCGCGCCGGCCTCGACCGTCTTGAACTCCACGTCGGAGTACGTCCCGGCCTGCGCCTTGGCGTTGTTGGTGATGGCGGCGATCCAGCCGTGGTCCGCGGCCGGCGCGGAGAAGCCGATCGTCACCCGCTTGCCGGGCTCGCTGTTGCCGCCCGGCGCGCCGGCCGCCTTGGTCTGCGCCTCGGTCGGCTGCTCCTCGTTGCTGGTGCACCCGGCGAGAAGTACGCCGGCGCCCACGGCAGCCCCGCCGAAGAGCAGTCGGCGGCGCGACAGGTCGCGACTGTGCTGGGTCATGACGACCTCCTGTGTTCGCGGTGGTGGAGGGAACGGGGTTCGCGTGCAGGGAAAAAGGGTGTGCGGGGCCCGGCCACCGGCTCTCCGGTGGTCCGGATGGTGCGTAGCTCGGGTGCGGAGGTGGGTCAGGTGGTGGTGGCCCGGTTGCGGCCCAGGAACTGGGTGAGGCTGCGGAACTTGACCTGCTGGACCAGGACGGCCGCGACGATGATGCCGCCCTTGACCATGTTCTGGGCCTCGGTGGAGAGGCCGTTGATGGCGAAGAGGTTGGTGATGGTGGCGAAGATGACCACCCCGAGCAGGGAACCGATGATGGTGCCCCGCCCGCCGCTGAGCAGCGTGCCGCCGATGATCGCGGCGGCGATCGCGTCCAGTTCGTAGAGGTTCGCCATCGCCGCCTGGGCGGAGTTGGCCTGGGCGGTGAGCATGATGGCGGCGATCCCGCAGCAGAGCCCGGAGAGCGCGTAGAGCAGCACGGTGTGCCGCTTGACGTTGATGCCGGCGAGCCGGGCCGCCTCCGGGTTGCCGCCGACGGCGACCGTGCGCCGGCCGAAGGTGGTGCGGTTGAGCAGCACCCAGCCGGCGGCGACCACCGCGGCGAGGATGTAGACCAGCAGCGGGATGCCGAGCAGGCTGTTGCTGGCCAGACCGTTGATGAAGGTGTTGTCGGAGACCTGGGTCTGCTTGTCGGAGATCTCGGCGGCCAGGCCGCGGGCGGCCACCAGCATCGCCAGCGTGGCGATGAACGGCACCAGCCGGCCGTACGAGATGAGCAGCCCGTTGACCAGGCCTACCGCGAGCCCGACGGTGAGCGCGCTGAAGATCATGCCGCCGGCGCCGTAGCTCTGGGTGGCGACCGTGGTGCACCAGACCCCGGCGAGCGCGACGATCGCGCCGACCGAGAGGTCGATGCCACCGCCGATGATCACGAAGGTCATCCCGACGGTGACCACGCCGACCACCGAGGCCAGCTTGAGGATGCTCAGGACGTTGTCCCACACCCAGTCCGGATTGGAGTAGAGATCGGAGCGGGTCAACGCGCCGATCACGATCAGCGCGGCCAGCACGGCGATCAGGCCGAGGTTGCGGCGGGCGCCCTCGCCGCCGTCGCCGCGCCACCAGGAGAGCCGGCCGGTGGTCGCCTTCTCGGCGGCCGCCGCGGTCTCCGCCGGGTCCACCGGCGGTGACTGTGCCGGCAGCTGCGCCGCCCGCTCCGGCGCCGCCGCGGTGGGAGTGGGAGTCACATCGCTCATGCCGGTGCGCCTTCCATCAGGGACCCCGCCATGACGAGGTCGAGCACGGTGTTCTCGTCGAGTTCGCCGGCCGGGGCCTCGCGGACGACCCGCCCCTCCCGCATCACCAGCACCCGGTCGGCCAGACCGAGCACCTCGGGCACCTCGCTGGAGACCAGCAGCACCCCGACGCCGCGGGCCGCGAGGCCCCGGATGACCTGGTACAGCTCCGACCGGGCGCCCACGTCCACGCCCCGGGTCGGCTCGTCGAGCAACAGCAGCTTGGTGTCGCCGAGCAGCCAGCGCCCGACCACCACCTTCTGCTGGTTGCCGCCGGAGAGGGTGCGCACCGGCCGGCGGACGTCCCGGGGCCGCAGCTCCAGGCTCGCCGCGATCCGGTCCGCCTCGGCCCGCTCCGCCCCGACGTCGGTGAAGCCGAACCGGGCGTACCGGCCGAAGGTGGCCAGCGTGACGTTGCGGTAGATCGGCTCGCCGAGCAGCAGGGCCTGGCTCTTGCGCTCCTCCGGGGCCATGCCCATGCCGGCCCGTACCGCCGCGCCCACGCTGCCCGGACGCAGCGCCCGGCCGGCCATGGTGACCGTGCCGGCCTCGGCCCGACGGGCGCCGTAGATGGTCTCCAGCAGCTCGGAACGGCCCGAGCCGACCAGCCCGGCGATGCCCACGATCTCCCCGGCCCGGACGCTGAGCGAGACGTCGGCGAACTCCCCCGCCCGGGTCAGGCCCTCGACCCGCAGCAGCTCCTCGCCGCCGGCGTCGGCGTCGGGGCGGTCCGGGAAGACGTACTCGATGGTGCGGCCGGTCATCCGGCTGACCAGGTCGCGGGTCGGGGTGTCCCGGGCCGGCAGGTTCGCCGCCGTGGTCCGGCCGTCCTTGAGCACGGTGACCCGGTCGCCGATCTCGCGGATCTCCTCCAGCCGGTGCGAGATGTAGATGACCGCGATGCCCTGGGCGGTCAGCTCGCGGATGATCCGGAAGAGGTTGCCCACCTCGTCGTGCGCCAGCACCGCGCTCGGCTCGTCCATGATGATCAGTCGTGCCTCGTGCGAGAGCGCACGGGCCATGCTGACCACCTGCTTGCCGGCGGCCGGCAGGGCGCGGACCATCCGCCCGGGCGGGATCTCGGCGTGGCCGAGCCGGCCGAGGATCTGCCGGGTCCGCCGGGCCATGTGCCCGCGGCGGACGAAGCCGAACCGGCGCGGCTCGTGGCCGAGGAAGGTGTTCTCCGCGACCGAGAGGTCCTCGACCAGGTCGAGTTCCTGGTAGATGGTGGCGATGCCGGCGCGCATGGCGGACTGTGGGTTGGCGAAGGTTACCGGCTCGCCGCGCCACTCGACCTGCCCCGAGTCGGGCCGGTGTACCCCGGCGAGCACCTTGATCAGGGTGGACTTGCCGGCGCCGTTCTGCCCGAGCAGGCAGTGCACCTCGCCGGCGCGCACCTCCAGCTGCACCCCGTCCAGGGCCCGTACGCCCGGGAAGGTCTTGACCACGTCGGTGAGGCGCAGCACCACCTCGCCCGCGACGGCGTCGGCGGGCGCCTCGACCAGCGGAGCATCTGTCACCACGGCCTCCTCGGGTTGCTCGCTCTGCTCGCTCATGACGCCTCGCCGAAGGCCACGTCGCTGGCGAGCACGGCGGCGCCGGCGACGCCGGCGCGCGGCCCCAGCTCGGACAGGACGACCGGGAGGTTGCCGGTGGCCAGCGGCAGCGACCGGCGGTAGACCACGCTGCGGATCTCGGCCAGCAGGATGTGACCGAGCTGGGCGAGGCCGCCACCGATCACGATCATCGACGGGTTGGTGAAGCTGACCAGCCCGGCCAGCACCCCGCCGACCCGCCGCCCGCCGTCGCGGATCAACTGGATGCAGGTGACGTCCCCCTCGACGGCGCCCTCGGCGACGTCCAGCGCGGTCACCTCACCCCGGGCGGCCAGCCGCTCGGCCAGCGCGGGCGAGGCGCCGCTGCGCGCGGCGGCGGTCGCGTCCTTGGCCAGTGCGGCGCCGCTGAACAGCGCCTCCAGGCAGCCGACGTTGCCGCAGGAGCACATCGGACCGTGCGAGTCGACCTGGATGTGGCCGATGTCGCCGGCGCAGCCGTCGGTGCCCCGGTAGACCTCGCCGCTGAGGTAGATGCCGCAGCCGATGCCGGTGCCGATCTTGACGAAGAGGAAGTCGTCCACCGAATGCGCCACCCCGCCGTGCCGTTCCCCGATCGCCATGATGTTCACGTCGTTGTCGACCACCGCCGGGCAGCCGTGCTCGCGGGTGAGCAGCTCGCGCACCGGGAAGCGGTCCCAGCCGGGCATGATCGGTGGCGAGACCGGCACGCCGTCGCGGAAGCTGACCGGCCCGGGCACGCCGATGCCGACCGCGTCGAGGCGTTCGTAGGCGCCGTCCACCTTGGCCTTGTGCAGCAGCTCGTTGACCCGCTGCAGGATCAGCTTCGGGCCGGAGCGGATGTCGGCCGGTTCGGCGTACGCGGCGACCGGCTCCAGCCGGCCGTTGACCACCTCGACGTCGATCGAGCTGGCGCCCAGGTCGACCGCGGCGAACCGCAGGTGCGGGCTGAGTTCCACCAGAGTGGACCGGCGGCCGCCCCGGGAGGCGGCCAGCCCCGCCTCGGCGACGTAGCCGAGGCCGACCAGGCGTTCCAGCTCGGCGAGCAGGCGGGGACGGGGCATCTGCAACCGGTCGGCCAGCTCGGCCCGGGACACCGCCCCCTCGTCGCGGAGCAACCGCAACAGCCGTACGTGCAGGGGGTCGACGGTCCGCACCGGGCTCACCTCTTCAGGGGCTCGTCCACGTCGGCGCAACGCCGAGGTGTTGTGTCCGACACAGTAGGAGCGTTCCGTGCCACGTGTCCAGAGCTTCGGCCAATCTGACTCCAACTTTTGTCCGTCCGAACAAAAGCTAATAGTGGATCAAGAAAAGAAGCGCCGATTGGCGAGGACATCCGCGCAGCTCCGACCTGCCGGTCAACCTCCGGAAGCGGGAACGCCGCGACGGGCCGACATCCGGGCGCGGCCGGAGACATGCGGAGACGAGGTTGATGCCTCAGAGCCATTTTGATGACTCTGAGGCATCAACCTGTCGGGGCAGGGAGTCGATCCGGGGCGACAGGTGCGCCCGGGGGTCAGCGGCGGCCGGCGTTGCGCTTCTTGCGGAGCTTGCGGTCATCGCGCAGCTCGACGTACGGCTCCTCGTCGGCCGAGTGCCCGGCCGAGATCGCGCGGCTGCGCTCCAGTTCGGCGTCGAACTCGGCGCCGAGCAGGATCGCGATGTTGCTGAGCCAGAGCCAGACCAGGAAGATGATCACGCCGGCCAGCGCCCCGTACGTCTTGTTGTACGAGCCGAAGTTGCTCACGTAGAGCGCGAACAGGCCGGAGACCACCAGCCAGATCACCACGGCCAGCACCCCGCCGGGGCTGACCCAGCGGAACCCGCCGTGCCGGGCGTTCGGCGAGGCCCAGTAGAGGATGGCGAACATCAGGCTCACCAGGATCAGCAGCACCGGCCACTTGGCGATGTTCCAGACCGTCACCACCGTGGAGCCGACCCCGATCGCCCCGCCGACCGTCTCGGCCAGGCCACCGGTGAAGACCACGATCACCGCGCTGACCAGCAGCATCACCCCGATCACCGCGGTGACGCCGATCCGGATCGGCAGCGTCTTCCAGATCGGCCGCCCCTCCGGCACGTCGTAGATGGTGTTCGAGGCGCGCATGAACGCGGCGATGTAGCCGGAGGCGGACCAGAACGCGGCCAACAGACCGACGATCGCGGCCACGCTGGCCAGCCCGCCGCTCTGTTGGGCCTGGCCGATCGCGGTGTCGATGATCTCCCGGATGTTCTCCTGCGGCACCGCGTCGTTGACGGTGTCCTTGACCCCCTGGGTGGCCCGCGGCCCGAGCAGACCGAGGATGGAAATCAGCACCAACATGCCGGGGAAGATGGAGAGCACGCCGTAGTAGGTCAGCGCCGCCGCCCAGTCGGTCAGGTTGTCGTCCTGAAACTCCCGGACCGTGCGGCGCAGCGCCGCCTTCCATCCGGTGCCCGGCAGCTGGGCGGGGCTCTCCGGCCCCTCGTCCGGCCCGACCGGCCCGGCACGGTCCCGCCCCTCGCGGGCGGAAGATTCGTCGGCGGCCATCGCCCCTCCCTCGTCGTCGGCGTCATCCCCCGACATGCCCCGAGGCAGGGGCCGGTTAACCACCTGGCGGTGGCGCAACCTGCTCATCCGCCGGGACGCCGGCGCCGGCGTCCCGGCGGCACCACCAGGCAGGCCACCACCTGTCAGCGAGTGCCGGCTTCAGGCACGCGCGCGGGCGATGAGTTGCCCGCGTTCCGATTGCGGAAACCGGTCGAGCCTGGCGCGGACCTCGTCGGCGTCGACGTTGGCGCCGAAGAGGTCGGTGCCCGGTTCGAGACTGACGCCTGCCGCGAGGGGGCCGGCGACGACCGGATCGAAGCCGAGCGCGTCGACCAGCGCGGCGACCGTGTCGAGGTCGGCGGGGTCGTCACCGGCGATCGCGAGGGCCTTACGGCCGGCTTCGCCCGCGGGACGGGCCTCGTCCTCGAGGTCGTGGTAGCCCATGTGGTTGAACGCCTTGACCACCCGGGACCCCGACAGGAAGGCCTGGACGGTCGCGCTGGACGAGGTGCGCGGGTCGGTGAGGTCGTCGCGGATGCCGTCGACCTCCCACCAGTAGTTCATGGCGTCGACGACCAGCTTGCCGCGCAGCGCGTCCGCCGGGATGGTGCGGTACTTGCCGAGCGGAAGGGCGAGGATGACGAGGTCCGCGCGGGCCGCGGCCTCGGCGGCGGTGACGGCGACCGCTCCGGGCGTGAGTACGTCGACGGTGAGGGCGATCTTCACAGGGTCGCCGGAGCCCGCGATGAGCACCTGGTAACCGGCGGCCAGGGCGAGCCGGGCGAGCACGGTGCCCACCTTGCCGGCGCCGAGGATGCCGAGGGTCGGTGGGCCCTGCTGGGCGACGTCGTTCATGTCTTTCTCCGGGTCTTCTCTCTCCGCTGCCGGATGCTGTCGAGTGGCAGGTCAGCCGGCGAGGATGTCGCGGACCATGGGGATCACCCTGGTGCCGTAGAACTCGACGGCCCGCAGCCGCGCACTGATCGGCTGGGCGCCCGCGGTGTAGATGAGGTCGAACCGGGAGACGCCCAGGGTGCTGACCGCTCGGGCGATCTTGCGGGCGACGGTCTCCGGGGAACCGATGTAGAGCGACCCCTGGTCGATCTCGGAGTCGAACTCCGCCCGTCGGATGGGCGGCCAGCCGCGGAGCGCGCCGATCCGGTCACGCATGATCCGGTAGTGCGGCCAGTAGATCTCCTTGGCCTCCTCGTCGGTGTCGGCGATGAAGCCCGGGGAGTGCATGCCGACCGGGTGCGCTGTCGTGCCGAACTGTGCGCTCGCGCGACGGTACAGGTCGATGTAGGGGGCGAAGCGTCCCGGTTGGCCGCCGATGATGGCGAGCATGAGCGGCAGGCCGTAGTGGGCGGTGCGGACGACCGACTGCGGCGTGCCGCCGACGCCCACCCAGGTGGTGAGGCGCCCCGACTCCGTCTTCGGGAAGACGTCGGCGTTCTCGAGCGGGGCGCGCTTGGTGCCGCTCCAGGTGACCGGCTTCTCGTCGAGCAGCTTGACGAACAGCTCGATCTTCTCCTCGAACAACACGTCGTAGTCGCTCAGGTCGTAGCCGAACAGGGGGAAGGACTCGGTGAACGAGCCACGGCCGAGGATGACCTCGGCACGGCCGTTCGACAACGCGTCCACGGTGGCGAAGCGCTGGAACACCCGGACCGGGTCGTCGGAGCTCAGCACCGTCACCCCGGAGGCGAGACGGATCCGTGAGGTGCGGGTGGCGATGCCGGCCAGCACGGTCTCCGGGGTCGAGACGGAGTACTCGGGCCGGTGGTGCTCGCCGAGGGCGATGACGTCGACGCCGACCTGCTCGGCCAGCACCGCTTCGTCGACGACCTGCCGGATCGCGGCGGCGTAGGAGACCGGCGCACCGGAGTCGTCCTGCGGGACGTCGCCGAAGGTGTCGAGTCCGAACTCGAGATCAGGCATGGCTGGCCTCCAGGGTGAGTAGCTCCCGGACGCGCGGGGCGACCTCGCGGCCGAGCAGTTCGATTGTGCGGGCGCGGGCCTCGCGGGGCAGGCGCATGATGTCGTACTTGAGGTCGAAGCGGCTCAGCCGCAGGTCGCGAGCCACGGTGGCGATCTTTTGCGCGACCGTCTCGGGCGATCCGACGAAGAGCGCCCCGCGGTCGAGCTCGGCCTCGTAGCGTTGCCGGGTGGGCGCGTAGAAGCCGCGCTCGGCAGCGGTGCGCGCCACGACCGGTTGCCAGTACCGCCACCAGGTCTCGACGGCCTCCTCGTCGGTGTCGGCGACGAGGCCGAGCGAGTGCTGCCCGATCGGCTGCGCGGGGTGCCCGAACTGCTTGAGCGCACGGAGATAGAGCTCCACGTTCCCGGCGAACCGCTGCGGGCGCCCACCGATGATCGCGTGCATGAGGGGAAGCCCGTACCGGGCGGCGCGGACCACCGACTGCGGACTGCCGCCCACCCCGATCCAGGTCGGGATGCCTCCCGGCCGCATCCGCGGGTGCAGCCGCTGCTCGACCAGCGGGCTCCGGACGGTACCCGACCAGGTGACCCGCTCCTCCCGCTGGAGCCGCGTGAACAGGTCGAGCTTCTCCTCGAACAAC
Organism: Micromonospora sp. LZ34; assembly: GCF_052981855.1. Taxonomy (NCBI): domain Bacteria; kingdom Bacillati; phylum Actinomycetota; class Actinomycetes; order Micromonosporales; family Micromonosporaceae; genus Micromonospora; species Micromonospora sp. LZ34. Next base: position 38,586 of record NZ_JBRIQN010000040.1, read on the forward strand.
CGCTCGTAATCGGCCAGGTCGTAGCCGAACAGCGGGAACGACTCCGTCGCCGAGGCGCGCCCGAGGACGATCTGGGCGCGGCCGTTCGACACCGCGTCGAGAGTCGAGAACTCGTGGTAGAGCCGCACGGGGTCGTTCGTGCTCAGCACCGTGACGGAGGTGCCGAGGCCGATCCGCTCGGTCGCCGTCGCGATCGCGGCGAGCAGCACCGGTGTGGCGGCGTCGTTGTGGCCCTCGCGGTAGTGCTCACCCACGCTGAACACGTCCAGGCCGACCGACTCGGCGAGCCGCGCCTCCTCGACGATCAGCCGAACGGTCTCGGCGTCGGACAGGACGCGGTCACCGTCGGTGGCGACCTCACCGAACGAGTCGAGTCCCAGTTCGAAGGTTCCGGTGGTCATGACTACCTCCTGCGCCGGCCCTGGCGGTGCCGCGCACCGCCGCGTGGCCAGGCACTTGACGCGTCAATTATGTTCCGTCCTTGACCAGTCAAGCAATTGGCGAGGGCATGACGGACGACACACCAGGCGACGACTCAGGCGTCGGCGAACCACCTACTTGTAGAGCAACCTGCCCATCCGGCGCGAAGCCACCAGCAACCCGACGGCCATCACGGCGAGCAGGTAGAGCACGTCGGGCAGCCACGACCAGCCGGAGGTGCCGACGGTGACGCCCCGGATCAGGTGCACCGCCCGGTAGAGCGGGGTCACCTCGACCAGCCAGCGCAGCACCGACGGGTACGCCTCGGCCGGGACGAACGTGCCGGAGAAGAGGAAGAGGGTGAACTGCGCCGAGCCCATCAGGTCGAAATCCTGCCAACTGCGCATGAAGGTGGAGATCGCCATACCGAGCGCTCCGAAGGCGAAGCCGACCAGCACCGCGCCCGGGAACGCGACCAGCGCCCGCGCGGCGGTGGTGAGGTCCATCGCCACCATCACACCGAGGAAGGCGGCCGAGTAGGCGCTGCCCCGCAGCATCGCCCAGCCCAGCTCGCCGAGAGCGATCTCGAACGGCTGCACCGGGGTGGCGATCACCCCGTCGTACAGCTTCATGTACTTCATCTTCCCGAAGAAGTTGAAGGTGGTCTCGGCCAGCGCGCCGGTCATCGCGGACGAGGCGAGCATCGCCGGGGCCACGAACGCCGCGTACGAGACGACCTGCCCACCGGGCATGGTGAGGTCGCCGACCAGGGCGCCCACCCCGACCCCGATGGAGAGCAGGTAGAGCAGCGGCTCCACGAAGCCGGAGATGAGCAGCAGCCAGTAGACCGACTTGAGCGCCGCGACGTTGCGCTCGGCGACCGACACGGACCGCCGGGTGGCGGCGGAGACGTCGACCAGCCGGGGCAGCACGAGAGTGACCACGACAGCCTTCCTCAGACGACCAGCTTGCGGCGGAACGCGCGGTGGGCCAGCAGCCAGCCGCCGAGCGCCCAGGCCGCGAGGTAGAGCAGGTGGCCGGCGACCGACCACTGCGGAGCCACGCCCAGGGTCGCCGCCCGGCACAGGTCGACGCCGTGCCAGAGTGGGGTCGCGTACGCCACCCAGCGCAGCGCCTCGGGCAGCGACTCGACCGGGAAGAACACCCCGGCGAAGAGCGTCATCGGGATGACCGCGAAGCGGAACAGCATGGCCAGCCAACTGTCGGTGCCCACCGCCGACGCGTACGCGAAGGTCGGCGCGGCCACCGCCAGGCCGAGCAGCGCCGCCACCGCCGGCACGACCAGCGCCCAGGGCGAGCGCAGCGCCCCGAACAGGGCCGTCACCACCAGGAATGCGGCGATCGTGGTGAGCACCCGGAACAGCACGAAGGCCAGGTGGCCGGTGAGGATGTCGGCCACCCGCAGCGGTGCCGCGCTCTGCGCGAAGTAGGTCTTGATCCACTGGAAGTTGCTGAACACCGGCCAGGTCGACTCGCCGATGGCCACCTGCAGCGCGGTCGAGGCGATCAACCCCGGCACCAGCCAGTCGAGGTAGGGCACCCCGTCGACGCCCTGGTCGATGTAGGCCCCGACGCCGAGCCCGAAGCCGACCACGGTCAGCACCGGCAGCAGGAACGAGGAGAAGACCCCGGCCCGCCAGGTGCGCCGGTAGCCCACCAGGTAGTGCGCCAGCACCGCGAGCGCCGGCACCCGGGGCAGCGCCGGTCGCGCCCGCTCCCGCGCCTGTTGCGCCACGCTCACGTGATCACTCCCGTCGCCGCCGTCCACCCCGGCCTTCCTACCCCGGGGGTACGACAGGCCGTGGCCACCCTACGACCGGCGTCCGCGCGTGTCGTGGCAGTTTCCGCTCGGGGCGGGGTCCTCCGTTCCCTGGACAGGCTTAATCTACATAGGTAGCCTTGCCTCGTGGAGCCACTCGGACGCATCGGTGCGGCGACGGTCGACGTCCTGCGGGTGCTGGTCGACAGCGACCGGCCGCGCTGGGGGCTGGAGATCATCAAGGCCACCGGGCGCCCGTCCGGCAGCGTCTACCCGCTGCTGGAACGGTTGGAGCGCAACGGCTGGGTCACCTCGCACTGGGAGGACGAGACCGACCGCCGTGGCCCACGACGGCGGATGTACCAACTCACCGCCGACGGCGCGCCGGCCGCCCGCCGGGTCTGCGCCCAGGCCGCCGCCCGGGCGGCGAACCACCGCCCGGCCCGCCTGCGGGAGGCGCGATGACGCCCGTCCGGGCCGCGCTCCTCCTCGTGCGCTGCGCCGCGGCGCTGCTCCCCGGCGCCTCCCGCGCCCGTCATCTCGAACAGTGGCAGGCGGACGTGTACGGCGCCGCCGAACTCGGCATGTCCCCCCTGCGGCTCGCCGCGGGCACCCTCGGCGCCGCCGTCCGGATCGCCGCCACCAGCCCGAAAGGACCTCCGGCCATGCAGCCCATCGGCCCGCTCGCCCTCGCCCTGAAGCTGATCGGCGGCACGCACGCCCGCCGTCGCGCCGCCACTCTCGCCGCCGTGTTCACCGCGACCCTGCTGGCCGGCGTCGGGCTGCTCATCGCCGGCTGACCGGCGACCGCTCCGCCGCCGGCCGCCCGGACCAGCACCCGGAGTGCGGAGTGAGCACGGCGAGGTGACGTCCTCCAGGCTGGCTGCTTCGGAGTGACAGGTGGCCGTGGTGGGCGAGCTACCGCCGGGCGACGCGGGAGACGAACGCCCGCCACGCGGCGGGGTCGAAGGTGAGGGCCGGGCCGCCCGGGTCCTTGGAATCGCGTACGGCCACCACGCCGGGCAGGTTGTCGGCCACCTCCACGCAGTTGCCGCCGCTGCCGTTGCTGCGGGTGCTCTTGCGCCACCGGGCGCCGCTCAGGTCCATGTCTCCGCCACTTCCGCCATCAGGTCGAGGGACTGCTGCTGCGATAGTGCCTCACCGCGGATCGACTCCCACACCTCGACCATCTGCCGCACGTACTCCGCACGGTCGATCACCTGGCCGTGGCGCTGCCCCTCCAGGTAGACGACGTCCTCCCCGGCGGGCGAGGTGGCGATCACGAAGGGGCCGTCGAGCCCAGCGTACGCCCCGGCGGAGAGCGGCACGACCTGGATCCGGACCCGGGGCAATGCCGAGCAGACCTTCACCAGGTGCCGCAACTGCTCGCGCATCACCTCCGGCCCGCCGACGCGACGGCGCAGCACGTACTCGTCGACGACGGCGGTGAGCAGCGGCGGCCGGTCGCGGGTGAGCACCCCCTGCCGGTCGAGCCGGGTCGCCACCTGCTGCTCGATCTCGTCCGCCGCGAACAGCCCGGCGCCGACCAGGATGGCCCGGGCATAGCCCTCGGTCTGCAACAGGCCCGGCACATAGAGCGGCTCAAACGATCGCAGCGCTGTGGCCTCCTGCTCGATGCCGGCCCAGTCGCGGAACCAGGGCACCACGGTCTCCCGGCTGATCCGTCGCTGGATGCGCTCGAACCGTCCGTCCGCCCCGAACACGGTGTCGCACCGGCGGGCGAAGTCGAGGCTCGGCCGGCGCTCGCACGTCTCCACCTTGGCGACCAGGGCGCCCGAATAGCTCAGCGCCTCGGCCAGCGCGGTCTGGGACATACCACTGGTGACCCGGACGAGCCGCAACTCCTCCGCGAAGTGGTCCAACATGGACGAGCGTTCCACGGACAGCCTCCGTACATCCTCGTACCGCCAGGGACCGGCCGCCATACGCCCTGATAGTCGGCGCGCGGGACCTCCCACCGTAGTCGGGTCCTCACCAGACTGTCACGCAGCGGAACCGCTCACGGGATCGGACGGCGGGCGGAACCAGGCCGGGGGCGCCCGGCGACAACGAGGTCCGGGGCGCCCCTCCCCACCTCGACGGAGGCTCCCCATGCGACTCAGGTTCTGGCGCTGCCGGCGCCCGACGCCACCCGCCGCGCTCCCCCGGCGTACGCCCAACGCACGCCCGGCGTGGGCGACCGCGCCGACGGAGGTCTTCCCGACCGACGGCCCGGGACGCCCGGGGCGGCTGACCCGGGCGCAGGAATGGCGTGCGAACGGCGGCCACTGGCTGCCGTCGCCGCGCCGGGCCGGGGAGCGCACGCGCTGATGCCGCGCTACCGCCCGCACGTCGCGGCGCGCCCGTCCTGGCGCTGCCGGGTCTGCGGCGCCGCGTGGCCCTGCTCCCCGGCCCGGCTGGCGCTGCTCGGCGAGTACCGCGAGAACCGGACGGGCCTGCTGATCTACCTCGGCACGCTGATGCACGAGGCCATGACCGACCTCGCCGTGCTGCACGGGCAGAACGCGCCGGAGGGGATGGCCGAACGCTTCCTGACCTGGGCAAGGGCCCGTTGACCAGCAGCCGATCGGCTCGGCCCGGCCAGTGCCGGCGCGCACATCGCGGCTGGTTTGCTGTTGGCCGGCTGCTGCCAGTTGGACGGCGGTGTAGACCATTTCGAGGATGCCAAGCGTGTGAGAGACATGACCAACGAAGTTGCCGATCAGGCGTCGAGCAACGCCAGCTATGCGAGCTTCGTCGCGGAAGCGTGGCCCCGTCACCTGCAGTTCGCCACGTTGCTCATCGGTGACCGGCAACGGGCTGAGGATCTGCTGCAGGAATGTCTGGTCAAGCTGTATGTCCGCTGGCGGAAGGTTGGCCACGGCGACCCGCACGCGTATCTGCGCCGGATGTTGATCAACGGGAACGTCAGCTGGTGGCGGCGTTTCCGTCGGGAGACGCTGACGGCGGAACTGCCCGACCGGGTCGACCCGCACGCGGGGTTGGACGGGGCGCGCCAGGACCTACGCGATGCCCTGATGACGCTGTCGCGCCAACAGCGGGCGGTGATCGTGCTGCGGTACTACGTCGACCTGACCGAGCGGCAAGTGGCCGCCGAGCTGGGTTGTTCGGTCAGCGCGGTCAAGACGCAGCACAGCCGCGCCATGGCGAAGCTGCGTGACCTCATTTCCCATCCCCGCGCAACCACCTTGGAGGCAGTGAAGTGAACATCGACGAGAGGGACCTCTCCATCGCACTTCGAGATCTGGCCGACGCACAGCCGCCGAACGAGGCGCCGACCGCCGACCTGATCACCCGGGGCCGGCGGGCGCGACGGAGCCGGACGGTGGCTATCACCGGCGGTGCGCTCGCGCTCCTCGGGGTCGTGGCCGTAGCCACCGTGGGCCTGATCGGTCCGGGCGGCGATCCGGCCAGCACCGCTGCTCAGCCGGGCCCCGCCGCCGCCGTGAGCCCGGAACTCCGGCTGGCCGCGGCGGCACAGGCAACCGCGAAGAGCAGCTTCCGGTTCCGCGTCTCCACCAGCCGCAACTGGGTCGACGTCGGCAAGCCGGGTTCCGCCAAGGAGTCCTTCGAAGGGGAATTCGATCCGAACGGGCCCACCGGGCGGGTGACCAGAACGTCCAAGGGGCGGGTCTGGCCCGACGGGGAGGAGCGGATCGTTGACGGCGATCTCTACCGCTCGAAGGGCGGCCGCTGGCGAAACTACGGTAAGCCAGCCATCTTCCGCAGCCTCCACCACATCTACGTCCCCTTCGCCGACCCGGCCACCACGGTCAATCCGGCGTCCCAGCTCGAGGCCCTGAGAAGCGTTGGCACGGTCACCGCGCTCGGCACGGCTGGTAGCGGCGAATCGGCCGTCGAACGCTACGCGTTCAGCTACGTCAGCACGCCCAGCGACGCGGACCTGCCGAAGAAGATTCCGGGCGAGGGGTTCATCGAGATCGGCGTGAACTCGCAGAAGATCACCAAGATCTCCTTCAGCACGACCATCGAATATCCGAACCATCACGGGGGTGACCAGCCGAGCTACCACGAGGAGATGGAGGTGACCTGGCTGTACTGGGACTACGGGCTCGACGTCGACGTCCAGGTCCCTCCCGTCGCCCGCTGACCGAGTTCGACAGGTCAGATCAGGCCCGGGTGTCCGGCCGGCCCCGCGGCAACCCCCGTCGGCAGGACGGGGGTTGCCGTGATCCTTGCTCCCACCGTTCACGGGCGCCCCGCCGACGGAGGTCCTCCCTACCGACGGCCCGATCGGTCAGGTCGGGTGGCACCGCTTGGCCGGGACGCGGGCCGCTCAGCCGCGGAACGCGCGGAGCAGCGACCGGAGCGCGTAGCCGAGCAGCAGCACGCCGGCGCCGGCGCCCACCACCAGGCCCGCCGACACCCCGGTGGCCAGCCCGGTCACCAGGCCGGCAAGCGCCACCGCGCACATCGCCACGCCGAGCGGTCGCAGCAGCGGGTCGCCCAGCAGCGGGGCGAGTGGGAAGAAGTGCAGCCCCACCACGGCGCAGACCAGCGCCGGGACGAACTCGGACCAGCCGGCGGCGGCCAGCGCCACGGCGCCGAGGCCGGCGAGCGCGAACTCGGCGACGACGATCAGGAGGTAGCGCCGGTCCCCCGCGCGGTCGCGCGGCCCGGCGTGCGTGCCCCGGGACCGGGCCGTGACGATTCCGCCGCCGATCGCGGTGAGCAGCGCCGCCAGGCTGCCGGCCACCAGCACGCCGCGCAGCGGCTGCGCCGCGGCCGGCACGCTGAACCAGACGGTGGCGAAGATGCCCAGGTAGAGCGCCCCCAGCCCGTCCTGCCGCCGTAACCGAACCTCCACCGCAGACACCGGCACCCCCGTTCGTCGGCCCGGGCCACCGGCGGCCGGGCGTCCGGCCGATGCTACGGACACGGGGCCGCCCGGCGGCGCGGGCCTCAGTCGACCAGCGTGCGCCCGGTCAGGTGCAGGAAGACGTCCTCCAGGCTGCTGCGCCGGACCAGCACGTTGGCCGGGGTGAGCCCGAGGGAGTTGACCTCGGCCACCGCCGCGTCGCCGTCGGGGACGTAGAGCAGGATGCGGTCGGGCAGCACCTCGACCCGCTCCGCCAGCCCGTCGACCTTGCCGGCGAACGCCTCCTGCGACTCGGCGGCGAAGCGCAGCTCGACCACCTCACGGGTGGAGTGCCGCTCGATCAGCTCACGCGGCGAGCCCTCGGCGACGATCCGCCCGCCGTCCATCACCACCAGGCGGTCGCAGAGCTGCTCGGCCTCGTCCATGTAGTGCGTGGTGAGCACCAGCGTGACGCCCTGCTGCTTGAGCCGGAACAGCCGCTCCCAGACCAGGTGCCGGGCCTGCGGGTCGAGGCCGGTGGTCGGCTCGTCGAGCAGCACGATCTCGGGCTCGTTGACCAGGGCGCGGGCGATGGTCAGCCGGCGCTTCATGCCGCCGGAGAGCGGCTCGACCTTGCTGTCGGCACGCTCGCTGAGCTGAACGAAGTCGAGCAGCTCGGCGGCGCGGGCCCGGGCCACCCGGCGGGAGATGCCGAAGTAGCGGGCGTAGGTGGTGAGGTTTTCCCGGACCGTGAGCTCCGGATCCAGATTGTCGAGCTGGGGGCAGACGCCGAGGCGGGCCCGGATCGCCGGGCCGTCGCGGACCGGATCCATGCCGAGGATGCGCAGCTCGCCACCGCTGGGCGGGGAGATGCAGCCGACCATCCGCATGGTGGAGGACTTGCCGGCGCCGTTGGGCCCGAGGAAGCCGAACGCCTCGCCGGGACGCACCTCGACGTCGATGCCGTCGACGGCGGTGAAGTCGCCGAACCGCTTCACCAGCCCCCGCGCCTGGATGAGTGGTTGAGCCGTGGTCACCGCCCGACCCTAGCCGCCGGGTCCGACACCGCCACCCGATTTACCCGCGCCGCCGGCGGTGTGCGCCGACGACACGCGGCGAAGGATCATCGATGCCCCGTCCCTTCGTTGATCGACGTGTATCGTCCCATCGTGTCGCCAACCCGTTCCCCCGACGGTTCGCCGCCACCCCCGCGGCCGGCCGATCCGGCCGGCGCCGCCGCGCCGGCCGCGCCCGGCCCACCGCCCCGGCCGGCCGAGCCGCCTGCCACGGAGACCGTGCCCGCCGGCGCCGCGGCCCGCGCCGAACGCCCAGACAGCGACCCCGCCGGAGCCGAGCCCGCCGGCGGCCCGAACGGCGACACCACCGGCACCGACGCGGGCGGCGGCCCTGCCGCGCGACCGGACGGTGAGGCGGGCGGAGCCGGCGGGGTGGAGGCCCGCGCCGACGCCGGGACACCGGACCTGGCCGCCCGCTTCGAGGACGAGAAGCCGGGGCGGATCCTCGGCGGACCGGCCGGCCTGCTGCTCGCCGGCGCGGCGCTCGCGGTCGCCGTGCTCGCCCTCTGGCAGGTGTTCCGGCCGCTGCCGCAGGGCAGCAAGTACTACCTGATCGTCTTCCTGGCCGGCGTGCTGCCGCTGGTCTTCCTCGCCTACCCGGCCGACCTGCCACTGCCGGCCCGGCTCCGGCGCGCGATCCGGCCCGGCCGGTCGGTCGCGGACGGACCGGACGGACCGGTCCGGCCGGCGGGCGGCGCGCGGCCGACGCTGCCGGACTGGGCGCTGGCCGCGCTGGCCCTGGTCGCCTGCCTCTACCCCGTGCTGCCGGTCCGCCTCGGCTCCGGCGGCGGCGGGTACAACGCCTTCCTCGACCGGCAGGGCCTGCTCGTGCCGCTGGACCTGGTCATGGGCACGGTGCTGCTCCTGCTGCTGCTGGAGGCGTGCCGGCGGACCACCGGCTGGATCCTGCCCGCGGTCTGCCTGCTCTTCCTCGGCTACGGCTACTACGGCGGGCTGCTGCCGCAGTCCTGGCCGGTCGCCCACGCCGGGCTCGACTTCAGCCAACTGGTGGACGCGTTCTACAACTCCGACAGCGGCTTCTACGGCACCCCGCTCGACGTGGCCGCCTCGTACATCGTGCTCTTCACCATCTACGGCGCGGTGCTCGACCTCTCCGGCGCGGGGCGGTTCTTCGTGGACCTCTCCACCGCGGCGTTCCGCCGGTCGCGGACGGCCGCCGGGCGGACGGCGGTCGCCTCCGGTTTCCTGCTCGGCACCGTCTCCGGCTCGGGGGCCGCGACCACGGTGAGCATCGGCGCGGTGACCTGGCCGATCCTGCGGCGGGCCGGCTACCCGCCGGAGCGGGCCGGCGGCATGCTCGCGGCGGCCGGGGTGGGCGCCATCCTCTCGCCGCCGACGCTGGGTGCGGCGGCGTTCATCATCGCCGAGTACCTCGGCGTGTCGTACCTGCAGGTGCTCGGCTGGGCGACCGTGCCGACCGTCCTGTACTACCTCGGCATCCTGCTGGCCGTGGAGATCGACGCCCGCCGCTCCGGGGTGCGTCCGGTGCGGATCGACGCCGCCTCGCCGTGGCGGCTGCTCGGCCGGTTCGGCTACCACTTCGCCTCGCTGGTGGCCATCGTCGTGCTGCTCGCCGTCGGCGTCTCCGCCACCCGGGCGGTGGTGCTCGCCACCGTGCTGGCCGCCGCGCTGTCCTTCCTGGACCGTGGCCACCGGCTCACCCCGGCCCGGCTCGGCGCCGCCCTGGTCGGTGGCGTACGCGGGGTGCTCGCGGTGACCGCGGTCTGCGCCGCCGCCGGCATCATCACCGCCACCACCACCAAGACCGGCCTCGGGCCGCAGGCGGCGGCGCTGCTGGTGAGCGGCGCGCAGGTGGTCGCCTCGGACCCGACCCTGGTGCTGGCGCTCACCGCGGTGCTCGCCGCCGTCGCGCTCAGCCTGCTCGGCCTGGCCGTGCCGGTCACCGCCTCGTTCGTGATCGGCTGGGTGATCATCGGACCGGCGCTGCTCGACCTCGGCGTGGCGACGCCGGCCGTGGCGATGTTCGTCTTCTACTTCGCGGTGCTGTCCGAGGTCTCCCCGCCGACCGCGCTCGCGGCCGTCGCGGCCGCCGCGGTCACCGGGGGCCGGCTGGTGCCGACCATGTGGCAGACCCTGCGCTACGCGCTGCCGGCCTACCTGACGCCGATCGCCTTCGTGCTCACCCCGGCCGGGCTCGGGCTGCTCGGCATCGGCGGCGCGCGCCGGATCGCGGTCGCCGGCGTGGTCGTCGCGCTCAGCGTCGCCGTGCTGGCCGTCGCGGCGGGCGGCTGGCTGCCCGGCGTCGGCCCGGCCGGCGTCCCGGAGCGCGTCCTCGGCGCGGCGGCCGGGGTGACCCTGCTCTGGCTCGAACCCGTGCCGGTGGCGGTCGGCGTCGCGCTGGCCGCGGTGGCGGCCACGGGCGTGCTGGTACGACGCGGAACCGCCGGCCGGGCCGCTGGGCCGCGCGCCGGAACACCGGAGGTCAGGGAGGTATGACAGTGAGCGGGAACAGGGTTCGACTGGTGGCGGGCGTGAGCGTGCTCGCCCTCGCCGCGGCGGCCGTCGCGGGCTGCGGCGGCCGGCAGGGCGGCGCGGCGAAGGACGACACCGCCAGCGAGGTCACCTGCGAGGTGACCGCAGACACCCGGGTCGGCATCGCGACCGGGAACGCGACCGGCGTCTACTACGTGGTCGGCAACGCCCTCGCCGGCCAGCTCTCCGGGGCCACCGGCGGGAAGCTGACCGGCACCGCCGCCGAGACCGGCGCGTCCGTGCAGAACATCGAGCAGCTGGTCGCCGGCCAGTACGACGTCGCCTTCTCACTCTTCGACACCGCGGTCAACGCGGTGCAGGGCAAGGAGAACTTCACCGCCCCGCAGCCGGTCGAGGCGCTCGCCCGGATCTACGACAACTACACCCAGGTCGTGGTGCGGGCCGACGCCGGCATCGCCTCGGTGGCGGACATGCGGGGCAAGCGGATCTCCACCGGCTCCCCCAAGTCGGGCACCGAGGTGATCGCCAACCGGCTGCTCACGGCCGCCGGCCTGGACCCGGCCAAGGACGTCCAGGCGCAGCGGCTCGACCTCGCCAAGACCGTGCAGGGCGTCAAGGACGGCACCATCGACGGCTTCTTCTGGTCCGGCGGGGTGCCCACCGGAGGGCTGACCGACCTCTTCACCACCGCCGGTGACCAGGTGACGTTCCTCGACATCACGCCACTGCTGCCGAAGATGGCCGAGCTGAACCCCGCCTACCAGGCCGGCACGATCGGCAAGGACGTGTACCGGACGGCGGCGGACACGCCGACCATCGTGGTGCCGAACGTGCTGCTGGTGCGCAAGGACCTGGACGCGAACGTCGCCTGCGCGATCACCAGGACGGTGTTCGACCGCAAGGACGCGCTGGCTCAGGCGAACCCGGCGGCGAAGGGCATCAGCCTGGAGACCGCCCGCCGGACCGACCCCGTACCGCTGCACCGCGGCGCGGACAAGGCGCTGGGGGACCTCGGCGCCCGCTGACCCTCAGCCGCCGGGCCCGGTGCCGCATCCAGCCGGGCCCGGCGGCGCCGGACGGCCGGGACCGGTCAGCCGTCGGTGGGTGCGGTGGCGGCGCGGGCGGCGGCGACCAGCCGGTCGGTCTCGGCGAGCACCGCGTCGTCGTCGACCGGGGTGCCGGGGTCGAACCGGACCGTCCAGGTCAGGCCGTCCACGCCGGGCACCCGGCGGGCGGCGACCCGGCCGGCGCCGCCGGGCACCGGGTGGTGCTGGGTGTACGCCACCGAACGGGTCACCCGGGCGCGCACCTGGTGCGGCAGCTCCCCCGGATCCAGCAGCAGGTAGGTCTCGGCCGGGCAGTCGGCGACCACCAGGTAGCCGTCGCGCTCGGCGACCCGCTCGGCCGGCGTGACGGTCAGCTCGCGGCCGGACCAGACCGCCTTGAGGATGTCGTGCCAGCCCAGCCGGTGCCCCCGGCCGGGCAGCCAGAGCCCGAGGTTGCTGGCCACCACCACCCCGTCGCCCTCGCCGTTGCCGGCGGCGGCCCAGGCCAGCATCCGCTCGTCGGCGGCCAGCGGCGGGCGGGCGGCGGCCGGCAGCTTCGGCTTCCGGTTGAACAGTCCCATCACAGCCCTCCCGCGGCCTGCTCGCGCAGCGCCCGGGCGTGCTGCTCCAGCGAGAGCAGCTCGCCGAAGAGCGCGAAGTACTCGTCCTTGTTGTTGACCGGGTTGATCCGCTGGATCCGGGACTTCAGCTCCCTGATCCGGGCGGTCACCGACCCCCACTGCAACCGGGCCATGGTGACCGAGACGTAGCGGGGATCCGGCTCGCCGTCGATCCGCAGCGGCTCCACCGCCAGCTCGCCGACGAGCGCCTGGGCGGCGAGGTCCTCGCAGGCGTCGCGGACCGACTCGATCCAGACCGCGCCGCCGGTCGCCGCCGCGGCCCCACCGGCCGCCGCCACGGCGGCGCGGACCGCCGCGTGCACCGGCTGGCGGTACTCCGCCGCCTCGACCGCGTCGAACATCGGCCCGGCCAGCACCGGCTCCTGGAGGGCGAGCTTGAGCGCCTCGCGCTCCACCATCGACTGCGGACTGTCCACGGCCGGCTCGGGCCGGGCGGGCCGGGACGGCGCGGCCGCCCGGCCAGGCTGGCCGGGCTGACCGGAGGCGGCGGCCAGCACGGCCCGCTGCACCGGCTCGATCTCCATGCCGAGGTCGCCGGCGAGCTTGCGGACGTACTCCGGGCGCTTCTCCCGGTCCTTGATCTTGGCGACCAGCGGGGCGGCCCGGCGCATCGCCTCCACCCGGCCGTCGACGGTGTCCAGGTCGTACCGGTTGATCACGTGGCGCAGCGCGAAGTCGACCAGCGGCTCGCGGCGGGCGACCAGGTCGCGCACCGCCAGGTCGCCCTTGGCCAGCCGCAGGTCGCACGGGTCCATGTTGTCCGGGCTGACCGCGATGAAGGTACGCCCGACGAAGCGCTGGTCGTCCTCGAACGCCCGCAGTGCCGCCTTCTGCCCGGCCGCGTCACCGTCGAAGGTGAAGATGATCTCGCCGGCCACCGCGTCGGTGTCCAGCAGCAGCCGGCGCAGCACCCCGATGTGGTCGGCGCCGAACGCGGTGCCGCAGGTCGCCACGGCGGTGGGCACCCCGGCGAGGTGGCAGGCCATCACGTCGGTGTAGCCCTCGACGACGACCACCTTGCCCTGCTTGGCGATCTCCCGCTTGGCCTGGTCGATGCCGTAGAGGACGTGCGACTTCTTGTAGATCGGCGTCTCGGGGGTGTTCAGGTATTTCGGGCCGTCGTCGTCGTCGAAGAGCTTGCGGGCGCCGAAGCCGATCACGTCGCCGGTGAGGTCCCGGATCGGCCACATCAGCCGGCGGCGGAACCGGTCGATCAGCGAGCCGGAGCGCGACGGCCGGGACAGCCCGGCGGTGACCAGCTCGTCGTGGCTGAAGCCCTGCTGGCGCAGGTGCTTGGTGAGCAGGTCCCAGGCGTCGGGGGCGAATCCGCACCCGTACCGCTCGGCGGCGGCCTTGTCGAAGCCGCGGCGGGCGAGGAACTCCCGGGCCGGCCGGGCCGCGGCGGTGCCGAGCTGGGCCCGGTAGAACTCGACGGCGGCGGCGTGCGCGGCGACCAGGCGCTGCTTCTGCCCGTGCTGCGGGCGGGCGGCCCGGGGCGCGGCCGAGTCGGTCTCGACGTAGCGCAACTGGATGCCGGCGCGGGCGGCGAGCCGCTCGACCGCCTCGACGAAGCTCAGGTGCTCGGCGTCCATCAGGAACTTGATCGCATCGCCGCCGGCTCCGCAGCCGAAGCAGTACCAGACGTTGCGGGCCGGCGAGACGTTGAACGAGGGGCTCTTCTCGTCGTGGAAGGGGCAGAGGCCCTTGAGGTTGCCACCGCCGGCCGACTTCAGGGTGACCGTCTCGGAGATCACGTCCGCGATCGAGGTGCGCTCCCGGACCAGCGCGATGTCCTCGTCCCGGATCCGCCCAGCCATGTCCGCCACCCCCTCGGCGTACATCCTGCCCTGCCGGGCCGACGCTCCGCCGCCGGGGGACGCCCCGGTGTGGCGCCCACCGCCACGCCGCTCCGGACGACGACGCCGGGCGGCCGGCCCGGCCGGGGGCGCCGGCCGCCCGTCACCGGGGGCGGCGGCGCAGGTAGCGCCGCACCGGCGGCGGGTCCTCCTCCTGGTACGACCGGGCGGCCCGGATCGCGGCGGCCAGGCCGTAGCGGCGGTTGCGGGCCGGCGGATTGACCGCCGGGTCGCGGGACATGTCCCTGACCAGACCGGCGGCCAGGCCCAGCATCACCACCACGAACGGCAGCGCCACCATGATCGTCGCCTGTTGCAGGGCGTCCAGTCCGCCGACCAGCAGCAGCACCGCGGCCACCGCGCCGATCAGCACCCCCCAGACGACGACCAGGGCGCGGTGCGGGCGCAGCGAACCCCGCGAGGACAGCGAACCGAGCACCAGTGCCGCCGAATCGGCGCCGGTGACGAAGAAGAGGGCGACCAGCACCATCGCCACCACCGTGGTCAGCCCCGCCAGCGGCAGCGCCTCCAGCAGGCCGAAGAGCGCGCGTTCCGTGCCCTGGCCGACGTCGGCGACCAGGTCCCGGGCACCGGTGGCCTGCACTCGCAGGGCGCTGCCGCCCATCACCGCGAACCAGATCACGCTGGCCCCGCTGGGCACCAGCAGCACCCCCGCGACGAACTGACGCACCGTACGCCCCCGGGAGATCCGGGAGATGAAGATGCCGACGAACGGCGCCCAGGAGATCCACCAGGCCCAGTAGAAGATCGTCCAGGAGCCGAGCCAGGCCGGATCGGAGAAGGCGCCGGTGCGGGTCGACATGGTGACCAGATTGCTGAGGTAGTCGCCGACGGATGCCGGCAGCACCTCCAGCGTGTAGATCGTCGGTCCGGCGACGAACACGAAGACCATCAGCGCCACGGCCAGCACCACGTTGGTGGTGGAGAGCCACTTGATGCCCTTGTGCAGTCCGGAGAAGGCAGAGATCACGAAGGCCAGCGTGAGCGCGGCGATCACCAGCAGTTCCACCGCGACGGTGTCCGGCGCGGGAGTCACCAGGTCCAGTCCGGCGGCGACCTGGAGCGCGCCGAGACCGAGGCTGGTCGCCGAGCCGAAGACGGTGGCGAAGACAGCCAACAGGTCGATGCCGCGCCCGATCGGGCCCTCGGTCCGGGTGCCGAGCAGCGGCTGGAAAGCGGCCGAGAGCCGGTTCTCGCGCCCCTTACGGAACGTCGAGTACGCCAGCGCGAGCGCCACCACGGCATAGATCGCCCACGGATGCAGCGTCCAGTGGAAGAGGGTGTACCGCATGGCCGCCGCACCGGCCGCCCCGGTGTTCGGCTCGATCCCGGTGGCCGGCGGCGGGGCGGCGTAGTGCTCGATGGGCTCGGCGACGGCGTAGAAGATCAGCCCGATGCCCATCCCGGTGCTGAACATCATCGACACCCAGGCCAGGGTGCTGAACTCCGGCTCGTCGTCGTCGGCGCCGAGTCGGATCCGCCCGAACTTCGTCGCCGCGATCACCAGCGAGAGCACCAGGAAGGCGTCGGCGGCCACCACGAAGAACCAGCCGAACGTGCTGATCACCCAGGCCAGGCCGGACTCGCCGAAGTCGGCCAGCGAGTTCTGGGCCAGCGTGCCCCAGGCCAGCACGGCCAGCACCCCGCCGACGCCGAGCGCCAGCACCGTCCGGTCGACGGAACCCGGTCGCACCGGCTCCTGCTGCTCGGTCATCTGCACCCCCGTCCCATCCTGCTGAGGAACGGGGGCGGCCGGTGGTTATCGCGGGAACGTCAGCCCCGTGACAGCGCCGGACGAGGGCGGGAGTGGCCCCGGGGCCGGCGGGCGAGGCGGTGGCCCGCCCGCGGCCGTGGGCGGGCGGCGGGGCGGTCAGGCGGCGACGGCTGCCGACTCCTCCGCCTCGACCTGGCGGTTCCACTCGGGCTTGGTGGAACGCCAGCCCTCGTCGTCCATGCCGCGGCGCCAGTAGCCGGAGATGGAGAGCCGCTCCCGGGCGACGCCCCGCTCCACCCGGAGCAGCCGGCGCAGCTGCTTGACCCAGGTCGCCTCGCCGTGCACGAAGGCGTGCACGTCGCCCGGCGGGAACTCCAGCGCGCGGACCGCGGCCACTAGCGCCTCGCCGACCGGCCGGTCGCCGCGGTGCAGCCAGCTCAGCCGCACCGCGCCGGGGCTGAGCAGCCGCTGCTCGTCGGCCGGGTCGGCGATCTCGACCAGCGCGACGGCCGGGGCGCCGACGGGCAGCCGCTCCAGCGCGGCGGCGATCGCCGGCAACGCGCTCTCGTCGCCGACCAGCAGGTGCCAGTCGGCGTCCGGGCTCGGGGCGTACGCGCCGCCGGGGCCGACGAAGCGCACCGGGTCGCCGGGGCGCAGCCCGGCCGCCCACGGGCCGGCCAGCCCCTCGTCGCCGTGGTGCACCACGTCGACGGTCAGTTCGCCGGCGAGCGGGTCCCAGGCCCGCACCGTGTACGCGCGCAGCCGGGGCCACTGCTCGCGGGGCAGGTCACGACGGATCGCGGCCAGGTCCACCGGGTCCGGGTGGTCGACCCCGGGCACCGGAAACAGGATCTTGATGTAGTGGTCGGTGAACTCGCCCACCGGCAGGCCGGCCAGCTCCTCGCCGCCGAGCACCAGCCGGATCAGGTGCGGGGTGGGCCGCGCGGTGCGCAGTACCCGGGCGGTGGTGACCTTCTTGGCGCGCTCCGTCATACCAGTTAGGTTAGCCTAAGTTGATGACGCCCCCGATCGGGGCACCACCACCCACCAGCCGCGCGTGCCAGGCCACCGCCGCCGGGTCGGTGAGGGAGGCCACCTGGTCGACCACCACCCGCAGCCGGGCGGGGTCGTCCGGGGCGGCCCGCCAGAGCGGCGCGAAGACCGGGTCGAGCGCGTCCGGCGCCCGGTCGGCCAGCACGGCCACGAGATCGGCGACGATCTCGCGCTGCTGCTCGTACCGGCTCCGCGCGCCCGGACGGCGCAGCACGTACCGCAGCGCGATGCCCTTGAGAAGTGCGCACCGGGCCCGGATCGAGCGCGGCACCACCAGGTCGGCGGCGTACCGCCGGTGCGGGCCGGCGCCGAACCGCTGCTGGGTGGCGGCCACCGCGGCGGAGACGAAGCGGCCGGTCAGCACGCTGGTGGTGGCCTTCAGCGCGGCCTGCGCCCGGTGGCTGCCGTCGTATCCGGCGAGCGGGGCGAGCACCGGGTCGGCGAGCAGGTCGACCAGCACCTCCCCGAGGTCGCCCGGGGACTCGCCGGAGTAGGTGGCGGCGACGTCGGCGCAGAGGGCGGCCCGCTCGTCGGCATCGGTCAGCAGGGGGTGCAGCGTGACGTAGCCGCCGTGGATGCCGTCCTCCACGTCGTGCACCGAGTAGGCCACGTCGTCGGCCCAGTCCATCACCTGGGCCTCCAGGCAGCGCCGGTCGTCGCCCGGGCCGCCCGCGCGCAGCCAGGCGAAGACCGGCAGGTCGTCGGCGTACACCCCGAACTTGCGCTGCCCGGGACGGCGCGGCCAGGGATACTTGGCGACCGCGTCGAGCGACGCCCGGGTCAGGTTGAGCCCGGCGGAGGAGCCGTCCGGGGCCAGCACCTTGGCCTCCAGCCGGGTCAGCACGCGCAGCGTCTGCGCGTTGCCCTCGAAGCCGCCGCAGGTCGCGGCGAGCTGGTCCAGCGCGGCCTCGCCGTTGTGCCCGAACGGCGGGTGGCCGAGGTCGTGGGCCAGCCCGGCGGTGTCCACCACGTCCGGGTCGCAGCCCAGCCGGGCGCCCATCTCGCGGGCGATCTGGGCGACCTCCAGCGAGTGGGTGAGCCGGGTGCGCAGGAAATCGTCGGTGCCGGCCGTGTGCACCTGGGTCTTCGCGGCGAGCCGCCGGAACGCCGCCGAGTGCAGCACCCGGGCCCGGTCCCGCTCGTACGGCGACCGGCCGTAGCCGGAGTCCTTCGGCGGCTCCTCGACCCGGCGCCGGGCGTCGGGCGGATCGTCCGCACCGGGCCGGCCGGGCCCGGGCCGGCCGCTCAACCGGCCACCGGCCTAGTCACGCTGCCGGAGCACGCAGAACTCGTTGCCCTCCGGGTCGGCGAGCACGGTCCACCCGACGTCGCCCTGCCCGACGTCCACGTGCCGGGCACCCATGTCCACCAGGCGTTCGACCTCGGCCTCCTGGTCGCTGGGGCGCAGGTCGAGGTGCAGCCGGTTCTTGCCCTCCTTGCCGTCGGGCACCGACACGAACACGATGCCGGGCAGCCGGTCGGCGGACTGGCGGATCTCCACCTCGTCCGGCTTCTCGGTGACCACCTGATAGCCCAGCGCCTCGGCCCACCAATGGGCCAGACGGGCCGGGTCCCGGGCATCGACGGTCAGGCTCTCCCAGGCGCTGCTCATGTCGATCAGGGTACGCCCGGACGGCCGCCACGGCGCGCCCGCGACGTGCCGTCCGGACGCCCACAACCCCCGATCAGACGAGAGTTGCCGGCCGATCGCCGACGGTCACGGGATCGCGGGACAGCGGTGCGCATCGGTAGCGTCACGGATGCGGAACGTGACCGACCTGGCGCCGAAACCCGCCCGGCGGCGGGCCCGGGAACCGGGTCCGCCGCCGGGGGCGTACGGATCGAGGGTCAGCGGCTGTCGGAGCCGGCGGTCTCGACCACGGCCCGGCCGGCCTCCAGCCGGGCGACCGGCACCCGGAACGGCGAGCAGGAGACGTAGTCCAGCCCGACCTCGTGGAAGAAGTGCACCGACTCCGGGTCGCCGCCGTGCTCGCCGCAGACGCCGAGCTTCAGCCCCGGGCGAGCCGCCCGGCCCTCCTCGGCGGCGATCCGGACCAGCCGGCCCACGCCCTCCCGGTCGATCGACTCGAACGGCGAGATGCCGAAGATGCCGAGCTCCAGGTAGCGCCAGAAGAACGCGCCCTCGACGTCGTCGCGGGAGAAGCCCCACGCCATCTGGGTCAGGTCGTTGGTGCCGAAGGAGAAGAACTCGGCCGCCTCGGCGATCTGCCCGGCGGTCAGCGCCGCCCGGGGCACCTCGATCATCGTGCCGATCAGCACCTCGACGCCGCTGTCCCCGACCACGTCGGCGATGATCTTCTCGGCCTCGGCGCGGACCGTCTCCAGCTCCTGCACCGCGCCGACCAGCGGCACCATGATCTCCGGCTTGGCCACCGCGCCGTCGCGGGTGACGGCGACCGCCGCCTCCGCGATGGCCCGGACCTGCATGGCGAAGAGGCCGGGGATGACCAGGCCGAGGCGTACGCCACGCAGACCCAGCATCGGGTTCTCCTCGTGCATCCGCCGGACGGCGGCGAGCAGCGCCTCCTCCTTGGCCACGTCCTCGCCGCGCTCCTGGGCGACCGCGACGTTGACCGCGAGCTGCTCCAGCGGCGGCAGGAACTCGTGCAGCGGCGGGTCGATCAGCCGGACGGTGACCGGCAGCCCGTCCATCTCCCGGAAGATCTCCACGAAGTCGGCGCGCTGCAACGGCAGCAGCGCGGCGAGCGCCTCGTCCCGCTCGTCGTCGGTGCGGGCCAGGATCAACCGCTCGACCAGCTCACGGCGGTCGCCGAGGAACATGTGCTCGGTCCGACAGAGGCCGATGCCCTGGGCGCCGAACCGCCGGGCCCGGGCCGCGTCCGCGCCGGTGTCGGCGTTCGTGCGGACCGCCAGCCGCCGCTTGCCGTCGGCGTGCGTCATGATCCGGTGTACGGCCCGGACCAGCGCGTTGTCGATGTGCTCCGGGTCGAGGCTGCCCTCGAAGTACTGCACCACCTCCGAGGGCATGGCCGGCACCTCGCCGAGGTAGACCTTGCCGGTGGTGCCGTCGATGGAGACCACGTCTCCCTCGTTGACCGTCTGCCCGGCGACGCTGAACCTCCGCTGGGGGATGTCGATGTCGAGCTCGTCGGCGCCGGAGACGCAGGTCTTGCCCATCCCCCGGGCCACCACCGCCGCGTGGCTGGTCTTGCCGCCCCGCGAGGTGAGGATGCCCTTCGCGGCGATCATGCCGTTGAGGTCGTCCGGGTTGGTCTCCCGGCGGACCAGGATCACGTCCTCGCCCTCGGCGGCCAGCTCGACCGCCCGGGCGGAGGTGAAGACCACCTTGCCGACCGCGGCGCCGGGGGACGCGCCGATGCCCTTGGCGACCGGCTGGAACTCGTGGTCCAGCTTGAACCGGGGAAACATCAGCTGGGCGAGCTGCGCCCCGTTGACCCGGTGCAGCGCCTCGTCCAGGTCGATCAGGCACTCGTCGACGAGCTGGCCGGCGATCACGAAGGCCGCCGCCGCGGTGCGCTTGCCGACCCGGGTCTGGAGCATCCAGAGCTTGCCGCGCTCGATGGTGAACTCGATGTCGCAGAGGTCCTTGTAGTGCCCCTCCAGCCGGGCCATGTAGTCGAGCAGTTCGTCGTAGGACTTCTTGTCGATCCGCTCCAGCTCCTGCAACGGCACGGTGTTGCGGATACCGGCCACCACGTCCTCGCCCTGGGCGTTGGCCAGGTAGTCGCCGTAGATGCCCTGCGCGCCACTGGCCGGGTCCCGGGTGAAGGCGACGCCGGTGCCCGAGTCGGGGCCGAGGTTGCCGAAGACCATCGACACCACGTTCACCGCGGTGCCCAGGTCGGCGGGGATGCGCTCCTGCCGGCGGTAGAGCACCGCCCGCTCGGCGTTCCAGGATTCGAAGACCGCGCGGATGGCCAGGTCGAGCTGCTCGCGCGGCTCCTGCGGGAACTCCCGCCCGGTGTGCTTGCTGAAGATCTTCTTGTACGCGTCGACCAGCCCGCGCAGGTCGTCCGCGTCCAGGTCCAGGTCGTTGGTGGTGCCCTTGGCCCGCTTGGCGTCGTCGAGCGCGTGCTCGAACTCCTCGCCCGGCACGTCGCAGACGGTCTTGCCGAACATCTGGATCAGGCGACGGTAGGAGTCCCAGGCGAAGCGGTCGTTGCCGCCGGCCTGGGCGGAGAGGCCCACCACGCTCTGGTCGTTGAGGCCGACGTTGAGGACGGTCTCCATCATGCCGGGCATGGAGAACTTGGCGCCGGAGCGGACGGAGACCAGCAGCGGGTCCTGCGGGTCGCCGAGCCGCCGGCCCATCGCCCGCTCCAGCGACCCCAGGTGGGCGGCGATCTCGTCGGCCAGCCCGGCCGGCTCCGATCCGGTGGCCAGGTAGGCCTTGCACGCCTCGGTGGTGATGGTGAAGCCGGGTGGAACGGGCAGGCCGAGGTTGCTCATCTCGGCCAGGTTGGCCCCCTTGCCGCCGAGCAGGTCCTTCATGTCCTTGTTGCCCTCGGCGAAGTCGTAGACGTACTTGTGTTCCGCCGTATCTTGCGCTGCCACCAGAGCCTCCCACGCGCGCCGGTCCGACACTTAACGAAGGTTCAGTTGCTCCCATACCCCGGGGCCGGGCACCGGTAATCCCGGTGCCGCGCCGGTCGGTGGGCGAAGGTTAAGCGAACATCGGGTGGGCTGGGACCGTTCGGTGACAATAGGCACAGCCATCACGACTATCCGCGTTCGTGCCGGTTTCTGGGAACGCTTCCACGAGCACGATCACGCAATTCCGGCCTCCCTCGTACCCTTGATGGCACGCGTTTCGGTGAACTTCACCTTTGCCATAACCGCCGCAAATACACCCCCGGAGCCGCCGCCGTGTCGTCTCTCCCCTCCGCCGCCGACCAGAACCGCCCGCCGCTGCGCGAGCCGGCCGCCGCCGACCAGGACCAGCTGCCGCTGCGCCAGCCGGCCGCCGCCGACCTGGCGCGCACCGCCGCCCGTACCGCCGGCGACCTGCTCGCCCCGCCGGCCCCGGTCCGCCTCGGCGACGTGGTGCCGGCCCCCGAGCAGGTCCGCCCCGACCCCGACGCCGATCACGTGCTGGCCCCCGACGCGGTGATCCGGGTCAGCGCCGACCCGGCGGCGCTGGCCGTCGCCGAGCAGCTCGCCGCGCTGCTGCGCCCGGCCACCGGTTACCCGCTGCCGGTCACCGACTCCACCCACCCGGAGCCGGCCGGCGGCATCGCGCTGGTGCTGGTCGACGACGACACGCTCGGGCCGGAGGGCTACCACCTCGACGTGGCCCGGGCCGGGGTGCGGATCGCCGCGACCGGGCCGGCCGGGCTGCTGCACGGCGTGCAGACGCTGCGCCAGCTGCTGCCACCGGCCGTCGAGAGCCGCACCCCGGTCGCCGAGCGCTGGGCGCTGCCCGGCGGTTCGATCACCGACCGGCCGCGCTTCGCGTACCGGGGCGCGATGCTCGACGTGGCCCGGCACTTCTTCTCCGTCGAGGACGTGTTGCGGGTGGTCGACCACCTGTCCCGGTACAAGCTCAACCACCTGCACCTGCACCTCACCGATGACCAGGGCTGGCGGATCGCGGTCGAGTCGTGGCCGCGGCTGGCCACCGTGGGCGGGGTCGGCGAGGTCGGCGACGGCCCCGGCGGGCACTACACCCGCGCCGACTACCGGCGGATCGTCGCCTACGCGGCCGAGCGGCACATCACCGTGGTGCCGGAGATCGACCTGCCCGGGCACACCAACGCCGCGCTGGTCGCGTACCCGGAGCTGGCGCCCGCGGGGATGACGCCCGCCCCGTACACCGGCACCGAGGTCGGCTTCAGCTACGTCGACCCGGCCAACGAGCGGACGTACGACTTCGTCGCCGACGTGCTCGCCGAGGTCGCCGCGCTCACCCCCGGTCCGTGGCTGCACATCGGCGGCGACGAGGCGTTCAAGGTGAAGGGGGAGGCGTACACCGGCTTCGTCGAGCGGGTGCAGCAGATCGTCGCGGGCCTCGGCAAGAGCCTCGTCGGCTGGCACCAGATCGCCCCGGCCGGGCACGCCGACGGCCGGGTGCTCCACTGGTGGGGCACCGACGGCGACGACCTGACGACGGCCGAGGCGGTGGGCCGCGGCGCGCTGCTCATCCTCTCCCCCGGCAACCACGCCTACCTGGACATGAAGTACGCCCCGGACACCCCGATCGGGCACGACTGGGCCGGCCTCATCGACGTCCGGCGGGCGTACGAGTGGGATCCGGCGACGCACGTGACGGGTGTGCCGGCGGCGGCGGTGCTGGGCGTCGAGGCGCCGCTCTGGACCGAGTCGGTCACCTCGCGGGCGGAGATCGAGTTCATGTTCTTCCCCCGGCTGCCCGCCCTCGCCGAACTGGCCTGGTCACCGCGCGCCACGCACGACTGGGACCGGTTCCGCGATCGGCTGGCCGGGCACGGTCCGCGCTGGACCGCCGCCGGCATCACCTTCCACCGCTCGCCGGAGGTGCCCTGGCCGGCGGAGGCTCCGGTTCCCGCGGGTCCGGCACCCGCGATCCCGGCCCAGCGCGGTGCCGAGGAGGATCCCGCGGCCGCCCCGTCCGCCTGACCCAGGCGCCTCCGCGGGCTGGCTGTCCGGGTCCGGGCCGGTGCCGGCCCACAGGTGCGCCCGGCCCCTGGGCCGCGCCGTCTCCGCCCGGACGCCCGGTCACCGGCGAGATGTCCGGTTCAGCGTGTCCCGGCCGTGTCCGACCGTCCGGTTCGGCGCCGGCTGTCCCGTGGTCGGGCCCACCCTGGTCGCGGAATCGCCGGCCGGGCCGGGTGGTTGAACATGGCATACCCGCGCCGCCCTTCCGGCGCCAGCACGCGGGAACGACCTTCCTTTCCACGGCGCACCGCACCCCCCTCACGGCGTGTGTCGTGTCCCCCGATCGAAAGGTTCTGATCATCATGCGTACCGACATCCTGCAGAAGACCGCGCTGACCGTTGCCGGCCTCGCCGTCACCGGCGGCGCCATCGCCCTCCCCTTCGCCGCCGCTGCCGAGCGGCCCTCGGCGTCGGTGCAGGCCGACCGCAAGCACGGCGAGCGGGAACTGGGCGTCCGCTACGAGGCCCAGCCGAACTTCTACTACTGCGGCCCCGCCGCCACCCGCAACGCGCTGAGCGTGCAGGGCAAGGACATCGACGTCGACGCCATGGCCGAGCAGATGGGCACCACCGAGGCCGGCACCGACTCGATCAACGACATCACCCCGGTCCTG
>NZ_JBRIQN010000041.1:0-55149 GCF_052981855.1 Micromonospora sp. LZ34
AGCCGCCCGCACCCGGCTCCGCTGACGCTCCGCCGGGTGCTGCCACCTGCCCACTCCTTCACCGATTTTCGGGTCAGGGTGTCAGCACGGCAAGCGCCGCCAGCTCCGTCGCACTGGCTTCAACACCCGCGACGCCGCCGTCGCCGAACGCGGCCCGCCAGAGCGAGCCAGCTATCGCCACCCCTGCACCAACCGGCAGCAGGTAACCACCGCTCCATCAAAGCGGCGGGAACTCACAGGCGTTGTCCGGACGTACGGTGATCGGGCCGGTATTGGTTAGCGGGGTGTCGGGTGGTGATGCGGGGTCATGTCGGCCGCCACCCTTCGGGCCGGAGGGCCTGTCGACTTCAGCCGGGCCGGGACGGAATGCCTTCGGCGGCGGCCGGTCGATGCGCTGCTGGGCGGGCAGTCGCGGCGCGTGCGGCGGCCCCGCGGCGTCGGCGTCGAGCATCCCCAGACGCATAACCAGGTACGGATGACCGAGGTTGGCCACCAGCCGCCGCACCGACTGGCGGGTGCCGGCCATCTCGACGGCGGCGCTGAGCGGCAGGACGGACACCCCGAGCTCGACCGCGGTGAGCCAGGCCGACGACAGGGCCTCGCCCGCGCGCAGCCAGTCCCCTGGCTGGTCACTGGGACCGTAGAGCACCGCGTACCTGGCATTGCGGTCGTGCTCGGCGCTCAGGGGTAGGTCGCCGTGGGGGCCGAAGTCGCGGCCGGGCACGGTCGTCTGCGGAGCACGGAGGGGGATCGCGTCGTCGGGAACACCGACGCCACCTGGTCGGGTGCCACCAATCCAGTACGCCAGCTCCGCCCGCCACGCCGGATCGGCGGTCTCCGCCTGATGGGCGTGGCTGGCTGCGGCGGCGAGGTCCAGCACCTGGTCCGGTCGCAGGATGTGCAGCCACGCTCCTTCGGCCTGCACCGCGGCGGTGATGCCGCGCAGGTCGTCGGGTCCGACCGCCGGGCCGGTGACGGGACGGCGATCGGTGTGGCGCAGCCGGATGGTGTGCGTACGGCGGACCGCCCGCAGCTCGACCGGCGCCCGCCCGACGACGCGTAGCTGCGCGAGATGGTCGGGGTCGGTCGGATCCGGCATCCGGGTCACGATGGCGCGCCAGCCCTGGGCCGCCAGGGCGATCCGGGCGTGCTGCAGAGCTGCCCCGCAGCTCAGCGTCGCGAGCCGGCTGCCAGGGTCCGTGACGGCGAGCGCCCGGGCGCGATCGGCGAAGAGGTCCAACCGGGTCCCGCCCACCCTCCACCGCCATGGCTGAGTGTTGTGGATCGACGGCGCGTAGCCCGCCACGGTTGCTGCTCCGACCAGCGCCTGGATCACGGCCCGAGCGTCGGTCGGCTGAGTCTGCGTCGGCACGACAGCATCCCTTCGTGGATCTCTATGTCGTCTGGCGATGCCGGTCACGCACCTCGCTCGGCTGATGACGGGCGCGGCCCGAGGCCCAGCGGTTGGCGGCATCGGTTCATCGCGACCGGCGAGGCCGGCGGCAGGAGTGGTCCGCGACGTAGCGCCGCGATTGCTTCCCAGAACGGGGATCGGGCCGTCATCGGGGCCTCAACCAGGACCGGTGGTGGACAGTCAGCCACCGGGGTCCCGAGCGACACCCGCAGCCTACGCTCCCACACCGCCGGCGGCGATCATCGGGTCGAACCCGCTTCCCCACCAGCCCGGCTGATTCGCCCCGGTCAATGCGAAGCCTTTCCCGCTGACGGCGCGTATGGTGAGGGTGTTGCTCGGGCCCCCGGTGGCTGACCGCCCGCCGCCGTCGATCCGCCCCGCGAGCCGACCAGATCCCGTTGCTGTCGCACCGCGCTGCGCGGGGGCCGGCCGACCGGTTGTGGCACCGATTCGCCGGCCCGACCACGTGACCCCACCCACGGCCGTTCCCGTCGTGGGACTGCTCGACGAGCATCGAAGGATCGTGAGCGCGATGGCCTACATCGCCAAGGACCACAACAGCACCGTACGCACTACCGTGCCGAGCGCCGGGCTGGCGCCGCTGGTGCCGGACGTTACCGGGCACCACCCCGCTAGGGAGCAGGTCAGGCCGATCGGTACCACCACCGACGGTGGCCGTGCATCGGCGCCGGCCCCCAGGGTCGAGGTCGGCCCACACCTGAGCGCGGCGGTCCGGTATCTGCTCGCGGGCATCCGGCTCGCGTTGGGCTGGATCTTCCTGTGGGCGTTCCTGGACAAGATGTTCGGCCTGGGGCACGAGACGACCGCCGCGAAGTCCTGGGTCAACGGTGGTAGCCCGACGGAGGGGTTCCTGGGTTCCGCCGCCAAGGGCCCGTTCATGGGCTTCTACCACTCGATCGCCGGTGCCGGCCTGATCGACCTGCTGTTCATGGGCGCTCTGCTCGCCATCGGCGGGGCGTTGATCCTGGGTGTCGCGATGCGGCTGGCAGCCGGTGGCGGCGCGCTGCTGACCTTCATGATGTGGACCGCGCTCCTCCCGCCGGCCAGCAATCCGTTCATGGACGACCACCTCATCTATGCCGCCGTGCTGATCGTCCTGGCCCTGCTGGGCGCCGGCAGCACCCTCGGCCTGGGCGCCATCTGGGCCCAGATCCCGTTGGTACGACGCACCGCCTGGCTGAAGTAGGACCGGCCGGTCCCCACGAGCCAACGCGGCAACAGCCTGATATTCGCCGTCCGCGGCGATGACCCGGGCGCGGCGTTCGCGTTCGGCCTCCGCCTGGCGGGACATGGACCGCTTCATGGATTCGGGCAGAGCGACGTCCTTGACCTCGACACGTTCGACCTTCACACCCCACGGTCCTTCCGTGGGTTTGTCGATGATGCTGAGGTTGGCCAGATCGGCGGCGGTGGCCATGGCCCGCTCGGCCGCCGTGGGTGTCGTGCCGGGTGGCACGACGAGCAGGTCGACCTGGTCGTCGCGGCCGGTGGTGGCGACCAGCAGGGCGGGGTCGAGGGTGTTGAACCAGCCGATCCGGACCACGTCCGGTCCGACCGCCAACCGGCGGATCCGGCTGTCCCAGGTGTGGATGTTGAGCATGATGTGCCGGATCCGGCCATGCCGTTCGGTCAGGGCGAGGACGAGGCCGGGGAGTTCGGCCACCGGGTCCCAGGAACGGGGCCACCATCCGCCGTCCAGGACCGTCCGGCCCCTGGTGGGAGCGAGGGACAGTCTGGGCCGGGAGGGCGGCGACGGGGGGATCACGGTGGTGGGCATGGCTCACCTGTCCTGGCGGTACGTACGCGGCGGCGTAACGCGGGCGGTGCCGGTCACCGTCGGGGAGAGCGGACCGGGCCTGGGTCGGGCGTCGGGGTTTCCGGCGGGACGGCGTTGGAGCATCCGGAGTTGCACGATGCGGGCGGTGCCGGGGAGGGCGACGAGCAGGATCCCGAAGACCGCGGCCAGCAGCAGGGCCACGCCCATGGGCAGGTGTCCGTGCGCGCCGAGGAACGACACCTCGGCACGCTGGCCGTTCTGCAGTACGAAGATCAGGAGCAGCAGGAGCACGAACGCGAACACCACTGCGGCGACCCACAGGCCGCCGATCCGCGAGCGTGTCGTCGCCGGTCGGTCCGGCGTGGGGCGGGAAGCGGTGTCGGTGCCGTCGTGGCCGTTGATCGGGGGAGCCGGATCAAGATGGTTCTGCGGTGCGGTCATCACAAACCGCCGCCTTCCAAGGAGCAGTTGACATGCCTGACTTGCCGTGGGGAGCCAGCGCAGGCATGGGCGATGGCGGGCGTGTGACGCGGTGTCCGAGTCCGGAACGCCGGTGCGACGGGATGGGCCGGGCCCAGGGGGCGCACGAGGAGGCCGGCGACGTGACCAGTTGATGTCGCGCGTCGGGCGGCCAACACGGGGGACCTCGATCGGTGGGGTGCGTCCGCCGGCGGCGAACTGTCAGCCACCGGGGTCCCGAGCGACAACTATCATCGTACGCTTCTGCGTGCCTGCCGGCGATCATCGGCTACCGCCTTCGCGGTCCACGCCGACGGGTGACAGACCGCGCAGGGGCGCCGCTCAGGAGTACGGTGTGAGCGTCGCCCCGGATCCCGGTGGCCGCAGGGCGGATGTCCGCTGAGGACGATCGGGTCGGAGCCAGCTGTGGACGAGCGAACCAGGGCCACGCGTCTCCGCTTCCGAGTTGTCTCCCCGGTGAGCGCGCAGCGGCTTCCCGGCTCGAATCGCGGTGGCGGGACCGCCGCCGGTGCGGCGGATCGATGAAGTCCGCACGCAGGACCCGGCTGTGGACCCTGGTCGTCGACGTGGCCCGCGGTGGGACGGTCGCGGTCGACCACGTCTGCGCCGCGTCGGTCTCGGCCACCGGGGTCGACTCCGCGGCCGTCGCGGTGACGCTGCGCGCCACCCCGCGCGAGGTGCTGTGCGCCAGTCACCGGACCGCCTCGGATCTGGAGGAGCTGACCCTGACCCTCGGTGAGGGTCCGTGCGTGGACGCCAGCTCCGGCGGTCCCGATCTGGTCGCCGATCTGGCGGCGCCGGAGTGTCTGGCCCGCTGGCCGGCGTTCGCTCCGGCGGCGGTGCTCGCCGGGGTCCACGCGGTGTTCGCGCTGCCGCTCCAGGTCGGCGGGATCCGTCTCGGCGTGCTGGACCTCTACCGCGCGCGGGCCGGCGGCCTCGACGGCGAGCAGTTGGCCGACGCGCTGGTGTTGGCGGACACGGCATGCGCGGTACTGCTGGACGGCGGGTGGCGCCACCGGTCGGCCCAGGACGAGGGTTGGCCGGAGCAGGCCGGTCTGCAGCATCCCGAGGTGCACCAGGCCACCGGGATGATCACGGTCCAGCTGGGGGTGACCGCGGCGGTGGCCCTCATCCGGTTACGCGCCTTCGCCTACTCCCACGGCCGGCGGCTGCGGGATGTGGCAGGTGACGTGGTTGCCCGCCGGCTGCGTTTCGACTCCACCGACGACGCGTGCGACGGCGGGACCGGGTGAGAGACGGAACCCGGTCGTCGAGGGGCGGCGGCGCCGACCACGGCCCCGTACCGCCGGAGAGCCGGCGGGACTATCGTACGACGAGGGTGAGTGACATGGCCGAGATCCAGTTGTCCGACGTGTTCGTGGAAATGGCCGACACACTCGTCGACGACTTCGACGTGATCGAGTTCCTGCACGTGCTCACCGAGCGGTGTGTCCAGCTGCTGGGCGTCTCGGCGGCCGGGCTGCTGCTGACCGACCAGCAGGACACCCTGCAGGTGGTGGCCGCCTCCTCCGAACGCACGCGGCTGCTGGAGCTGTTCCAGCTGCAGACCGCCCAGGGGCCGTGTTTGGACTGCTTCCGCACCGGCCGGCCGGTGTCGGTGGTCGACCTGCCCGCCGCCGGCCGGTGGCCGCGGTTCACCGCCGCCGCGGCCGAGGTCGGTTTCGCCGCGGTACACGCCCTACCCATGCGCCTACGCTCCGAGGTCATCGGCGCGCTGAACCTCTTCGACACCCACCCGGGCGCACTCGACGAAGGCAAACTCCGCATCGGCCAGACCCTGGCCGACGTGGCCACCATCGGCCTGCTCCAGCAACGCGCCATCCACCGCCGCGACATCCTCACCGAACAACTGCAGACCGCACTCAACAGCCGCGTCCTGATCGAGCAGGCCAAGGGTGTGCTCGCCGAGCGCCTCCACGTCGACGTGGGCGAGGCCTTCGCGCTGCTGCGCGACGGCGCCCGCAGGCACAACCGACGGCTGTCCGACCTGGCTCAGGCGATCGTCGACGGTTCCGAGCAGCTCACACCGGGGGCGGCAGCCAGGCAACTCGGCTGACCGTTGGCTCAGGCCGATGCCGTTGGAGCGGCTTCTTCCGCTGGTCGGGTCCCGCCGGACAAATTACGCGATGCTCGCCGGGGCGATAGGGCGTACGGTGATGGTGTCGCCCGGGCCCCCGGTGGCCGTCAGTCTCGCCGCCGCCAGCCCGTGAGGGGCGTTCAACAATGGTCATCCCCAGCACGACCGCGAGCACCTTTTCCCCCCTCCCGCCGCCGAGTGAGCTGTCGGCGACCCGCGAACAGCTGTTCCGTCGACTTGCCGCGCTGACCTGCGACCATCCCGAGCACGCGAGGCTCCGGGCCCGGATCATCGAGGCTGACCTGCCGATGGCCAGCCGACTGGCTCGCCGATACACCGGACGCGGAGAGCCCTACGACGACCTGGCGCAGGTCGCGGCTCTCGCCCTGGTTAAGGCCGTCGATGGCTTCGACGTCAGCCGAGGTGTGCCGTTCTCCGGCTACGCGGTCCCGACCATCCTCGGCGCCCTCCGCAGGCACTTCCGCGACACGACATGGGCGATGCGGGTACCGCGCCGAGCCCAGGAGCTGAACAGCATGGTGCGAGCCGCCACGGGCGAACTCACGCAGCGGCAGCGCCACCACCCGACCACCGCGGAACTCGCCGACCACCTGGAAGTGAGCGTCGACGAGGTCCTGGCCGTCCTCACCGCATCGCAGGCCTACCGCTTGGCGTCCCTGAACGCGCCCCACCGCGGTGCCGGCGACGTCGAGGCCATCGAACTCATCGGCGCCGTCGATCCCGGCTACGCGGGCGTGGACGATCACCTGACACTACTGCCGTTACTCGCCGCACTTCCCTCGCGTGAGCGTCGGATTCTCACCATGTCGTTCTACCGCCACATGACCCAGGCGCGGATCGCCACCGAAGTCGGAATATCGCAAATGCACGTGTCCCGGCTGCTGAAGCGTTCCCTGGCCCAGCTTAGGGCCGAAATGCCCAGTTGGCGGGCCGCCGTCTCGGTCGCATCCGGTCGCCCGGAGGAGAGCGTCAAACCATCACGGGAGGACCTCGATGACAGTTGGTCCGTCCGTCACGACTGAGTCCTCCGTCATCCGCACAGGGGGATCCATCCCGGTGCGGCTGGGCGCACGGTTGAAGCGGGCCGTCGAACGGCGCTCGGGTCGGGTGTGGGTGATCCTGCTCGTGACCGTCCTGCTCCTGCCGTTGCTGTTGACGACACTGTTAGGTGGCCGCTGACCAGGTACTGACGGGCTACCGCAGCGACCCGGTCGGGAAGCGGGGGCCAGGCTGTTCCACCTGCAGGAGTGTTTGCCCGGAGCGGCAGGTCCGACATCTCGGGCGTACGGAATAGCCCGGGCAAAGAGTAGGCTGAGGATGTCGTTCTGGCCCTCGGCGGCTCCGGTTCGCGGACTTTGCGCACCACCGTCGAGATGAGGTCCACAATGGCCAGGTTCATCAGGCCCGCCCGTTCAACCAACGGTCAGTCCGGACCCGAGATCAACAACCGACGCCGCCCTGTGCCGCGTGTCCGCGCCGGGGGTGCGCTGGTCGAGTTCGCGGCGTCCGCCGTGGTGCTGCTCCTGCTACTGATCTTCATCCTCCAGAACGGTCAGCGTACGGACGTGCACTTCTTCGGCGCGCGGGGGCAACTGCCGGTGGGAGTGGCGCTGCTGCTCGCCGCGGTGTTCGGCGTGCTGCTGGTGACCATGCAGGCCACCATGCGGCGCATCATCCAGCTGCGGCTGCTGACCCGCAGGCACGGCACCCCGTACACCACCGCCACCATCACCCGTCCAGACCCCACCGGCACCGACCCGGGCGCCGGCGTACCGGAGGGACGGATCTCATGATCCGCTCTGCCGAGGACCGCATGACGTGGGTCTGCACCCGGGAACCGCCAACAGCACGCCTGCGGCTGGCCGACTCCCCGTCCAGCCGGGTGATTCTCGACGGCGGTTGGTGGCCAGCCTCACGCGACCCGGTCGTCGAACTGTGCGGCCTGGTCATCGCGCTCACCGCCCAGCGCGGCGGCGTGATCGAGCGGATCATGCTGCAGCCGGCGGCCTGGGACAGGCATCCCTGCCGGATCGGAGTCGGCGGCACCACGGTGCGGGTGGGCTGGTTCACCAGCCTCGGGGCCGCGCTGGTGATCGTCACAGGCCCGCGGGATCTGCGGATCGACCTGGCCGTGATACCGCCGGAGACTGCGTACGCTGTGGCGACGGCCGCCATGCTGGCCGCTTCCCGCCCCGGCAACACCACCCGGGCCGCCGATATCCTGCCCACACCGCCCATTCCTCGCTCGCGACGGTTGGCACGACACAGCGACGACGTAGGCGTCTGGGAGAGCGAAGGCGGCCACCTTCACCCCGATCGACAACCCACAGCGCCGGCCCGGACCTGAACGCTCCGGCCGGCCCGGGCCGACCGGGACCGGGCGATCTCCTACGACACGCTGGAGGACCTGGCCGAGCTGCTGCACCAGGTGCTGGCGCCGCTGCGGGCGCCGGTGCCGGTCGGTCCAGCCGCGGCGCAATGATTCCGCCGACGGCTGTAAGGACCCTCACGACTCGCGTTTCTACGGCCAGGAAAGACAGACCCGGATCCCGGCCTGTCCCAGATGCAGGTGTCCCGCCTACTGAGGCAGTACCTTGCCCGGCTTACGGGCCGAAATGCCCGGCTGATGTCTCGTCCCTCGCATACCGGACACGCCGCCGCCGCGCCGGCCGCATCCGGGGGCTGCTCTTGGTCCTCGCCCTGCTCCTACCTTTGTTGATCATCTCGCTCCCGGGCGAACTGACCTAACCGCCCAGCGGTCCCGGGTCGGTCGGATCCGGCGGTCCCCAACCGCGGCGGAACGCTTTCGCATGCCTGCTTTCGCCCCCGCCGAACCAGCCGTTACAGCTACTGGCCCGCCGCGTTGTTGTCGGTGTTCGACGCTCGCACGGCAGCGAGATCGGCGTGTTCATCACCGACCAGGCCGATAGCCGGTCACCGACTGAAGGTCCGAAGGGCGGAGCAGCCGCATGGAGTTCGACGTCACCATCGAGATCCCCAAGGGAACACGCAACAAGTACGAGATGGACCGCCAGACCGGCCGGATCCGACTGGACCGCACCCTGTTCACCGCGACTCAGTACCCGGCCGACTACGGCTTCATCGAAGACACCCTCGGCGAAGACACCGACCCCCTCGACGCGCTGGTGCTGGTACAGGAACCGACCTTTCCCGGCTGCCTCATCCGATGCCGGGCCATCGGCATGTTCCGCATGCGGGACGAGAAGGGGCCCGACCCGAAGGTCCTGTGCGTGCCCACGGCTGACCCCCGCCTCGCGCACCTGGGCGACATCACGGACCTGGAACACTTCCACAAGCTGGAGATCAAACACTTCTTCGACGTGTACAAGGACCTGGAGCCGGGCAAGAGCGTCGACGTCGAACGCGGGATCTGGGCCGGCCGGACCGAAGCCGAGGCGGAGATCAGACGCTCACAGGAACGCGCCCGCCAGCCGACCTCTGCCAGATGACCACGCCAGGCCGAGCCCCCGGAACCCTCGTCCGCCCACTCGCCGTCCGGCCGGGCGTCTGGTAGCGCCGTTCAGGTATGCCGGACGGGTGGCGGAGTAGGCTCAGGGAAGCGTTTGCTCCAGACCCCGGCGGCGTGCTTGAGCGTCGATTGCCGGGAGGATTCGTGAGCAGCATCGATCGTGCTTGTCGTAGCCGACGTGGTCGGTGATCTCGCCGTCCAGCGCAGACTCCAGGACCCGCTTGGTGAGCTGCTGCAGCAGCCCACCCTCGCCGGTGAGCTTCAACCCGTCCCCACGAGCCCGATCGACCAGCATCGCGATCAACTGCTCATCCGTGACCGCACCCACCGACCCGCCGGCCGGCTCCTGCCCTGAGGTGATCTCGGTCGTCATCTGGCGTCTCTCCCTTGATCGGTCGATCAGCCGTTATTTGTACAGTCCCGGCGCCGCCCCGGGCAGGGGTCGTTTGACCGGGCGGGGGCTGACGTAGGCGCCGGTGCAGCGGATCTCGAGTCTCTCGGCGCGTGACTCGACTGCAAAATCCGTTGTTGCTCCCCGCTGCTGGCCGGTAGTTTGCCCGCCGATGAGGAACGCAGACACGGTTACTGGGGCCTTGGCCCGGATCACTGCCCACTACGTCTTTCCCGAACGAGCCGCCGAGATGACGACCGTCGTGCGGCGGCATCTCGATGATGGTCGGTACGACGAGCTCTCGGGTCCGCAGTTGTGCGCCACGCTCACGGATGATCTTCAATCGGTTTGCGCCGACCGTCACCTGCGTCTGATCTGGCACGAGCGGAGCCGTCCCGCCTGGGATCGGGCTGACGACGACGCCGGTGAGGTGGAGGCACGGCGGGAGCGGTACCGGCTCAATGCCGAGGGCATCCATAGGGTCGAGCGCCTCGCGGGTAACGTCGGGCTGATTGAGATGCGCGGCGTGGGCGATCCGGCCTGGACCGCCTCGGCGTACGCGGCTGCGATGCAGCTCGTCGCGCATACGCACGCGCTGATCTTGGACCTCCGCCGCAACAGCGGCGGGACACCCGATTCGGTGGCCCTGTTCTGCAGTTACTTCCTGCCCGACAAGCCCGTGCACCTCAACGACGTCTACGACGGCACGACCCGACGCATCCGCCAGTTCTGGACACTGCCTCACCTTCCCGCTCCGCGTTACCTCGACCGGCCGGTCCTTGTGCTGACCAGTGCGCAGACGTTCTCCGCTGGTGAGGAGATCTGCTACAACCTGCAGGCGCAGTGTCGGGCGACGCTGATCGGCGAGACCACTCGCGGTGGCGCGCACCCGTCGGACACCTACCAGGTGAATCCGCACATCGACGTCCGAGTGCCATGCGCCCGCTCGATAAACCCCGTGACCGGCACGAATTGGGAAGGCACTGGCGTAAAGCCGGACCTGTCGTGCTCCGCGGAAAACGCATGGGACATTGCGTACCGGGAGACGCTGCGCCACGTGCTCGCCGCCACGGTTGACGCCGACAACGAGCATCAGCTGGCGGTACGCGTCGAAGCCGAGCGGGCACTGGCCGATCTGTAGCACCCCAGGCAGGATCTCGTGCTACTCCTGAGTGAGATCGCAAGACTCAATGGGACAATCAGCGCCGACTGGAGCCCACCGCTCGCCGACACTGCTGCTGCCGCCTGGGGTATCCGCCGGGCTCGGCACGATTCTGGCGGTCCAGCGCGAGTCACGTCTTCGTCGTCTTGAACAAGGACGGCACAGACCGCGAGGCCTTCCTCCGGCTTGTACCGGCGCACCTCTTCCGTCGCGCCGACGTCAAGACCATTACCGTCCTGATGGCCCGTCTCGCCGACCGAGGGCTGGCGATAGCGGGTGCACTCCCGTCGTCAGACGGCCAGGTCGACGACATCGCCCGCGCTCTGGTCGGCGACGTGTGGCGTCAGTTGCCCGGCTATGACGACGACCGGATGGAGCTGGACGACCTGGCAAGCGTCATCATCCCGAACATCACAGCCCTGCTGCTCGCTGTTGCCGAGCGGCGCACCCCGCAGCAGGAGGAGCTGACCACCGCCGCGGAGATGGGGGAGCGGCGCGCGATCCAGGGCGTGCCGATCGAGGCCGTCGTGACCTCCTGGCACAAGGCCGAGCGGGAGGTCCTCTTCCGGATAGCGACCCTCGGTCCGCCGCTCCCGGCCGAGGAACATCGCCACGTGGCACGCCAGCTCGCGACGGCGATCGACGCGCTGACCGCCGCGTCGACGGAGGCCTACCGGCGTACCCGGACCGAGGTGGCGGCGCACCTGGAGCAGATCGCCACCGACCTCGTGTCGCGGCTGACCGGGTGCGGAGCCCCTGGACCCCGTGGGCCATCGAGGACCGGGCACGGCTGGTAGGAGTTGCCGTTCAGGAGGAGCAACGGGCACTGGCCGTACGGGTGGTCCGTGACGACGACCCCCACCGCCTGGCACGGGCTCAGCGGCTGGTGCTCGACGCCATCAGACCGAAGCTGCACAGCCGGACAGTGGTCGGATCGCGCGGAGACGCCATCGTCATCGTCACGCCGGAGGTCCCCGGGCTGACGGACATCCTCACCCCCGTCATGCAACGCTCGAAGCACGACACCTTCGTCGTGGGCGTCGGCCTACCCCGGCCCCGCTTCGGGGAAGTCGCCGGCTCGTGCCGCGAGGCCGTAGCCGCTCTCGAAGTCCGGCGCCGGCGTCCGTCCGGCCCGGCCGTCGTCGAGTTCGCCACCGTCGCGGCCGACGTGCTCCTGCTGGAGAACCCGCTCGACTCACTGCAGGTGATTCGCAGCGCGCTCGGCCCGATCCTTGCCCGGCCGCAGCTGATCGAAACGTTGGCGACCTACCTGCGGTGCGGCCTGTCCACCCGAGCCACCGCCGCAGCGCTCGAGGTGCACGAAAACACGGTGACCTACCGCATGCGCCAGATCACCGAGGCGCTGCGGGTATCCGGCCCGTCGGAGCTCGTGCGTGCCGATGTCCTGATGGCGCTGCGTGAACTCGGGGCCTTCGCGCCTCTCCTGTGACCGATCGCGCGTGGGCGCGAGAGCCTGCCATGCCCGGCTCCGCCTCCCGATCAGCCGTGGCCACCGGCCGAGGCAATCCTCCCGGTACGTCCGAGGGCCCGACGGCATGTGTAGCGGCTGCGGCGTGGTGGTCTCCGCTGGCCCCGATGAGGCGTCGTTTTCAAGTTATGCCTGAAGAGTTCACGGATGTCCTGTTGCTCTGCTTCAGGGAGGAAGGGATGGCCGATGTCAGGGCTTGACGGCGAGAACGGGCCGGTCGGCGTCGAGCAGGATGCGCTGCGCCGCGCTGCCCATGATCAGCTTGCCAACCGGTGAGCGGCGGCGCAGACCGACGACGATCACCGAGGCGTCGACCGCGTTGGCGACGCGGACGACCTCGTCGGCGAGGTCGCCGGCGTGCGCCTCCTGGTGGATCTCGACGTCGACGCCGGCCGCCGTCGCACGCTCGATCAGATCCGCGACGGTCGCTTCGCTCGCGACGTCCGCGCTGACCGGCGCACCCTCGCGAGGGGTGTTGAGGACCAGCAGTCGTTCCTGGCGGCGTCCGGCCTCCTCGACGGCCGCCGTGAAAGCGGCGTTCCCTTCGGGCGTGGGGACGTAGGCGACGAGAACTGTCACACGAGCTCCTTAGCGTTGTCTGGTTTGGACGTGGCGGGCCGGCGGGCCAGCGCGGACCGGATCGGCGGGAGCAGAGCCACGAGCAGGAACAGGGCGAGGAGGGTCCCGGAGATCGGCCGGGTGAAGAAGCCGGTCGCGTTGCCGTCGAAGATCAGCAGTGAGCGGCGCAGCGAGTCCTCCAACAGTGAGCCCAGCACGAAGGCCAGCACCAGCGGGCCGGGGTCGAAGCCGAACTTCTTCATCAGGTACCCGAGGGCACCGAAGACGATCACGAGCACGATGTCGAAGACGTCGTTGTTCACCGTGTAGACGCCGACCAGCGTGATCAGCACCGTGATGGGCGCGAGGATCGTGGCCCGTACCCTCAGGATCTTCACGAACAGGCCGACCAGCGGGATGCTCATGATCAGCAACAGGATGTTGCCGATGTACATCGAGTTGACCACGCCCCAGAACAGCTCGGGCTCCTGGCTGACCAGCTGAGGGCCGGGACTCACGCCCTGGATCAGCAGCGCGCCGAAGATGACCGCCATCGTCGCGTTGGCCGGGATGCCGAGCGTCAGTAGCGGGATGAACGACGAGGTCGCGGCCGCGTTGTTCGCCGTTTCCGGGGCGGCGACGCCCTCGACGGCGCCCTTGCCGAACCGCTCGGGGTTCTTGGACCGTCGCTTCTCCAGCGCGTAGGCGGCCAGGGAGGACAGCGTGGCACCGCCGCCGGGCAGGATCCCCAGGACGAAGCCCAGGACGGATCCGCGCCCGATGGCCCCCGACGACTGGCGCAGGTCGGCGCGGGACGGCCACACGTTGGCCACGGTGGTGGGCGCCTGCACCGCGCGGTGGCGCTCCTCGAGGTTGTAGAGGATCTCGCCGAGGCCGAAGAGCCCCATGGCGATCGGGACGAAGTCCAGGCCGTCGGCGAGCGACAGGTTGTCGAAGGTGAACCGCTCGGCGCCGGTGAAGCTGTCCCGGCCGACGGTGGCCAGCAGCAGTCCGACGCAGGCGGCGATCACGGCCTTGAGCCGTCCGCCGCTGCTCACCGTGGCGACCAGGAGGATGCCGAGCAGCGCCAGGGCCGTGTACTCGGGTGGGCCGAAGTCCAGTGCGAAGCCTGCCACCACCGGGGCGACCAGCGTGAGGGCGATGATCGAGACCGTGCCGCCGATGAAGGAGCCGACGGCGGCGATGCCGAGGGCGGTGCCGGCCCGGCCCTGGCGGGCCAGCGCGTGGCCGTCGAAGACGGTCACCACCGAGGACGCCTCGCCGGGGAGCCGGAGGAGGACGGAGGTGATGGTGCCGCCGTACTGGGCCCCGTAGAAGATGCCGGCGAGCATGATCACCGCGGTCACCGGCTCGATGCCGAAGGTGACCGGGAGCAGGATCGCGATGGTCGCCGCCGGGCCGAGGCCGGGCAGGACGCCGATCAGCATGCCGATGACGACGCCGATGAGGCAGTAGAGCAGGTTGGTCGGTTCCAGAACGACGCCGAAGCCGTCGAGCACCGGGGCGAAGTCCACGGACGCTCCTAGAAGAGGTGCGGGATGGGGACCGCGAGGGCCGCCACGAAGACGAGATAGAAGGCGACCACCACGGCGATGCTTGTGACGATCGAGGTGCGCCAGCCCTCCCGGCCGAGGAACCGCAGCCAGACGAAGGCGAGCAGCGCGGCGGGGATCTCGAAGCCGATCGTCTCGATGACCGCGACGAAGACGACCATGGTGGCCAGGCCGGCGAGGACCAGCCAGCTTGCCCCGGAGAAGCGTTCGGCGTCCCTCGTGCGCCGGGCCGTGGCGAGCAGGGCGATGCCCAGCACGACCAGCGCGCCGCTGACCAGCAGCGGCCAGGTGCCGGACTCGGGGCTGCGGGCGGTCCCGAGTCCGAGGCGGGCGGAGCCGACGAGCGCGGCGATGCCGAGTGCGACGACTGCGGCAGCGGTGAGGACATTGCTCAGCTGGCCGGCGGCGGGGGGACGCCCCTCGTGCTCGGCCTCCTCGACCCGGTGGATCGCCTCCTCGAGGCTGAGCTCCTCGGGGCCGGGCTCGCCGGGCAGGGGCACGTCGATCGCGGTGCTCGGCGGGCCGGCCTCCCGAGCCCCCCGGGAAGCCCCGGCGGCCGGACGGCCGCCGGGGCTCCCCGGGGTACGGGTCCTCCCGTCGTTGCCAGAGGTCACTTCGCTCCACCGAGGTTGATGTTGTGCTTCTGGAGGACGCTGCGGTACTCCTCCAGGCTGCTGGTCCATTGCTTGCGCAGCTCCTCGCCGTCGACCTCGTTCGGGGTCAGCAGGTTGTCCTCGTTGAACTTCTTGTACGCCTCGGCCTGGAACGCCTTCTCGAACGACGTGCGGAGGGAGTCGACGACCTCCTTCGGCGTTCCCTTCGGGGCGAAGATCGCCCGCGACTGCTGGACCGGCACGTCGTGGCCCGCCTCCACCGCGGTGGGCGTGTCGGGCAGGTACGTCGGCCGCTTCTCGGCGAAGGTCACGATCGGGGTGAGCTTGCCCGCCTCGATCTGCTCGATCGCCTCGCCCAGCTGGATCGAGCCGACGTCCACCTGGCCGCCGAGGACCGCGGTGAGCGTGGGCGACCCGCCGTCGAACGGAACCGCCTTGGAGTCGATGCCGGCCTGCGCGAAGAGCAGCTCCTGCGAAAGCTGGCTGCCCGTGCCGACACCGGTGGTCCCGAAGGTGATCGGCCGCCCGGCCTTGGCCAGGTCGT
The DNA here is from genome assembly GCF_052981855.1 of Micromonospora sp. LZ34. Taxonomy (NCBI): domain Bacteria; kingdom Bacillati; phylum Actinomycetota; class Actinomycetes; order Micromonosporales; family Micromonosporaceae; genus Micromonospora; species Micromonospora sp. LZ34. Next base: position 15,634 of record NZ_JBRIQN010000041.1, read on the forward strand.
CGACGGTCTTGAACCCGGACTTGGGCGCGGTCACGAGCACGTAGTCGTCCTGGCTGATGCCGGTGACGATCTCGTAGTCCGCGATGTCGGGCGCTTGGCCGTCGGCGACGGCCAGCGGGGTGATGTAGGCGAGGCTGCCGTTGTAGACCATCAGGGTGTGCCCGTCGGCCTTCTTGCCGGCCAGCTCCTTCGCGGCCAGCCCACCGTTGGCGCCTGGCTTGTTCTCCACGGTTACCGCGACGCCGAGATCGTCGGAGACCTGGTCGGCCAGCGCGCGGGCGATGAGGTCGGTGCTGCCGCCCGGGTCCTGGCCGACGAGGATCGTGATCGGCTTGTCACCCGGGAAGTCGCCGGAGGCATCGGAACCGCCGCCGACGTTGCCGCCGCAGGCGGCGAGCGAGAAGGCCAGGGCCAGCCCGGCGCCGCTCGTCGCCCACCGGCGCACGCGGTGGTTGATGGTCATGTCGTTCTCCTCTGCGAGAGGCCGTGTATTCCGGGCAGGGGCTCTGTGAGTCGGGTCACGGACGCGTGTTGACCGGAGCCTAGGAACCTCGCCTCATGCCTGTCCAAATCCAATGGAGCATCAATTGATACCTTCTTGACATGGCGTTCACGCTGGAGCAACTTCGCGGTTTCGTGGCTGTAGCCGACGAGCTGCATTTCGGTCGCGCGGCCACCCGACTGCAGATGACACAGCCCCCCTTGAGTCGTCAGATTCAAAAGCTGGAACGGGTGGTGGGTGCCCAACTGCTGGAGCGGGACAACCGGCGGGTCACCCTCACCGCGGCGGGCGCGGCGTTCCTGGTCGAGGCCCGCCGGCTGCTCATTCTCGCCGACACTGCCCCTGAGCTGGCCAGACGGGTGTCGTCCGGGGCCAGCGGCATGGTCCGGATCGGGTTCACGGCCGCCTCGGCGTACGGGGTCCTTGGCGAGCTGCTGAACGACCTGACCCGCGAGCTGCCCGACGTTGACGTCGACTTGGCCGAGATGGTGACCCGCGAGCAGGTCGCCGGCCTGCTCAAGGAGGAGGTCGATCTCGGGCTGGCCCGCCCGCCCTTCGACGAGGAGACCTTCGGCTCGCGGGTACTGCACCGGGAGGCGCTGCTCGTCGCCGCGCCGGTGGGTCACCGGCTGCTGGAGCTGGATCGGCCGGCGACGGCGGGGGACCTGGCGGGCGAACCGGTCGTCATGCATTCGCCGACCAAGGCGAAGTACTTCTACGACCTGGTCGCCGGCGTGGTGCCGATCGCCGCCGAGAACACCGTGCACACCGTGAGCCAGGTACTCACCATGCTCTGGCTGGTGGCGGCCGGCCGTGGTGTCGCGTTCGTCCCCGCGTCCGCCGCGCGGCTGCCGATCGAGGGGGTGGGGTTCGTCCGGCTGGAGACGCCCACGCCCGAGCCGGTCGAGCTCCACCTGCTGTGGGCGAGGAACTCGAAGAACCCCGCGCTGTGGCGGGCGCTCGCCGTGCTGGACCGGCGAGCCGACGGATCCTGATACCCCGCAGGTATCGCTCAATGCGGAAGTGCTCTTGGACATGCATCATTGCCGGTTCTTACCGTGATCGCGACCACCGTTCCGCCGCCGCCTGACTCCGGCGCGGACCCGGACCCAAGGACACGATCACCGTGACGCTGCTGCCCCCGGACGTTCTCGCTGACCGGCTGAAGTCGGGCCTGCTCTCGTTCCCGGTCACCCACTTCGATGCCGACCTGCAGTTCGACGAGGCCCGGTACCGCGAGCACCTGGCCTGGCAGGCGAGCTTCGACGTCGCCGGCCTGTTCGCCGCGGGCGGCACGGGCGAGGGGTTCTCGCTCACCTCTGCCGAGATCGACCGCGTCGTCCGGGTCGCCGTCGACGAGGTGGCCGGCAAGGTCCCCGTCATGGCGCCGGCCACCGGGGGCACCGCCGTCGCCGTCGCCCAGGCGCAGGCCGCCCAGGCCGCCGGCGCCTCCGGCCTGCTGCTGTTCCCGCCGTACCTCACCGAGGCCGGCCAGAAGGGCCTGGTCGAGCACATCGGTGCGGTGTGCCGGGCGACCGACCTGGGCGTCGTCGTCTACAGCCGCGCCAACGCCGTGCTCACCGACGCCGCCGTGGCCGAGATCGCCGACCGCAACCCCAACCTGATCGGACTCAAGGACGGCGTCGGCGACATCGAGCAGATGACGCGCACCTACGCCCGGGTCGGCGACCGGTTGATCTACGTCGGCGGGCTGCCGACGGCCGAGACGTTCGCGCTGCCGCTGCTCCAGCTCGGCGTGAGCACCTACTCCTCGGCGCTGTACAACTTCCTGCCCGAGTTCGCGCTCCGGTTCTACGCGGCCGTCCGCGCCCAGGACCGGCCGGCGGTCTACCGGATGCTGAACGACTTCGTGATCCCGTACCTGGACATCCGGGACCGGGCCAAGGGATACGCGGTCTCCATCGTCAAGGCCGGCCTGACCGCGGTCGGACGCGACGGCGGCCCGGTCCGGCCCCCGCTGTCGGACCTGACCGAAGCCGAGCTCGCCGAGCTGACCACCCTGATCGAGAAGACCTACTGACCAGGCCCACCCACACCAGCGAAAGGACGGCGATGACCGGCCGCACCCCGACCGTGGCCCGTGTCGAGGCGGTGCCCGTCGCGGGGCACGACAGCATGCTGCTCAACCTCAGCGGCGCGCACGGCCCCTTCTTCACCCGCAACATCGCCGTCGTCACCGACAGCGAGGGCCGGGTCGGCGTCGGCGAGGTGCCCGGCGGCGAGGCGATCCGGCGCACGATCTCCGACGCTGGCGCGCTGCTGACCGGGCAGCCGGTCGCACAGTTCGGCCGGCTGCTGCGCGCCGTCGCCGAGACGTTCGCCGACCGGGACGCCGGCGGGCGGGGACTGCAGACCTTCGACCTGCGCACGACGGTCCACGCGGTGACCGCGCTGGAGTCGGCGCTGCTCGACCTGCTGGGTCAGCACCTCGGTGTGCCGGTGGCGGAGCTCCTCGGCGACGGGCAGCAGCGCGACGCCGTCCCGATGCTCGGCTACCTCTTCTACATCGGTGACCGCCGCTGCACCGACCTGCCCTACCTCGCTGAGGCCGAACCGGCCGACGCCTGGGAGCGGCTGCGCCGCGAACCGGCGCTGACCCCCGACGCGATCGTGGCGCTGGCCGAGGCGGCGCAGGCCCGCTATGGGTTCACCGACTTCAAGCTCAAGGGCGGCGTGCTGGCCGGTGAGCAGGAAGTCGCCGCGGTCCGCGCCCTCGCCGAGCGGTTCCCCGACGCCCGCATCACGCTCGACCCGAACGGCGGCTGGCTGCTGACCGAGGCCGTCGAGCTCTGCCGCGACCTGCACGGGGTGCTCGCCTACGCCGAGGACCCGGTCGGCGCCGAGGGCGGGTTCTCGGGGCGGGAGGTCATGGCGGAGTTCCGGCGGGCCACGGGGTTGCCGACGGCCACCAACATGATCGCGACCGACTGGCGCCAACTGGCCCACGCGGTACGGTCGAACGCAGTCGACATCCCGCTCGCCGATCCGCACTTCTGGACGATGCGCGGCTCGGTCCGGGTCGCCCAGCTGTGTGACGACTTCGGCCTGACCTGGGGTTCGCACTCGAACAACCACTTCGACATCTCACTGGCGATGTTCACCCACGTGGGCGCGGCCGCCCCGGGCGAGATCACCGCCCTCGACACGCACTGGATCTGGCAGGACGGGCAGGCGCTCACCCGCAGGCCGCTGCAGATCAAGGACGGCCAGATCGCCGTCCCGACCGCGCCCGGGCTGGGGGTCGAGCTCGACCGCGACGCCCTGGCGGCGGCACACGAGCTGTACCTGGAGTACGGCCTCGGCGCCCGCGACGACGCCGTGGCGATGCAGTACCTCGTCCCCGGCTGGGCGTTCGACCCCAAGCGTCCCTGCCTGGTCCGCTGACCGCCACCCTGGCGTCCGAAGAAGGAGAGACATGACGATCGCCACCGCTGCCGCGGCCCTCGCGGTCCTCGACCGGATCGAATCGGTGACCCTCTCGTCGGTCACCCTCCCGCTGCCTACCGGGATCAGCGACGCGAAGGTGCTCACCGGCCGACAGCGGCCGATGACGGAGGTCGCGTTCCTCTTCGCCGAGATCCGTACCGAGGCTGGACTGGAGGGCATCGGCTTCAGCTACTCCAAGCGGGCAGGCGGGCCGGCGCAGTTCGCGCACGCCCGGGAGGTCGCCCCCGACCTGATCGGCGAGGACCCCAGCGACATCGGCCGGTTGTGGACCAAGCTCGTGTGGTCGGGCGCCTCGGTCGGCCGCAGCGGCGCGGCGACCCAGGCGCTCGCGGCGATCGACGTGGCGCTGTGGGACCTCAAGGCGAAGCGCGCCGGGCTGCCGCTGGCCAAACTGCTGGGCGCGCACCGCGACTCGGTGCGCTGCTACAACACCTCCGGCGGCTTCCTGCACGAGTCGATCGAGCAGGTGCTGGAGAACGCCACCCGCACCCTCGAGTCGGGCGTCGGCGGCATCAAGATCAAGGTCGGTCAGCCTGACTCGGCGGAGGACCTGCGCCGGGTCCGCGCCGTACGAGAGCACCTCGGCGACGCCGTGCCGTTCATGGTGGACGCCAACCAGCAGTGGGACCGGCCGACGGCCATGCGCGTCGGCCGGGCGCTGGAGGAGTTCGGCCTGGTCTGGATCGAGGAGCCGCTGGACGCGTACGACGCGCAGGGCCACGCCCAGCTCGCCCGCTCGCTGGACACCGCAATCGCCACCGGGGAGATGCTCACCAGCGTCGCCGAGCACTACGAGCTCATCCGCGTCGGCGCGGTGGACATCCTCCAGCCGGACGCCCCGCGCATCGGCGGCATCACCCAGTTCCTCAAGCTCGCCACCCTCGCCGACCACAGCAACCTGCAGCTAGCGCCGCACTTCGCGATGGAGATCCACGCGCACCTCGCGGCCGCCTACCCGCACGAGCCGTGGGTGGAGCACTTCGACTGGCTGTACCCGCTGTTCAACGAGCGCCTGCAGACGCACGGCGGGCGCATGTACATCTCGGACCGCCCCGGGCTGGGGATCACCCTGAGCGAGCAGGCCCGCGCCTGGACCGTGGACCGCGTCCACGTCGACACGTCCCGCTGAACCACCCCACCGCAGCATTGGAGGAACCCCTCATGGCCGCAGTCGTCAGCATCGACCCCCGTACCGGCCAGCCCGTCGAGGAGGTGGCGCGGGAGACCACCTCGGCGGAGGTGGACCGGCTCTGCGCCGCCGCCCTCGCCGCGGCCCCCGGCCTGGAGGCGCTCGGCCGCGCCGGGCGGGCGGCGCTGCTGCGGAGCCTCGCCGACGCGCTGGAGGACCGGCGCGAGGACGTCGTCGCCGTCGCCGACCGCGAGACGGCGCTCGGGCCGGTGCGGCTGAACGGGGAACTCACCCGCACCTGCTATCAACTGCGGCTGTTCGCCGAGGTCCTAGACGAGGGCAGCTACCTCGAGGCGACGATCGACCACGCCGGCGACACCCCGATGGGTCCCCGCCCGGACCTGCGCCGGATGCTCGTCCCAATCGGCCCGGTCGCGGTCTTCGGCGCCAGCAACTTCCCGCTGGCCTTCTCCGTACCCGGCGGCGACACCGCCTCCGCCCTCGCCGCCGGCTGCCCGGTCATCGTCAAGGCGCACGGGTCCCACCCCGCGACGTCGCAGTTGGTGTTCGACATCCTGCTGGCAGCGGCGGACAAGGCGGGCGCTCCGGCCGGCACCCTCGGCCTCGTCCACGGCGTCCCGGCCGGCGCGGACCTCGTCGCCCACCCGGCGGTCCGGGCCGTGGGCTTCACCGGCTCGGTCAACGGTGGGCGCGCGCTGCTGCGGATCATCGAGCAGCGCCCCGACCCGGTGCCGTTCTTCGGGGAGCTCAGCAGCCTCAACCCGGTCGTGGTGACGCCGGGGGCCGCCGCCGAGCGCGGGCCTGCGATCGGCACCGAGCTCGTCGGCTCCTTCACCCTCGGGGGCGGCCAGTTCTGCACCAAGCCCGGCCTGGTGTTCGTGCCGTCCGGCGCCGAGGGCGACACCGTGGTCGCCGCCATGGCCGAGGCGGTTCGGGGGACTGGCTCTCCGGTGCTGCTCAACGAGGGCATCGCCGCCGCGTACGGTCACATCGCCGGTGGCCTCGCCGAGGCTGCGGGCGTGGAGGTGCTGGCCCGCGGTGCGCAGCCGCAGGGGGACGGCTTCCAGGTCGCGCCGCTGCTGCTGGCCACGTCGGCGCGCGAGCTGCCGCCGCAGGTCACCGAGGAGTGCTTCGGGCCGGTGTCGGTGGTGGCCCGCTACGACGGCGAGGCGGAGCTGTTCAGCGCGCTGGCGGCGATGCCCTCGTCGCTGACCGCGACCGTGCTGCGTGGCCAGGGCGAGACCGAACTGCCGCTGGCGGTCTCCGAGCAGCTGCGCCCGCGGGCCGGACGACTCATCTACGACGCCTACCCCACGGGTGTGGCAGTTTCCTGGGCGCAGCACCACGGGGGGCCGTGGCCGTCGACCAATTCGCAGCACACGTCCGTCGGCACCACCGCGATCCGGCGGTTCCTGCGGCCGGTCACCTGGCAGGGGGCGCCCGCCCACCTGCTCCCGCCCGAGCTCACCGACGATTACCGCGACATCCCGCGACGCGTCGACGGCGTCCTGGAGCTGCCCCGATGACCACGCCGGTCGTCCGGTTGCTCCCGCCAACGCCGTTGGGGACCCCCGGGCAGGTGGCGGACGCCGCGCACCCGCCGCTCGCGTGAGTCGCGCAGCCGCGGGCACGGCCGGGTGAACGCCGTCATCGGCGGCTTCGCCGCCCTGCTCGCGGTGATCGCCGTCGGCTGGGTCATCGGCCGGACGGGCACGCTGGGCGCCGACGCCAGTGGCGTGCTGTCGCGGTTGTCCTACGTCGTGGCGACTCCCGCGCTGCTGCTGCTCACCCTCGCGGAGGCCGATCCGGCGGCACTGCTGTCGGCCGCCCTGGTGGCCACTGCGGGCAGCGCGGTGCTCAGCGCGCTGCTGTACACCGCGCTGGCCCGGTGGCGCTGGCGGCAGCCGCCGGCCCAACTGGCGGTCGGCGGACTCGCCTCGTCCTACGTCAACGCGGGCAACCTGGGCGTCCCCATCTCGGTGTACGTCCTCGGCGACGCGTCGTTCGTGGCCCCGGTGCTGCTGTTCCAGGTACTGGTCATGGCACCGGTGGGGCTGGCCGTGCTGGCCGGCTCGCACACGTCGGGCGAGGCTCCGCCCCGCTGGCGGCTGCTCACCCAGCCGCTCCGCACGCCGGTCGTGGTGGGCTGCGCCCTGGGTGTGCTCGTCGCGGCCACCGGCGTGGACCTGCCGTCGCTGGTGCTGGAGCCGATCGAGCTCACCGCCGCGCTCGCGGTTCCCGCGGCGTTGCTGGCGTACGGCATGAGCCTGCACGGCGCACCCCGCCCCGCGTCCGGCGACACAGCCCCCCGGGTCTGGCTGGCCGTGGCGCTCAAGACCCTCGCCCAGCCGGCGCTGGCCTACGCACTCGGTCGGTGGGCCGTCGGCCTCTCGGGGGTGGCGTTGCTGGCGGTCACCGTGACCTCGGCCCTGCCGACGGCGCAGAACGTCTTCGTCTACGCCTCGTCCTACGACCGGGGCACCCTGCTGGCGCGGGACGCCGTGCTGCTCACGACCGTCCTGTCCGTGCCCGTGCTGGTCGGGATCGCCATGCTGCTCGGCTGATCGTCATGTCGCAGGGGTATCGACCCATGCCCTGGCGGACTTGGACAGGCATCGCCGCGGGCTTCTAGCGTGGGGATTGTGATCGTGTCGAGGAGCGACCCGAGCGAGGACTGGGACGTCGTCCTCGTCGGCGGCGGGATCATGAGCGCGACCCTTGGCGTGCTGCTGAGCGAGGTGCAGGCGAACTGGCGGATCACCCTCGTCGAGCGGCTCGACGAGGCCGGACTTGAGAGCTCCAGCGCCTGGAACAACGCCGGCACCGGCCACGCCGGTCTCTGCGAGTTCAACTACACGCCACGGCGGCCCGACGGCACGCTGGACGCCTCCAGCGCCGTGCGGATCGGCGAGCAGTTCGTCTCGTCCCTGGTGTTCTGGGCCCGTCTCGTGGAGCGGGGGGTGCTCGGACCGCGCGAGGCGTTCATCCGCTCGGTCCCGCACCTCGGCTTCGGCCGCGGTGCGGACGGCGTGGCCTACCTGCGGGCCCGGTGGGAGGCCCTGCGGGGCCATCCGCTCTTCGCCGACCTGGAGTTCAGCGAGGACCCCGACGTCCTCGCCTCCTGGCTGCCCCTGATGTTCCAGGGCCGGACCGGGAACGAACCGGTGGCGCTCACCCGCTCCACCCGGGGGACCGACGTGGACTTCGGCGTCCTCACCCGGCAGTTGCTGTCGGTCCTGCGCCAGCGCGACGGCGTCGTCCGGACCCGCCAGGAGGTCACCTCCCTGCGTCGGCATGGGCAGACCTGGGTGGTGCGGGTCCGCGACCGCAGGACGGGGCATCGCCGGCGGCTGCGGGCCCGGTACGTCTTCGTCGGGGCCGGCGGCGGGACGCTGCCGCTGCTGCAGTCGGCCCGGGTCCCGGAGATCCGGCACTACGGCGCCTTCCCGATCAGTGGTCAGTTCCTGCGCACCGACCGGCCCGAGCTCGTGGCAGCCCATCGGGGAAAGGTGTACGGGCATGCGCCTGCGGGTGCCCCGCCGATCTCCGTACCGCATCTCGACCTGCGGGTGGTGGACGGGGAGGAGGCGCTGCTCTTCGGACCGTTCGCGGCCTTCTCGCCCCGCTTCCTCACCCGTGGCCGGCCGACCGACCTCCTGCGATCGGTCCGGCCCGGCAACCTCCCGGTCCTGGTGGCCGCGGCACGGGACAACCGCTCGCTGGTGGCCTACCTCCTGCGGCAGGTGACCCAGTCGGCGGAGGCACGAACCGCCGCGCTGCGCCGGTTCGTGCCGTCGGCGCGCGGGGACGACTGGACGCTGATCACGGCGGGGCAGCGCGTCCAGGTCCTCAAGAAGACCGGGGGACGCGGCACGATGGTCGGCTTCGGCACCGAGATCGTCACCTCCGCGGGCGGCTCGCTGGCCGCCCTGCTCGGTGCCTCGCCCGGCGCCTCGACCGCCGCCTCGACGATGCTCGACGTGCTCGCGGCGAGCTTTCCCGAGCGCATGCCGGAGTGGGCGGCGCAGCTGGACGGGCTCGCACCGTCGGCGCGGACGGTGCGGCAGCTCGACCCGGACCGGCTCGGCGAGGTGGTGACGCGTGCCCGCCGGGTGCTCGGGCTGGTGCCGGCGAGCACCACGGTGCACGGGAAGGACGTGGCGGCTTCGTGACCGCAGACCTCATCGGCCGGCTGCGGCAGGCGGTCGGGCCCTCCGGCGTGATCAGCGGCCCGGACGATATGGCCGGCTACCTCACCGACTGGCGCAACGCGTACGCGGGAACCGCCGCGGCCGTCGTGCGGCCGGGCACCACCGAGGAGGTGGCCGCGGTTGTCGCGCTGTGCTGCGAGGCGGGCGTCGCGGTGGTCCCACAGGGCGGCAACACGGGGCTGTGCGGCGGCGCCGTCCCGGACTCCTCCGGCCGCCAAGTGGTGCTCTCACTGACGCGGATGCGACGCATCCGCGACCTCGACGTCGCCAACCAGACCATCACCGTGGAGGCCGGCGCGGTCCTGCGGTCGGTGCAGGAGGCGGCGGCGGCCGCCGGTCAGATCTTCCCGCTCTCCCTGGGCGCGGAAGGAAGCTGCACGATCGGCGGCAACCTCGCGACCAACGCCGGCGGGACCGGCGTGCTCCGCTACGGAACGATGCGCGACCTGACCCTCGGGCTGGAGGTGGTGCTCCCGGACGGGCGGATCTGGAACGGGCTTCGCGGGCTGCGCAAGGACAACACCGGCTACGACCTCAAGCAGCTGTTCATCGGCGCGGAGGGCACGCTCGGGGTCATCACCGCCGCCGTGCTGAAGCTCTTTCCTGCTGTCCGGAGCCGCGCGACGGCGTGGGTGGCCTTGCCGGGCCCGCAGGCGGCGGTCGACCTGATCGGTGTCCTCCGGGAACTGGCCGGCGACCGGCTGACCGGCTTCGAGATCATGTCCCGGCAGAGCCTGGAGTTCGTGCTGCGCCACTCGTCGGGCGCGCGCGACCCGTTCGGCGACCCCCACCCCTGGTGCGCACTCGTGGAGCTGAGCGACACGCTGCCCGACGCCGGCCTCGACGCGGTGATCGAGTCCGCGCTGGGCGAGGCGTTCGAGCGGGGCGTGGTGGTGGACGCCGTCGTCGCCTCCAGCCCGGCGCAGGCCACCGCCCTGTGGGTGCTGCGCGAAGGCATCTCCGAGGCGCAGAACCACGAGGGCCCCAGCCTCAAGCACGACGTCACCGTGCCGGTCAGTCGCATCCCGGCTTTCGTGGAACGCACCGATCGGGCGCTCGAGGAAGCCGTCCCGGGCATTCGAATCGTGACGTACGGCCACATCGGCGACGGCAACCTGCACTACAACCTCAGCAAACCGGTGGGCAGCGACGACGACGAGTTCCGTGCGCGAGCCGGTGCCCTCGCTCGCGTCATCTACGACTCGACGTGCGCGTTCGACGGCAGCATCAGCGCCGAGCACGGGCTCGGGCAGTCCAAGCGGGACATCATCACCGACTACAAGGACGTTGACGAGCTGGATCTGATGCGCGGGCTCAAGCAGCTGTTCGACCCGCTGGGCCTGATGAACCCCGGAAAGGTGCTTCCGGGCTGACGCCGGACGGACGGTGTGACATCCACACTGACGACGAACGGCGTTGCGGTGAACCGCCGCGCTCCTTCGCATGAGACGACTTCGAAGTTGGCCATCATCGCCATGTCCTCGTGGCCGAGGTTGGAAGATCCTGCCAGTCGCCCGTGGCCTACCCGGCTGGAGTCGGAACAGGTGCGGCGGCTGGCGCCGGACCGGTCGACCTGGGCGCCGGACGGGCGCTCCAGCGGTGCCAACCCCCAGCAAGATCCCAGCTCGCCGAGGTGTTTGGCGGCCTGGCGGACACCGCGAGGATTGTCCGTCACGACACATGGGACGTCCGGGATCGACCGGTTGAGCACCATCACCGGGCGCTGTTTGGACAACATCCGGACGGCCGAGTCCGACATGCGGCTGCTGGCCAACACTGCCGTCGATGCGGCAACGCTCGCTCCAGCGCGACCCGCTCCAGACGGTCCGACTCCTGCGCGTCGATCAACACCGTCGTCAGCTCGGCGGCTGCCGCGGCGTGCTGGGCCGCGGGACGATCTCCGCGAACACGGGGTTGGTGATGTCCGCGATGACCAGGGCGATCATGTGCGTGGGGGAGGTCGTCAGCGCCCGGGCCAAGGGGTTCGTGCGATAGCCGAGCCGCTCGGCGACCTGACGGATGCGTTGCCGTGTCCGAGTTGACGCGGCTCGGTTTGGAGAACGCGCGCGACACGGTCGACGGCGCCACCCCGGCCTCGAGCGCGACGTGATAGATCGTGGTGCGCCTGTCGGGGCTGTCTGTCTTGTTCGGACAGCCCAGCCTCCCTGCGTGCGGCGGGCGAGGGCTCAGCCCTTCATTAACCGCCCGACGTGCTCCACCAGCGCGGCGCGGAACCCGTCGTGGGTGGCAAGGTCCGCACCGAAGACCTCGGGTAGCCGCAGCAGCGAGTCCACGACGCGCTCCGGCTCGCCGCCGGCCGCCGCCGTGGCGGTACGGAGGCGGTCAGCCATCGGATCGTCCAGGGGAAGGTCCCGCCCCCGCACATCCCGGCCCTGCGACACGTACACCATCCAGGCGGCGACCGCGAGCGCGGCGTGCCGGGGCACCACCCCGGCGGCGAGCCGGTCCCGGACCGTGCCCAGCAGTCGCACCGGCAGCTTCTGCGACCCGTCCATCGCGACCTGCACCGTGCGGTGCCGCAGTGCCGGGTTGGCGAAGCGGGTCAGCACCTGGGAACGGTAATCGGTCAGGTCGAGCCCGTCGGGCGCCCGAAGGGTGGGGGTCACGTCCTCGACCATGAGGGCCTCGGCCGCCGCCGCGAGCCGGTCGTCGGAGAGCGCGGCTGCGATCGTGTCGTGCCCGCGCAGGGCGCCCAGGTACGCGAGCAGCGAGTGGCTCGCGTTGAGCATTCGCAGCTTCACCGCCTCCCAGGCGGCGACGTCCCTGGTCAGTACCGCGCCGGCACGTTCCCAGGCGGGCCGGTCGCCGGCGAAGTCGTCCTCGATGACCCACTGGCTGAACGGCTCGGCGACCACGACGCCCCGGTCCTCAAGGCCGAGCACCGCGCGAACGTCGGCGCGGTCCTCGTCGGTGGTGGCCGGCACGATCCGGTCGACCATGCAGGACGGGAAGCGCACCGCGGCGACGATCCAGTCGGCCAGGCCGCTGGCCTCGGCCGACGGCAGCGCCGCCACGAAGTCGTGCACCAGCCCGCGCAGGACATCGCCGTTGCCGACGAGGTTGTCGCAGCAGAGCACGGTGACCGGTCCCGCGTCACAGGCCAGGCGGTGCTGCAACCCCCGCACCAACTGGCCGACGACGGTCCGGGGCGGTCGGCCGGCCAGGTCAGCCACCACCTCGGGATCGGACCGGTCGAGCCGGCCGGCACCGTCGCGCCGGTAGCCCTTCTCGGTCACGGTCAGCGTCACGAGGCGTACGGCGGGGTCGGCGATCCGGTCGATGACGGCTGCCGGATCACCGCCGCCGAAGACGATGTCCCGCACGCTGCCGACCACCCGCGGCGGGGCGGCGTCGGCACCCCGTTCGAGCACGGTGTACAGACCGCCCTGGGGCACAAGCTGGTCCCGTACGGACGCCGACCGTTGCGTGACGCCGGCGATGCCCCAGTCCTGCCGCCCGGTCGCCGCGGCCGCCAGCTCGGTGAAGACCGCCTGGTGCGCGCGGTGGAAAGCCCCGATCCCGAGGTGCACGATCCCGACCCGCAGGGCGCGCGGATCTACCGCCGGGCCGATCCAGCCCCGGCCCTGCCCGGCGACCCGGTCCAGCGCGTCGAGCGCGAGCCGCTGACCGGCCGCCATCTCGGTGCTCACCGCACCGCCCCGAGCTGCTCGGCGTCCCCCGGCAGCCCGAGGTCGTGCACGTGCGCGTGCTCGCCCGCCCGGCCTTCGATCTCGCCGAGGACGAGCACGTCCGGGACGATTCTGCTCACCATGAATGCACCGTGCCGTCCTCGAGCCGGTTCACCGGCAGGTAGGCGGGGGAGTAGGGAAAGCGAGCGGCCGCCTCCTCGTCGATGTCCACCCCGAGCCCCGGCGCCTCCGCGGGATGCAGGTAGCCGTCGGCGAAGTGGTACTCGTGCGGGAACACCTCGTCGGTCTGCACGGTGTGCCGCATGTACTCCTGCAGGCCGAAGTTCGGGATGGCGATGTCGAGCTGCAGCGCGGCGGCCATGCAGACGGGGGAGAGATCGGTGGCGCCGTGCGAGCCGCTGCGCACGTGGTGCAGGGCGGCGTAGTCGAAGATCCGACGCAGGTGGGTGATGCCCCCGGCGCGGACCACCGTCGTCCGGATGTAGTCGATGAGCTGCTCGCGGATGAGCTGCGTGGCGTCCCAGACCGAGTTGAAGATCTCGCCGGTGGCGATCGGTGTCGTGGTGTGCTGGCGGATCAGCCGGAAGCCGTCCTGCAGCTCGGCGGGGACGGGGTCCTCCATCCAGGTCAACGCGTACGGCTCCAGGCTGCGCCCGAGCCGGGCCGCCTCGATCGGGGTCAGCCGGTGGTGCACGTCGTGCAGCAGGCGCAGGGTGGGGCCGAACTCCTCGCGTACCTTGGCGAAGACCGTGGGGATGTGCGCCAGGTAGCGCTCCGTCGACCAGGTCGCCTCACTGGGCAGTGCCGCGTCGGCCGGCTCGTAGAACATCTTGTCGCCGCTGACGCCGTACGTCTTGGCCAGCCCCGGCACGCCGCACTGCACCCGTACCGCCTGGTAGCCCAGGTCGACGAAGCGCGCCACCTCGGTCAGCACGTCGTCCACCGTCTCGCCGTTGGCGTGCCCGTACACCGTCACGCCCTCCCGGGACCGACCGCCGAGCAGCTGGTGGACGGGAAGCCCGGCGACCTTGCCCTTGATGTCCCACAGCGCGGTGTCCACGGCGGCGATGGCGCTCATCGTCACCGGCCCGCGCCGCCAGTACGCCCCCTGGTACAGGTACTGCCAGGTGTCCTCGATCCGCGCCGGATCGCGCCCGACCAGCAGCGGTACGACATGGTCGCGCAGGTACGACGCGACGGCCAGCTCCCGGCCGTTGAGGGTGGCGTCACCGACGCCGGTGAGGCCCTCGTCGGTGACGATCTTCAGGGTGACGAAGTTGCGCCCCGGGCAGGTCACGATGACCCGGGCCTCGACGATCTTCATCCGGCCTCCTCGCCGACGTGCTCCAGTGTGGCGAGCAGCGACCGCAGCCGCTCCGCCGCGCCCGGCCGGAGCAGGTCGCTGCCGACGCCGACCGCGCACGCGCCCGCGCGCAGCCAGTCCGGCACCGCATCGAGGGCGATCCCGCCGGTGGGTACGAGGTCGGCGGCCGGCAGCACCTGCCGCAGGCTCGCCAGAAAGGTCGGGCCGGCCATGTGCGCGGGGAAGACCTTCACCGGTCCACGGGCGGCGGCGGCCGCCACCTCGCCCGGGGTGAACGCTCCCTCCAGGAAGGGCAGCCCGGCGCTCTCCGCGACCGCCCGCACGTCCGGGGCCGGCCACGGGCTGACCAGGAACTGGGTACCCGCCTCCACCGCCTGCTTCGCGAGCGCTTCGGTCGTCACGGTGCCGAGCCCGACCAGAGCGCCGGCGGGTGCCCCACGGCGTGCGTCACGGACCGCCGTCGCCCAGTCGGGGGTGGTCGCGGTCAGTTCGACCACGTTCAGGCCACGGTGGAACATCGCCGTCGCCGCGGCGGTGGCCTCCGCCGCGGACGGCAGCCGCAGCACCGGCAGGACGCGCTGGCCGCGCAGCAGGCTCCAGGCCCCCTCGCCCCGGTCGGTGTCGCCAGGAGACCGGACTGCGCCGCGCCCGATGAGATGGTCACTGCGCTCACTCATGCGTCCGGGTCCTCCTTCACCCGGGCGACGAGCTGAGTCGGGTTGACGTACCGGAGGGCGATCACCAGCAGGACCAGCATCATCGACGTGTAGATGACGGCCATCGCGTCGACGGACTGCTGCGCCCGGATGCCCGCGGCGGACATCGAGTAGTAGAGCGCGACGACGAGTGTCTGGGAGTCGGGGCCGGCGGTGAGGAAGGTGAGTTCGAACATGCCCACGGTCCGGACCAGGACGAGGATGGCCGAGGCGAGCATCCCGGGCAGCAGCAGTGGAGCCAGCACCCGGAGGAACACCGACCGCAGGCCTGCCCCGCACATCCGGGCGGCGCTCTCGATCCGGGGGTCGATCTGCTCGATGAAGGGCGTCATGGTGAGGATCACGAACGGGACCGACGGAACGAGGTTCGCCAGGACGACGCCGGAGAGGTGCCCGGCGAAGCCGAACTTGTAGAGCACCGTCGCGAGGGGGATCCCGTAGGTGATCGGCGGCATCAGGATCGGCAGCAGGAAGGCCAGGTAGGCCAGGCGCTTGCCGGGAAAGTCGCGACGGGCTAGCACGTACGCCGCCGGGACTCCGATGATCAGCGAAAGCCCCACGACGAGCAACGAGACCTGCACGGTGACCAGGATGACGTCCAGCAGGGCGAAGTCGCTCCACGCCGCCCCGTACCACTTGGTGGTGTAGCCGTCAGGGAACCAGGTGTCGAACCACCGCTGGCCGAAGGAACTGACCAGGACGGATCCGACGACGCCGAGCAGGTTGAGGAAGAAGAAGATGACCGCGCCCCAGACCAGCCACGCGGCGGGCCGCGCGACCAGGCGCCGCGGCCGTACGTCCCGGGAGTCCGTCGCGCCACCCCGGCGCACCTCGGTGACAGTGCTCATCAGCCCTTGCCTCCCGTCGATCCGGTGTAGAAGCGGGTCCGGGCGAGCAGCACCACCGCGATGACGACCAGCTCGATCAGTCCCATGATCATGGCGATCGCCGACGCGTACGGGTAGTCGTACTGCTCGTAGGCGGCCTGGTAGGCGGCGATGGAGATGACCCGGGTCTCGCCGGCCGGATTGCCGACCAGCACGGCGGACGGGAACACACTGAAGGCCAGGACGAACGTCAGACAGAACGTCGTGGCCAGCCCGGGCATCAGCAGCGGCAGGGTGACCATGCGGAACCGCTGCCACCAGCCCGCGCCCAGCGTGGCCGCCGCCCGCTCCAGGGTGGGGTCGATGCCGGTGAGGTAGGAGAGCACGAGCAGGAACGCGAACGGGAACCCGGTGATGATCAGCGAGAAGAAGACGCCCCAGTAGTTGTGCACCAGCCGCACCGGTTCGTCGGTGAGGTGCAGCGCCATCAGCACCCGGTTGAACCATCCGGTGGGCCCGAGAAAGTTCAGCAGGCCCTGGGCGGTCAGCACGGTCCCGAGCGTGATGGGTACCACCAGCAGGATGGTGACCAGCCGCTTGCCCCGGAACCGTCCCCGCATCCGGTACGCGATGGGCACCGAGGCGAGCACGTTGAGCAGCGCCGCCGGAAGGGCGATGCGCAGCGTGATCCACATGGTGTCCCGCTGGTACGCGTCGCCGAAGAAGCGGGCGTAGTCGCTGAACGGGCCACCCTCGGTGGGTTGGAAGGAGAGGCCCAGCCCGTAGAAGAACGGGTACAGAAAGAGCAGGACGACGAAGAGCACCGCGGGCGCGAGCAGCCACAACTGCTGGTCGACGCCGCGTTCGGCGAGCCGGTGCCGCCAGTGCGCCTTAGGTGACTGCGGCGCACCGGCGGGGCGCGTCGCGCGCCTTCCCGTGGTGCTCATCCGACCAACCCCGGTTCCTCCACCACCGCGTCCACCCGGTCACCGGGGGCGGCGGGCCGCTCGTCCGATTCGACCGGGAAGACGAGCAGCCGTTGCGGGGCCACGCTCAGCGCGACCGGGTCACCGGGCGCGACCCGCTGCTCGGTGCGGACGTGCACCCGCAGGCCGGAGGCCGTGCGGGCCTCCGCCGCCAGCTCCCGGCCCTGGTACTCGACCACCTCGATCTCGGCCGGCACCGCGTCCGACGCGCCCGGTGTGACGACCCGGACGTCCTCCGGTCGTACGCCGGCGATGACCGCGTCGCCCGGCGCGATGCGGCCGACCGGCTCGCCGACCAGCCGCAACCCGTCGGCCTCCACGGTGACCAACCCGTCCACCCTCGATGTGGCGCGCATCGGCCAGAGGTTCCGGTAACCCATGAAATCCGCGACGTGCCAGTTGCCCGGTCGGGTGTGCAACTCCTCCGGGGATCCGATCTGCTGTACCCGGCCGTCCCGCAGCACGACGAGGCGATCGGCCAGCGAGAGCGCCTCCTCCTGGTCGTGCGTGACGTAGACCGTGGTCAGCCCCAGCGACTGGTGCAGCCGCCGGATCTCGGTACGCATCTCGAGACGCAGTTTGGCGTCGAGGTTGCTCAACGGCTCGTCCATCAGCACCAGCGACGGCTCGAGCACGACCGCCCGGGCGATGGCCACCCGTTGCTGCTGTCCGCCGGAGAGCTGACCGGGCAGCTTGCCGGCGTGCTCCTCGAGGCGGACGAGACGGATGGCATCCTCGGTACGGCGCCGGATCTCGTCCTTGGGCAGTCGCCGCATCCGCAGTCCGAACGCGACGTTGGCGCGTACGGACATGTGCGGAAACAGGGCGTAGCTCTGGAACACCATCCCGAAACCGCGGCGCTCCGGCGGCAGCGTGTCGATGCGCCGCTCGTCCTGCCAGATGCTGCCCCCGGTCAGGGGCAGCAGTCCGGCAAGACAGTTCAGGGCGGTGGACTTGCCGCAGCCCGAGGGGCCGAGCAGCGCGATGAACTCGCCGGCCCGGATGGTCAGGTCCAGGTCGCTGAGCGCGTCCTGGCTGCCGAAGCGGCGGGACACGCCGTCGAGTCGTAGCTCCGAGAAGCCGGAGCTGGTCTTGGTCATCCCTGCTTGACCTTTCCGCTGCCGATCTCGCGATCCCAGCGGTCGAACGCCGCCACCAGGGCCTTCGCCTCCAAGGGGACCGCGGTCGGGTTGTTCGCGATGAGCGCGTCGTACTCCGGCCGGCCGAACTCGCGGATGGCGTCCTGGCTCTTCTGCGGCGCCATCGACAGTTCGGCTCCCTTCACCGCCGGTCCCGGGTAGAAGTAGCCCTGGTCGAACGCCTTGGCCTGCTGCTCGGGCGTGAGCATGAACGCCAACAGGGCCAGGACAGCGGCCTGGATGTCGGTGGAGGCACCCTTCGGCACGACGGCGTAGTGGGCGTCGGTCACCCAGTGGAACCCCTGCAGGGAGCTGACCTTGGCCTCCTTGGGCACCGTTCCGAGCACCCGCGGGTTGATGTCCCAGCCGGTGGTCGACGCGATCACGTCGACGGATCCGTTGGCCAGGTTCTTCATCGTCTCCGTGGTACCGCTCGGGTAGTAGGCGACGTGCTGGTTGAGCTCCTTGAGGTAGGCCCAGGTCTTCTCCCACCCGTTAATCGGGTCCTTCGGGTCCTTGTCGCCGAGGATGTACGGCAGCCCCATCAGGAAGGTGCGCCCAGGCCCGGAGTTCGACGGGCGGGCGTACTGGACCTTGCCGGGGTGGGCCTTGGCATAGGCGAGGAGTGCCTCCGCGGTGGTGGGCGGGTTCGGGACCTTCGCCGGCAGGTACTCCAGGAGCGGGCCCGACGGGTAGTAGGTGACGGTGACTCCCGAGTTGCCGGCCAGCTTCTGCATCGCCGCCGCCGGTTCGAGGTAGTCCTTCATGCCGGGTAGCCGGTCCGCGTGGGTGGGCAGCAGGTCCAGCCACAGGCCCTGGTCGATGCCGGCCGCCAGTCCGTCGACGCCGGTCAGGACCAGGCCGATGTCCACCCGGTCGGCGTTCTGCTGTGCCTTGATCTTGCCGGCCAGTTCCGGTGCCGGTGCCTTGGAGTAGGTGACGCGGGAGATGATGTCCGGATGCTTCTCGACGAACTCGTCGATCATCTCCTGGGTCAGCTGGAGATTGCCGGCGACGTCGAGGACGTTGAGTGTGACGGCCTTCTTCGGCTTGTCCGGTACGGCGCCGTCGCTGTCGCCGCTGCTTCCGCCGGAGTTGTCCGGCGCGCCGCAGGCGGCGGTGAAGAGTACGGACGATGCTGCGGCGATGAGGGTGCTCCGCCGGGTAATGCCCATGGAAACTGTCCCTTCCTCGGTCACCCCGCACGCGAGGTGTGGCCGTGGCCTGTCGGCCGGGGCTGGTCAGGTGGTCCGCGCGACCCCGGTAGAGCCGCGCACGAAGAGTTGGGTCGGCAACTCCCGGCGGGCGTTGCGCACGCCGTCGGGCTGCACCAGCAGTGCGAGCAGGAGGTCGACGGCGGTGCGTCCGGCCTGCTCCTTGGCAAGGGAGACGGTGGTGAGTGCCGGTGCCGACATCGCCGCCATGTGAATGTCGTCGATGCCGATCACGCTGATGTCCTGCGGCACGCGCACGCCGCGGTCCCGCAGGCGGCCGAGCAGGCCGAGTGCCATGAGGTCGTTGTAGGCGATGACCGACGTGACGCCGGAGGCGATGACGAGGTCGGCGGCGGCGACCCCGCCTTCGAACTGGGGCGGGAAGTGACCGGTCACGTGCAGTTCCATGTCGGCCGCAGCGGTCGCGGCGCGGACGCCCCGGAGCCGGTCCCGGTTCGACCAGGAGGTGCGTGGCCCGCCCACCCAGGCGACGCGCTCGTGGCCGAGCGCCTGGAGATGGGCAACCGCCTGCCGCATTCCGTCCGCGTTGTCGAAGACGACCGACGGGATGTTTCCGAAGCGGCGGTTGACCATCACGAGAGTCGCGTGTTCGGCCAGGTCGCGGATCTCGTCCTCGTGCGCTCTGGGTGAGCAGAGGATGAGTCCGTCCACCTGCTTGGCGAGGGCGCGGACCAGCCCCGCCTCGGCTGCCGGGTCTTCATCGGTGTCGGCGAGGAAGACGGCGTAGTCCGCTTCCCTCGCCCTGGCCTGCACGCCCTTGACCACGCCCGGGAAGAAGGGGTTGGCCAGGTCCGGCACGATCAGCCCGAGGTTGCCGGTGCGGCCCGTGGTGAGACCGCGGGCGGCGCGATTGGGTGCGTAGCCGAGCCGGTGAGCCGCCCGCAGGACCCGTTCCCGAGTAGCGAAGTTGACCATCTCGGGCGTCGACAGCGCCCGGGACACCGTGGACGGGGAGACGCCCGCCTCGCGTGCCACCTCGCGGATCGTTGCTCGCAAGGCCCACCCCCTCGATCGCGTGAACGGCGTGCAACGGCAGTGTGAAACCGCTTGCATGCTTGTGTCAATACTTTGCTGCGTCGATGTTTCCGCAGGCTGAAGACTGGCCTCTTGTGGCGTAACGGCGTTGCTGCAATCCTTTGCAGAGGTTGTTCCCAAGCGCCGAGGAGAGTTGCGTTGGCACAGCTGCGTCTGCATCCCGACCGAGGCCTGCCAGCCGAAGACCGCACCCGGGCCGTCGCCCGGCGGATCTACCAGGCGACCCGTGAGCTGCCGCTGCTGTGCATGCACGGACACGTGGATGCGGCGGTGTTCGCCGACGACGAACCCTTCTCCGACCCGGCGCACCTGCTGGTCGTGCCCGACCACTACGTGACCCGGATGCTCGTCTCGCAGGGCGTGCCGCTGGAGCAACTCGGCGTCCCCCGGGGCGACGGCGGTGCGGTCGAGACGGACCCCCGGCAGATCTGGCGTCGGTTCTGCGCCCACTGGCACCTTTTCCGCGGCACGCCCAGTCGCTACTGGCTGGAGCACGAGCTGGTCGAGGTCCTCAACATTGACGTCGCTCCCGGCCCCGACACCGCCGACACGCTCTACGACCTCATCGCCGCCCGGCTGGCGGAGCGGAACTTCCGGCCACAGGCGTTGCTCGACACCTTCAACATCGAGCTGATCTCGACCACCGATCCGGCCACCTCGACGCTCGACGACCACGCCCGGCTCCGGGCCGCGGGGCTCGGCACACGGGTGATACCCACGTTCCGTCCGGACGCACTGACCCATGTCGGGTCCACCGGATGGGTCCGGCGAGTACAGCTGCTCCAGGAGATCTCGGGAATCGACACCGGCAACTACGACGGCTTCCTCGCCGCACTCCGGAGCCGACGCGAGGCCTTCGCGCTGGCCGGAGCCCGGGCCACCGATCACGGCCACCTCACCGCTGCCGCCGAACCCCTGCCACTCGCCGAGGCCCGCCGGATCTACACCGAGGCGTACCAGGGCGGCGTGAGCGGCAGTGCCGCCGCCGCCTTCGCCGATCACATGCTCTTCGAGATGGCCCGGATGTCCTGTGACGACGGGCTGGTCATGCAGATCCACCCCGGAGTGCTCCGCGACCACGATCCGGCCGTCCACGCCGCGTTCGGCCCCGACCGCGGGTTCGACATCCCGGTTGCGACCGAGTTCACCCGTGCCCTGCGGCCGATGCTCACCGCGTTCGGGCACCATCCGAACTTCCGCCTCGTGCTGTTCACCGTCGACGAGTCCACCTACTCCCGGGA
Source organism: Micromonospora sp. LZ34 (assembly GCF_052981855.1). Taxonomy (NCBI): domain Bacteria; kingdom Bacillati; phylum Actinomycetota; class Actinomycetes; order Micromonosporales; family Micromonosporaceae; genus Micromonospora; species Micromonospora sp. LZ34. Next base: position 37,139 of record NZ_JBRIQN010000041.1, read on the forward strand.
ACTGGCACCGATCGCCGGCGTCTACCCCTCCGTCCGGCTCGGCGCGCCGTGGTGGTTCCTCGACAGCCCGGACGGGATGCGCCGCTTCCGTGAACTGGTGACCGAGACGGCCGGCTTCTACAACACCTCCGGCTTCGTTGACGACACCCGGGCGTTCCTGTCCATCCCCGCACGCCACGACCTCGCCCGGCGCGTCGACGCCGGCTACCTGGGCCGCCTCGTGGTGGAGCACCGGCTCTCGGAGGACGAAGCCATCGACACTGCCACCGACCTGGCGTACCGCCTGCCGCAGCAGGCGTATTCGCCTCCCGCCGCCGGCCGGACCGACACCCGGTCTGTTGCAGCGGCCCTGTCGTAGAGCACTCCCGCGGGCCGAGCACGTCGCCCGGCTTGCCAGGAGCAGGCAAGCCGGGCGGGCGGCGAAACGGGCGTGCTGCGGGCCGCAGCTGCGGCAGCCCGAAGGTCACCCATCAGGCCACCTGGTCGTGCTGCAACTCATCAGTTGTGCGGCCGGGGGACCGCGATGTAGCCGTACTGGGTCAGCGGGGCTCAGGTCGGTGGCGCGAATAGTCGGGCGCGGCTGGTGGAGGGCCGGCGTCGGCGGCGGGTCCGCCAGGCCCAGCACGAAGCCGCCCGAAGCGTCATCACCTGGCCGTACGCCAGCGGGTCGAGGTGCTGCACGTCGGCGACCCCCGCGGCCTGCTCGACCTGCCGGCGGGGCGGCGGCACAACCTGCGACTACGGCAGTGGCAGATCGGCCGCTCATCCAGATCCTCACCCGACACAAGGCCACCCAAGCGGGCATCACCCCGGCTCGTCGACGAACGCGGCACGTCCTCCACCTGCCCCACCTGCCGACGCCGGGTACCCGAACCTCGCGGGCGGACCCTGACCTGCCCCCACTGCGCATTCTCCGGGCACCGCGACCTCGTCGCGGCCGCCACCATCGCCACCCGCACCCCGGGCGGCGGACCCACCACCCCCACAGCCGTCGTGCTGCCCGAGGTGGTCACGCACCGTCGAGCCGGCCGGCGCCTCCCCGGCGCCGGCCGCTCCCTACGTGACTCCCGCCGCTCGCCGGCGGCGCGAGGATCAGTTGACCCGCGGAGGCCCGCCCCCCAACCACCCGGTGGGGAGTCGCTCACCCCCTCACGGTGAGGATCCACAACACCACCGGACACCCGGTGGACGTTGGTGGACACCGCACTGGATTGCGGACTGCGTCACCCATCGTGGCCGTGCAGCGTCACGGCCGCCGCCTCGCCGGCGCCCAGTGTGACCTGGAAGTGCTCTGCCTTGATCGCACCGACGGTCGGCTGAAACCCCGGCCACGTGCCGTCGGCGGATACCGCCCGCCCGTCGATGCGTACGGCGGGTGCGTCCAGTGTGCGCCCGGCACCAGTCGGGTCGTCGGGCGTCATCCGGCTGATCTCGTACCGGGCGCCGGGGGCAGCCACGTCCAGTGACACGGGCTGGTCACCCTTGTTGATGAGGAACAGCCGTCGCTCCGACCCGCCGGCGTCGACGCGCCAGGCCTTCACCTGCGCGCCGTGCGGTTCGTTCACCGTCACGGGCACCGGCCGGAGCCCGCTCGTGCCCTGCGCGAACCGCGAGAACAGCAGCGTGGCGTAGTACTCGGGCGCCGGGGTCGGCGCGCCCATGGCCGGGGACGGGTCGAAGCTGATGGCGTTGTAGTAGCCGTTGCCCTCCTCCGGGAAGTAGAACGCCCGCACCTCCGCGTTGTGGAAGTTCACCCCGATCGCGCCGGTACCGCAGTCGGCGTTGACCGATGGGGCGTGGGGCGGCTGCGGGCACGCCGCATTGAACATCGCGTCCAGCGCCCAGACGGCACTGGCCGCGACGTCGCTGACGCCAGGTGCGCCACGGCCCGCGGCGGTGTTGAGCTCTTCGAGCCGGTAACCGAGGCCATGGCGGGCCGCTTCGCTGGCATGGGTGTACACCTGGTAGTTGAAGTTCGCCAGCCGCTCGTCGGAGAGCAGCGCCGGGATCGACGGGCACCGGTACGGATCCGAGGTGCAGGTGCGCGCAAGCGGATAGAAATGATCGGCGGCCCACGCCCCGAACACCCCGGCCTTCGCCTTCGTCTCCGGCGCCGTGGCATCGAGAATGGCCGGCCAGTCCCAGAAGAACCGGGTGTCCACGCTGCGATCAGCGATGCCGGTCCAAGGCGCGATGGGCTCGCTCGTGTTCGGCGTGACGATCGGGTACGACTGGGTGACACCGGCGTTTGAGAAGGCGGCGAAATCCCTCAGGTACGCCTGCGGATTGTTGCGGTAGGAGAGATCCGGCTCGTTGCCGAGCGAGATCCCGGCCACGTCGCTGTCGGCGCCCGCGAACGCCGGCTTGACGCCCTGCGTGACGAAAGCCCGTGCATGCTCCGGCCCCCGCCAGGGGCGCTGCGCGGTCGGTGGCGCCAGCGCGGTGCCGAGGATCACGCCCCAACTCGGGGCGCCGTTGCCCGCGGCGTCGTTCCCGTTGGCGGCGTCGAGGGTGGCGCGGAGATACCCGAGATCCTCCGGGGTGATCACCCGGTTGGTGTTGGCCGCCGCCGCGTCGAAGGGCGTGACGTCCTGCGACGACCCGCCGATCCGCAGTACGCCACTGTCGAGGTTGCTGAGCAGGTTGGCGAAGGCCGGCCGGGCAGCCGGGCCCATGTAACGCTCGATCAGCGACCACTCCACGCTGAAGCCGACGAAGTGAGCGGGAATGTTCCCGCCGCCCACCATCCGCCGCGGGTCCAGCCTTACGGAGGCTTGCGCGGGGTTGGCTTCGCTGCCACCGGCTTCCGCGACGCTCACTCCAGGCCAAGCCAGCAGGGCTGCGGCGGCGAGAACGGCCACGATCCGGACGCGTCGAGCCGATGCTCTTGACGAACGGGTGAAAGACATCTGCGAGACCTGCCTCTCGTACCTCATCTTGTGCTGTCCTCTCCGCCGCCTACTCCACGGCCAGGGCGGCGAAGCGCCAGAACTGACCGGCGTTGTCGGCCGCGAGGTCGAGGTCGATCGTTCGGCCGCCTGCGCCCCCGTCTATGGAGAACGTCAGCCAGCGGTGGTTCCCGGTCGGCAACGGAGCGGCCAGATGCGCAAGGGTGCGGCCCCCGCTGGACACCGTCATCGCGTCTGCGGCGAAACTCGCGTCCCCGATCAGGAGGTACACGTCATGGCTGCCGGCGGGTACCGCGATCCGGAGCGTGGCGGATGCCGTGTTCGTCACGATGTCGCGGCGCAGGTCGTCCGGTCGCCCGCGGTCGCGGGCCTGCGGCGCGGCGCCGACCCAGCCGTAACCCCTGGCCGGATCCCATCCCTCCGAGGGCGACAGCCGTTGGTACGTCGGCAGCAGCGCGCTGCTCGGCGTGCCGGCGTCGAGGGCGAGTGAGACACGGTCACCCCGCGGCGCCGTCACGACCTCCGTTGCGGGCTTGCCGTACACCCGTGCGCCTTCGGCGGTCACCTCGGGCGTGAGGGTCGCGACCTGCGGTGCCTGGGCGGAGGTCACCGGAACCTGGAGCGTCACCTTTCCGTACGCCGGCACGGACTGCGAGGCGTTCCCCGAGGCCCAGCCGTCGGGGACGGCCAGGCGCGCGTTGACGGGCACGGGGCGGTCGGTGCCGTTGGCGACGGTGACCGTCGCCTGTGCGGCCTCGCCCGTGAACAGCGGCTGGCCAGCGATGGTCAGGTCGTGGACCTCCACCTGCCCGGAGGTCAGCACCGTGAGGTCGTCGACGTACGTCGAGACCACGGGTGGACTCGCGCTGCCGCCCACGGCCTGTACCGCCACCTTGGGCGTTCCGGCGAGACCTGCGTCGGCGAGGGTGTACCAGTCCTGGCCGTCGCTGGAGTACTCGGCGGTGAGGTTCGCGCCGCGGCGCACCAGGCGCACGTGCGCGGACTCTCCGGCGTACGGGATCGAAATGCGGGTGCCGACCTTGCCGCCCGACTCGGCCAGGAACTCCAGTGCTCGCCGTCCGTCGACCCAGCCGAGAGCGGACTTCACGTAGTTGTCGTCGTCGACGTAGGCATAGAGCCCGACCTGCTGAAAGTCCGCCGACAGTTGCGGCGCGGCGAGCGTTGCGGCCGTGGTGAAGTCGGATTGGGGAGTGTTGGTACGCACCAGCAGGTTGCGGCCGTCGTTGGTGGCGCCTGTCTCGCCACCGGGGAGCGTCGACAGGCGCAGCGAGCCCGGCCGGTCGTGAAGGCTCCAGCCGGAGTCGTCCGGGCGGACGATCTGCCAGCCGGAGTCCAGCGCGCCCGAACCGAAGTCGTCGCCGGCCGGGCTGGTGACGGTGTCAGTGCTGCGGATGGTGAACGGCGCCGGCAGGGCCTCGGTGTCGGAGTCGACGACGGCCCGCACGAAGCCGGTCGAGATCGTGTCGGCGGCGGTGAGCGTGCCCGTCAGCGTCACGTCGACCGTGGTCGTGGCACCGGGGGCCACCGTGAAGGGCACGGGTGGTGCGGTGAAGCCCGGTGGCGGCTCGACCACCACGTTCCCTTGCCGCCGTGGCCACGTGCGTCGGCGATGGTCACCCGCTGGCGTAGCGTCCCCGGCCGGTCGAGGGGTGCCGAAAGAACGCTGGTCCGGACGATCCGCACCGGCGAGAACATGACCCGCCAACCGAGCTTATTTGCCCGGAAGTAGGTCTGGAGTCCCTTGGTGTGGAAGGGCGGTACCGGTTCGGGGTTCTGTCCCGCGCCCCAGGTGGGGGTGCACCAGAACTCGGTCGAGGTCCAGTACATCTTGCCGATGAGGTGCGGGCGGTCGTTGAGCAGGCGGTTGTGCTCGTCGACCAGTGAGGCCTGGTAGTACTCGGTCCCGCGATCCAGGCCGGCGCGCTGATACACCGCCTCGGCCCCGTACTCGGTCAGCAGGAGCGGCTTGCCGCTCATCTTCTGCAACGAGTCGAGATGGGAGGTGAGGCTCCCCAATGTGGAGTACCAGCCGGCGTAGTAGTTGGTGGCGAAGAAGTCCTGGTGGGGGTAGGCCCGATCCCGTGTGTGGCGATGGGAGACCTGGGTGTAGAGCCGGGTCGGGTCGAGAGTGCGCCCGTACGCGATGACGTTGCGCACGTAGTCGACCGCGCCATCGGTCTCGGTCGCGTTCTCGTTCCCGACCGACCAGGCGAACAGGCTCGGGTGGCTACGGTCCCGGTCGATCATCCGGGCCAGGGTCCGCTTGCCGAACTCCTGCACGTCGGGCCTCCCGAGGAAGCTGCCCGGCTGCGAGCTGATGTTGTTGATCTCCTCGATGACGAGCAGGCCGTGCTTGTCAGCGGCGTGGAGCTCCGCGGGAGTGGCGGGGTAGTGGGCCGGTCGGAAAATGCGGAAGCCCTTGTCGTGCAGCGCTTTGAGCTCGCGCTCGGCCAGCCCGTCCGGCTGGGTTCGGCCCAGTCCAGGATAGTCGAGGTGGCGGTTGAAGCCCTGCAGGTTCTGGACGGGTTTGCCGTTGAGCAGCAGGTCGAGGCCGCGAACGGCGACGGTGCGAAAACCGGTCTGCTCGACAAGCTCCCGCCCGGCGGCGTCGCCGAGGGGGCGCAGGTGCACCGTGTACAGATTGGGGTGGTCGAGATCCCACGGTTCGGGGTCGGGTACTTCCACGGTGATCGGGGTGGCGGAGCCTCCGCCAGGGGGCACCGTGGTCTGCACCTTCTGCGGGCCGAGCACGGGTGACCCGTCGGGCCCGTTGACGGTCAGCATCGCGGTTACCTGCTGTGCGGCCACGGTGGCGTTGACGCCGGTCGGGCGCAGGGTCAGCCGCCCGTCCAGGGTGCCCTCGGCCCGGGTGTCGGTCACCGCGACCGCAGGGCTGCGCTCCAGTCTCACCTGCTGGAGCAGACCGCCCCAGTTCCAGTAGAGGCCCTGCACCGGGCGGGCGTACTCGCCCATGGTCAACACCCGGTTCTCGACCATCACCGCGATGGTGTTCGTTCCCGGTCGGACCGCGTCGGTGACGTCGAGCCGGGTCGGCAGATAGCCGCCGGTGCTGGTGCCCACCTCCACGCCGTTGACGAAGTACCTGCAGGACCAGAAGCACGATTCGAAGACGAGAGCGGTCCGGTCCCCCTGGTCCGGCGCATCGAGGTCGATCGTCCGGCGGTAGACCCCGACCAGGCCGTCGTCGTCGTTCCACGCTGCCTTCACCGCGCCGAACGAGCTGGGCACCACGATCGACGGCCAGGTGCCGCCGTCGTACTCCGGCCGGACGGCCTGCGGGACGTCGCCGTCCAGCGCGCCGCCGGGCAGGTCCCTCTCGGTCGAGAACCGCCACCCTCCGTTGAGGCTCTTGACGCCCGGCCCGGTCGGCGCGGATTCGGTGACAACCGGCCTGGTCACGGCGAGCGTGCCGGACGGGGTGTCGGCCTCGGCCCTCAGCCGGTGCGAGCCGTTGGGGAACCACCCGACGTCGGTCGCGGTCGCCCAGATCGGGGCGGTCTTCGTCTGTCTGGCGTAGAGATCGGTCAGCTCGGACAGTTGCACGTCGTCGAGGTAGAACCGCACCGCCGTGGTATCCGCGGGAGCCTCGACCCGGAGATCGACCGTACCGATGAGCCTGCCGTCGCCCGGTGCGATGAAACGGAGCGCGGGCTCGGCCGCGGCGGTGCTGCCGGCGGGCGCGACCAGTACCAGCGCCAGCACGACGGCGCCGGCGGACAGGCAAGCGGCGAACGGGTTCGGGAGCCGGATCCTCATGACAACGTCCTCGGATGTGTGTCGGGAGACGGGCCTTCAGGTCTGTCAGGCGCCTGCGCCAGGCCCGCGCATCGCAACGTCCTGAAATCGTTTGCCGGTTCGGCTATCGCAGCAAACGGGATGCGGGTAGGTCAATGCACCGTGGTGATGAAACAAGTTTCTAAGTCGATCACCCCTCGCCGGAGCTCGGCGTCGGAGCACTGGCCAGGCGGGGTGCGGACCTCGGCTACCTCACCATGGCCGGTGAGAGCATCCAGGGATTGAAACAAGTTTCAGTCTCTGGATGCATTGACCCCCAACCAACTCTTTGATGTTGTGGCTGCAAACGATTTCACTCGCCGTGGTGCCCGACGAGGGTTCGGAGGAGATGCCATGTCGATCACGCACCCCAGCATCAGTCGGCGGCGGCTTTTCGGGTTGGGGGCGGCCGCCACCGCCGCCACAGCGCTGTCCAGCACGCCTCGCCCGGCCCGGGGCGCCGACGTCACGGCCGATACGCGCGCAAGCGACGCCTCCGCTGCTCTCCTTGACCAGTGGAGGCGCGCCCCCGGCTCCCACCCGGTCCTGCCGGACGTTTCCGGCGCGGGGTACCGGCTGGGCGATCGGCCGCCAACGCCGCCCGTGATCGGCACGGTCACCGACTTTGGCGCGCGCCCGGACGGGACAGACTCCACCGCAGCGTTCAACGCCGCCGTCCGCCAGGCGGGCGAGCGCGGTGGAGGGGTGGTCTTCGTGCCCCCGGGCACCTACACGCTGTCTGGCCCGGTCTGGATGCACTGGTCCGGGGTCGTGCTCCGGGGAGCCAGCCGCGACTCGACCGTGCTGCACTTCACCCGCCCGCTGGACGACGGCTACCGACCGAGCCGGCAGTCCAACGGCAACAGCCGCTGGTCCTGGACCGGCGGACAGATCTGGTTCGTCTCGGCTGAGCGTCGCGCCCAGTGCGAGGCTGAGGACTACGCCGGAACGGAGGGGAGGCTGCTCGGCGACGTGCTCGCCGAGGTCGGCGCGGCGTCCCGTGGCCAGCGGACCCTCGTCGTGTCCGACACCGGCCGGCTGAAGCCCGGTGACATGGTCGTGCTGGAGTGCGAGAACCCGCCGGACGCCAGCCTGCTCAAGCACCTGGCCGGCGACATCCCCGGCACCCGGGACTACGACTGGCCACGCCGGGCACCCCAGCTCGTGACGGGATCCGGCGGGCAGTACGTGCAGTACGCGACGCTGCAGTGGCCGGTTCGAGTGGAGGCCACGCTCGGCGAGCGCCTGGTCATGCTGACGCAGCCGCTCAAGTACGACCTTCGGCCCGGGTGGCCCGCCCGGCTGCGCGACATCGGCCCTGCGGTCCATGACGCCGGCGTCGAGCGCCTCACCGTGAGAAACGAGTTGATCCCCCAGACGGCGCACAACAAGCATCCCGGCTCGAACGGCGTCTGCTTCCAGGCGGTTCACGACTGCTGGGCGCGGAACGTACGCGTCGAGAACTGCGACCTCGGCTTCGGGCTCACGTCCGCCAAGTCGGTCACGATCACCGACGTCGTGGTCGGCGGACGGGCGGCTCATCACAGCTTCGCCTGCCGGATGCAGTCCAACGACAACCTGATCGAGAACTTCGAGATTGAGCGGTTCACCGTCGCGGTGCCGTCCGACGCGGTCCACCACGGACTCAACGTGGAAGGGCTGTCGTCCGGAAACGTCTACCGCCGCGGGCGCATGGCGGAGGGGACCTTCGACACCCATCGGGCGCTGCCCTTCGAGAATGTCCGCACGGACATCACCGTCGAGAACAACGGGCGCGTGGGCGGATCCTCCGCCTCCGGCCCCCTGTTCGGGGCGCGGACGGCCCACTGGAACGTCCGGATCACCAACGACCGCTCATACGCGATCGCCATTTCGGACGTCGCACCGTGCAGCGCCACGGTCGGCGTGCAGGGTGTTGCCGACACCAGCAGCGGACTGCCCCGCGACTTCTCCGGTGACCTGGAGTCGCTGCTCGCCCAGCACGGCGCGGCGCCCTCCGTTGACGACCTCTACGCCGCGCAGCGGGCACAGCGCTAGCCGGACGTTTCCCTTGCCCCCATCCCAGCCCTGCCTATCGGAGAGACCGCATGCCCGAAGTGACGCGTCGAACCCTGTTCAAGGCCGGCGGAGGAGTCGCCCTCAGCGCCTACCTCGGGGCGGCGGGAGCACAGCCGCGGCCGGCGTACGCGAGCCCTGGTGAGAGACTGCCGTTGGAAGACGGCTATCGGTTGTGGCTGCGGTACCAACCGGTGGCCCATCCCGAACGCCGACGCGAGTACGAGCGAGCGTTCACCCAGCTCGTCCGGCAGGGCGACACCCCGCTGCTGCGCTCGGCGGAGAGCGAGCTGGTCCGCGGCCTCGCCGGTCTCCTGGAACGGGATGCGCCGACAGCGCCGGAGCCGACCCAGCCTGGGGCGATCGTCTTCGGAACCCCTGCCAGCTCAGCGCTGATCCGGTCTGAGATACCTGCGGGGGAGCTGACCGAGCTGGGCGCCGAGGGATACCTCCTGCGGCACATCCGCGACCGCGACCTCATCGTCGTGGCCAGCGTCGAAGAGCGCGGGGTGCTGTACGGCGCTTTCCACCTCCTACGGCTGCTGCAGACCGAACAACCGCTCATCCAGCTGAACGTCCGGGAGCGGCCAGCGAACCCGCTGCGCATGGTCAACCACTGGGACAACCTGAATCGGTCGGTGGAGCGCGGGTACGCGGGGCGCTCGATCTTCAATTGGGACGAGTTGCCGACGTTGGATCCGCGCTACACCGACTACGCGCGAGCGCTGGCATCGGTCGGGATCAACGGCACGGTCGTCAACAACGTCAACGCCAACGCTCAGTTCCTCGCCTCGGAACGCATCCCGGGCCTGGCGGCGCTGGCTGGGCTGTTGCGCGACTGGGGCGTCACCTTCTACCTGTCCGCCAACTACGCCAGCCCGATGATCCTCACCTCCGGTGGTGCTGATCCGATCAGAACGGCGGACCCGTTCGACCCCCGCGTCCAAGCCTGGTGGCGCGACAAGGTGGCGGAGATTTACCAGGCCATTCCCGACTTCGGCGGGTTCCTCGTCAAGGCGAACTCCGAGGGCCAGCCCGGTCCGTTGGACTACGGACGCACCCACGCCGACGGCGCCAACATGCTCGCCAACCTCGTCGCCCCGCACAACGGCATCATTATCTGGCGTTCGTTCGTGCACGAGGGGTTCGGTGACTGGGCCGAGTACCAGCACCGCGTCTTCGCGCCGCTCGACGGCGACTTCGCCGCCAACGCGGTGGTTCAGACGAAGAACGGCCCGATCGACTTCCAGGTCCGCGAGCCGGTGAATCCGCTGTTCGGGGCCATGCCGAACACCAACCAGATGATCGAACTGCAGATCACCCAGGAGTACACCGGGCACGCCACCCACCTGTGCTACCTCGTCCCGCAATGGAAGGAAGTCCTCGACTTCGACACCCACGCGGAAGGCCCCGGCACCACGGTGGCCCGCATCGTCGGGGGCAACGCCTACGGCCAGACGAACGTCGGCTTCGCGGGCGTCGTGAACTTCGGTGACGACCGTGACTGGACCGGCTACCAGCTAGGGGCGGCCAACACGCACGGCTACGCGCGGCTCGCCTGGGACCCGACGCTCGGCGCGAGGGAGATCGCGCAGGAGTGGGTGCAAATGACCTTCGGCACAGACGGTCCCGTCGTCGCGGCCCTCACCCAGGTGCTGCTGCGCTCCTGGCGCACCTACGAGGACTACACCTCGCCCCTGGGCATGGGATACCTCACCTACCCGCTGGGCGCGCACTTCGATCCGGACCCCCGATCGACGCTGAACCTGTCACACTTCACCGACGCGACCGGCACCGGCTTCGACCGCACGGCGGCCACCGGGACCGGATACACGGCCCTATACCACAAGTACTGGGCCGACATCTACGAGTCGCTCGACTCGGTCCCGGACGAACTGCTGCTCTTCATGCACAAAGTGCCGTACACGCACCGGCTTCAGTCGGGCAAAACCGTGATCCAGCACATCTACGACAGCCACTTCGAAGGACTCGACCGCGCGCGCACGTACCGCGACGCCTGGGAACGGATCGCCGGCGACGTCGACGCGCAGCGACACGCCGACGTGCTGAGCACCTTCGCAGCCCAACTGGCGCACGCTCGGCTGTGGCGCGACATCGTGGTCTCGTTCTTCTTCCGCTACAGCAGGCGGCTCGACGATCGCCGCGCGTGGCTGCAGACGGATCTGGGTGGAGCCTCGGCCGTGCTGTTCGGCGGGTGGCCGAACCGCCTGCCGGTCGAGATCGGCAATGCCACCGTCGATGACCTCACCGTTCGCGCCAGCGTCGTGGTCCCTGACGATGGCTGGAACGCGTCGCGGGGCGAGCGGAGGATCCCGTCGACGGTGTTCGCGACGGTGAAACTGCCGGTGCAGCCGCCCCTCACCTCGGACATCCTCGCCCTCGACCTCGCCCTCGAGCCCACAGAGTTGGACACCCTCGGAAGCACCGGCAAGCTCTTCGTCGTGACCCCCGCCGGCAGACGCTGCCTGCTCGCACTCGACGCCGGCTCAGCCAGCAGTCCCCTGGTCCGCGACTACGACCGGCTGACTCCCGCCACCGCCTGGGACCCGAAGCGCGGTTTCGGATGGGTCGGGGCCCTTCCCCAGGATCGCGACCGGGGAGGAGCGTGGGACGCCCTGCGACGCGACTTCTGCGGCGACTACCCCGCGCGCACCCTCCGGGTTGCCGTTCCCGCCGGGCGCCACGACGTCGCGGTGCTCGTCGGGGACGGAGGGCCGGACTCGTACCCCACATTCATCACCGTGGACGGAGAGCGGGTGGCGGAAAGCCCGCACCTGCCGGGCGGCTCCTTCGCCTGGGTCCGGTTCACGCTGGACGGCGGCGCCATCGGTCGTGACGTGGACCTGACCTTCGACAGCGTCCCCGATCAGTTCTGGCACCTCTGCGCGCTGGTCATCGTGGATCCCGACTCGGTCCTGCCGCCAGCCGTACTGACCGACGTCGAGGCCGAGTCGGTATGGCTGGGCGGACGGGCGGCCGAGGTCGCCGTCTCCGTCGCGAACACCGGGAACCAACCCGTCCCGATCACGATCAAGCTGGAGGTGCCGGACGGCTGGGTGACCGAGCCGGTAACCCACGTGCTGCCGCCAGGGACGGAGGAGACCGTGCGGGTCAGGGCCACGCCGTCTCTGGTCCCCACGATCACGACCGTGCGCGTCCGGGTGACCGCCGACGTCGAGGTGGCAGACGGAGAGCGCGACCTGTCGGTGGTTGCCGTGCCACCCGGCAACGAGGTACCGCTCGCGCTGGACGCCGGCAGCGAGGCGAGCCCCGTACTGGCGACGTACCGGCGACTCGCGCCCGACCACACCTGGGACCCAGCCCGGGGGTACGGCTGGGTCGAGGGAAAGCCCGACGTCCGCGACCGGAACCTGCTCGACGACCTCCGGCGCGACTTCGTGCTGGGCCGCGACGCACCCTACGTGCTGAGGGTGGCGGTGCCACCTGGCATGCACCAGGTCCACGTCCTGACGGGCGACGCCTTCGCGCCCGCGGGCACCACGACCATCCGCGAGAACGACACCGTTCTCGGCTCCTCCGGCGCGGAGATCATCCCGCAGGGGCAGTTCCGCTGGTTCACGTTTTCGTTGAACGGCGGGGTCGAAGGCCGTACCGCCGATCTGGAACTCGTCGGCTCCCAACGCGACCGGTACTGGCGCCTGGTCGCGCTCGTGATGCAAAGGGCGCGATGACGAGGACCAGCAGCTCAGGTCCGGGACAGGGCGCGAACCTCAGCCCGGTTCCGGCAGTTCGGACGAGTTGGGGGAGACGATGTCGGGACTGACCAGGCGAAACCTGCTCACCGCCAGCGCGGGAGTTGCGGCCAGCGCATGGCTGCCGCCCACGGGGGCGCGGTCGGCGCAGGCTCAACCCGGGCGGGCGCCGCAAGAGATGCCCACCGAGAACGGGTACGAGCTGTGGCTGCGGTACCGACGGGTCGGCAATCCAGCCAGACGTACGGAGTATCGGCGCACCTTCACACACGTCGTACGTCAGGGCGATTCGCCGGTGCTGCGATCCGCGGGTGCGGAGCTGGCGCGGGGGCTTGCCGGACTGCTGGACCATGAGATCCCCACAGCGTCCGAGCCTGCCGGCGCCGGCGCTGTCGTGCTGGGCACCCCGAGCAGCTCAACCGTCGTACGGGAGACCGTGCCCGCCGCGGACCTGGCTGAACTTGGCCCGGAGGGCTTCGTCCTGCGCCAGGTGCGTCGCGGTGGCGAGGACCTTCTGGTGGTGGCCAGCGCAGGCGACCGTGGGGTGCTGTACGGCAGCTTCCACCTGTTGCGGCTCCTGCAGACCGAGGAGCGGATCGGTCGACTGGACGTCCGCGAGCGGCCGGTGAACTCTCTGCGCATCCTCAATCACTGGGACAACATCAACGACACCGTGGAGCGCGGGTACGCCGGCGGGTCCCTCTTCGAGTGGTCGGTGCCCGGGCTGTCACCCCGGGTCACTGACTACGCGCGATCCCTGGCATCGCTGGGGATCAACCGGACCGTCGTCAACAATGTCAACGCCAATCCTCAGTTCCTCACCGCGGTGATGCTGGACCAGGTCGCCGCCGTGGCCGACGCGCTGCGGCCGTGGGGCGTGACACTGATGCTGTCGGCCAACTTCGCCAGTCCGATCCTCCTCGGTCGACTCCCCACCGCCGACCCGTTCGACGCGAGGGTCAAGGCGTGGTGGCGCGACAAGGCGGCGGAGATCTACGACCGGATTCCCGACTTCGGCGGCTTCCTCGTCAAGGCCAACTCGGAGGGTCAGCCGGGCCCGGTCGAGTACGGCCGTACGCACGCCGACGGTGCCAACGTGATCGCGGAAGCCGTCGCGCCCCACGGGGGCCTGGTCATCTGGCGGGCATTCGTCTACGACCTGAGCGACGGGGACGTCTCCACCGACGCGTACCGCACCTTCACGCCCCTGGACGGCCGCTTCGCTGACAACGCGGTCGTACAGGCCAAGTACGGGCCGGTCGACTTCCACGTCCGGGAACCCGTGCACCCGCTCTTCGGAGCCATGCCCCGCACCAACATGACCCTGGAGCTGCAGGTCACACAGGAGCACACCGGCCACTCCACCCACCTGTGCTACCTCGTGCCCTGGTGGAAGAAGGTCCTGGACTTCGACACGTTCGCAAAGGGTGCCGGGACGACGGTGGCCCGTGTCGTGGACACGTCTGCCTTCGGCGCGATCCACGGCGGAATGTCCGGGGTATCCAACTTCGGAGACGACCGAAACTGGACCGGGCACCACCTCGCGGCCGCCAATTCCTACGGCTACGGGCGTCTTGCCTGGGACCCCAGCCTCTCAGCCGACCAGATCAGCGAGGAATGGGTCCGGATGACCTTCGGTTCCCACCCGCAGCTCGTCAAGCCGCTGACCGCGATGCTGCTCGGTTCGTGGGCGACGTTCGAGGACTACACGTCGCCACTCGGTATCGGAAACATGGTTGCCGGCAACGGCGCCCACTACGATCCCAGCCCTGAGAGCGGGCAGCACGCCGACAGCACATCCGTGGGCTATGACCGGACGGTCGCGACGGGCACCGGGTACACCGGCCTCTATCACGAGCCGTGGAAACGAATCTACGAGTCGCTCGAGTCCGTTCCCGACGAGCTACTCCTGTTCATGCACCGGGTGCCGTACACCCACCGGCTGCATTCGGGCAAAACGGTGATCCAACACATCTATGACACCCACTTCGACGGGCTCGCGGCCGCTGAAGGCGAGCGCCGCACCTGGGACGGCCTCGGGCGATGGGTGGACGGCCAGCGGCACGCGGAGGTCGCCGAGCGCTTTGACGCGCAGGTCGCTCATGCCACGGTTTGGCGCGACACCATCGTCGCCTACTTCTTCGCTCTCAGCCGGGAGCTCGACGAACGGCGCTCGTGGGTGCAGATCAAACTCGCCGATCCCGACGTGGCGCTGGTCCTCGGAGGCTGGCCGAACCGCCTCCCGGTCGAGATCGGTAATGCCTCGCCGGACCAGATCGAGGTTGTCGCGCGGCTCACGACACCCGACGGCTGGATGGCCGGAACAGCGAACCGGGTGATCGAAACACGGGAGTTCGAGGTTCTCGACCTGCCCATCAGTCCACCGGCGGTCGGAGCGATCGTATCCGTGAGTGCGGAGGTGCAGGCGGGTGGCCTGCCGGTCCTCGGCGGTACGGACACCAGCCTGCTGGTGGCTCCGATCGCCCGGCGCTGCGTACGCGCCCTCGACGCCGGGTCCCCATCCAGCCCGTTGCTGCAAGGCTACGAGCGGCTGACCCCGCAGAGCGCCTGGGATGCGCAGCGCGGCATCGGTTGGGTCGGGACCCCGCCGCAGCAGCGCGACCGCGGGTCGGCCCTTGACCCCTTGCGGCGCGACTTCTGCGCCGACGTCCCGGCCCGCACCCTGCGCATCGCCGTGCCCCCGGGCTCGTACCCCACCTACCTGCTCATCGGCGATGTTGTTCGCTCGCAGCCCACCATCGTCAGCGTCGACGGCGTCGAGATCGCCCGCAGTCGCTCGCTCGCCGGCAACGAGTTTGAGTGGTTGACCTTCACGCTCGACGGCGGACCGTCCGGGAAAATCGTCGACCTCCGCCTGTCCAGCGTCCCCGGCGAGTACTGGCATCTGAACGCACTCGCCATGGTGGATCCCGACTCGGTTCTGCCACCCGTCGTGGTGACCGGCGCCTCCCCGCAGGAGCTGTTGACCCTGCCCGGCCAGCCCACGCAGGTGGTGTTCCAACTGCAGAACACCACCGAATCGGGTGTGGTCGTACGGCCTGAGGTGGCCGCCGGCCCGGGTTACCGGGCGACCATCGAGTCCCCGCCGGTGACCGTGCCGGCCGGCGGTACCGCTGACGCCCGAGTGACGGTGGTGCGGGATGGCGACGCGCAGGACGGCACGTTGACCTTCCGGGTCGGCGACGAGTCGGCAACAGTGGCGCTCGTGGCGACCGACAACTGGGCGCGAGTCGCCACGATGTCCGCGGCCAGCACGCACCCGAACTCCTCGCCGTCGTTGGCCAACAACGGAATCACCGACTCCGCGCACTGGAACAACGGTGCGGGCGGGTGGAACGACGGCACACCCGGAGCATTCCCCGACTCGCTCACCGCCACCTGGGCCCGTCCGGTGCGTCTCGGCCGGGTCAAGATCTACACGCTGGACAATCCCCAGTACCCGGCGTCGAGTTGGGGCCTCCGCGACTACGACGTCCAGCTGCAGGTCGACGGCGCGTGGCAGATCGTGGCAGAAGTCCGTGGAAACCTCGCCGGCGTCGTGGAGTCGACCTTTGCGCCGACTTCGGCGAGCGCGCTCCGCGTGGTCGTTTTGGACACCAACGACCACCGCTACAGCAGGGTCATGGAAGTCGAAGCGTACGCCGAGTGAACGAGAGCGATCGCTAGGTCGCAGTCGCGTAAGAGAGAGGCGATTCGCATGAGTCCTCAACCGGCACCCCCACCTGTCACGCCGACCAACACCGTCCCTTCCCGGACAACCGCAACCAGCAGACGAGGCGCGATCCTGCGGCGGGCGGTCATCGCCGCTGTCGCCGGCTTGGCGACGATTGCCAGCAGCGCGGCCGCCGCCGCCGGCAATCCGGCGACCGCGCAGACCTCACTCACCCTCACCGCCACCGTGAACGGGCAGAACCCGCAGCTACGGCCGGACTTCCAGGGCTTCTCGGTCGAGTCGGCGGACTTCGCGCACGGCTATCTGACGATCGGGCGGATGAGCCAACGGCTGCGCACGCTCGGTCCGCAGGGGGTGATCCGGCTCGGGGGCTATTCCATGGACCTGGTGTGGCCGGCGTTCGGCCAGTGGAGTGACGTACCGGCGCCGCCGCAGGCCATCGGCGGGACCGTCGACCAGCAGGACCTGGACGAGCTCAAGAAGCTGCTGGACGACACGGGCTGGAAGGTCACGCTCGGCGCCCCGCTCAAGGCGATCATCGATCCGGCTCAGGTGAAGAATCCCACCAGGGACCCGTCGCCCCCGGTGACGCTCGATCAGGTCGTCGCGGAGGTGAAGGCCGCATACGAAACGCTCGGCGACGACCTGCTGGCCGTGGAGGTCGGCAACGAGTACGACAACGTGACCACGCTGAGCGGGCCGCAGCTGTGGGAGACCATCAAGCGGTACCAGGTGGCCATTGACGCCGCAATCCCGCAGGCTCGGATGAAGATGGTCGGTCCGTCGGCGAACACCGCGAAGACGAACACCAGGCTGGACGAGTTCGTCACCGCCGCCCTCGCCGACACGCCCACCAACCCGCAACAGGTCATGGCGGAGCTCGCCTCGCACTGGTACCCGTGGAGCCACTGCGGCAACCGGCAGGTGACCATCGACCAGCTCATGTCACCGGAGACGCACACGAGCACGCGCAGCAAACTGGCGGGGATCATGGCGATCAGCCGCCGGCTTCACGACACGGTCCCGGTCACCGTCAACGAGTCGAACAGCGCCTCGTGCAGTGGAATGCCGCAGGTGAGCAACTCCTACGCCACCTCCCTCTGGTCGTTGGACTACCTGCTGCAGGCCGCGCAGAGCGGTGTGCACAAGTTGCAGCTACACACGAACACCGCCGCCGTGTGCGGCGACTTCAAGGCACGGGACTCCGCCGAGTACCCGATCTCCTACCGGTACTACGGCGCCTTCTGCGCGGCGGATGAGGCAGCCCTGGCCGCGAACGAGCTCTCCGCCGCCCCGCTGTACTACGGCATCTGGGCGTTCCGCCAGGTTCCCCGCGGACGGTTCGTGGACCTCGATCTCCCCGACAGCTACCTCGACAAGATCCGCGCGTACGGCGTGCTGAGCGACGAGGAAACGCTGACCGTGGTGCTGGTCAACGTCCAGGATCCGGCCGCCGTGGGCGCCACCGACCAACGTGTGGCACTCAACCTGCCGATGTCGTACCGCACGGCCAGCGCGGTGACGCTGCGCAGCTCGGCCCTCGAAGGCTTCGCCTCACTGGATGCCAGCCGGATCACTCTCGGCGAGCAGGCGGTATCGCCCACCGGGATGCCCACCGGCACGCCACAGTCGACGCCAGTTGCGGTCGACCACCGGTCATCGGCCGTCACGGTCGCGCCCGGCACCGCCCAGATCGTCACCTTCGCGAATTGAGTAGACGCATCTAAGGCGTGTTTCATAAGCCGGTCAGAGCCACTCGGTGATGATGGTGATGGTCAGGACGGCTTGGAAGCGGACGGCGAG
>NZ_JBRIQN010000042.1:0-54998 GCF_052981855.1 Micromonospora sp. LZ34
GGGATTACTCGAAGGAGGCGTACAACACCGGCCTGGACGCCCTCGCTCGTGGGTTGAAGAACTGGGCCGACTCTCGCTCGGGTAAGCGGGCCGGCCGGCCGGTCGGGTTTCCCCGGTTCAAGTCCCGCCACCGGTCGACACCGACGGTGCGGTTCACCACCGGCACCATCCGCATCGAACCCGACCGTAAGCATGTCACTCTTCCCCGGCTGGGCCGGTTGAAGCTGCACGAGTCGGCTCGCAAGCTGGCCCGCCGGTTGGAGGCCGGGACCGCCCGGATCCTGTCGGCCACGGTGCGTCGTGACGGGGGCCGGTGGTACGTGTCGTTCACCTGCGAGGTGCAGCGCGCGCAACGTGCACCCGCGTGTCCGGATGCGACGGTCGGTGTCGATCTGGGGGTGACGCACCTGGCGGTGTTGTCCACCGGGGAGCTGGTGCCGAACCCGGGACATCTCGGTGCGGCCCTGGGGAGGCTGCGCCGGATCAGTCGTGGGTTGTCCCGCAAGGTCGGCCCCGGCCGGCGTACCCGGCGTGATGCCTCGAAGCGGTGGTGTCGCGCCCGAGCAGCGCTGGGCCGGGCGCATGCCCGGGTGGCGAACCTGCGCCGTGACGGCCTGCACAAGCTCACCACCCGCCTCGCCACCGGTTACGGCACGGTCGTGGTGGAGGACCTCAACGTCGCCGGCATGCTGCGCAAACACAGGGTGGCGCGGCGCATCAGTGACGCCGGCTTCGCCGAGATCCGCCGGCAGTTGGAGTACAAGACCCGGTGGTACGGGGGCCGTCTGGTGGTGGCCGACCGCTGGTATCCCTCGTCCAAGACGTGCTCGGGCTGCGGCACGGTGAGAACCAAGCTGTCCCTGTCCGAACGCACCTTCACCTGTACCACCTGCGGCCTCGTCCTGGACCGGGACGTCAACGCCGCACGCAACCTGGCCGCCCTGGCGGCCACCGTCGCCGGGAGTGGCTCGGAGACGCAAAACGGACGTGGAGCCGACCGTAAGACCCCGCACGCGGGGCCGGTGGCTGCGAAGCGTCAACCCGGCACCGCCACGGCGGGCAAGACCGGGACCGTCCCACCGCAAGGCGGGACTGCCGATCATAAGCTAACTAACGCTACATGAGCGGTAACGGCGAACCCGTCCTTCCTCACCGTGGGCGAGTACGCCGCCCTGTGGGAGCACCTGCCACCGGCCCGAGGTATCCGGTGATCGCCGCGCTGGCACCGAGGCCGGGCAGCGGGCGGTCACCGGGCCGGCGCCCCGGGTTAGGGAGCAGGTGGCGGCGGGTTGTCCCGGCCGCCGTCCGGCTGGCCGGTCGGTGCACCTGGCGCGCGCGCAGGTCAGTGGTTTCGCCGAGCGGCTGTCTTCACCTGGCTGGCGTGGCTCACTATGATCCGGTGAAAGTCATTGCCGACCATTCGGCGATGGTCGGCAGAAATCTCCGGGCGCGGCCGGCGCGCCGGGAAGGGTTGGCATGGCGCTGTCCGCGACCGTCCTCGCCGAGCTGCGGGGCATCGTCGGCCCGGGAAACGTGCACGACGCCGACGGCGACCTCGTCGCGTACGCCCGCGACGCCACCCCACTCTTCACGCACCGGCCCGACGCGGTGGTGTTCCCGGCCGACACCGCCGAGGTCGCCGCGGTGCTGGCGCTGGCCACCCGGCACGGCGTCCCGGTGGTGCCGCGCGGCGCGGGCTCGAACCTCTGCGCGGCCACCGTGCCGCTGCACGGTGGGATCGTGCTGGTGCTGACCCGGCTGAACGCCATCCTCGAGGTCAGCGCGGACGAGCTGCTGGCCCGGGTGCAGCCCGGCGTGACCAGCGCCGCGCTGGCCGACGCCGCCGCCGGGCGCGGGCTGCTCTGGGCGCCCGACCCGGGCAGCCGGACCGTCGCCACCGTGGGCGGCACCATCGCCACCTGCGCCGGCGGGCTGCGCGGCCTGAAGTACGGGGTCACCCGCAACTACGTGCTCGGCCTGGAGGCGGTGCTGCCCACCGGCGAGGTGATCCGCACCGGAGGCCGACTGTGGAAGGACGTGGCCGGCTACGACCTCACCCGGCTGCTCACCGGCTCCGAGGGCACCCTCGCGGTGATCACCGAGGCGACCGTGGCGCTGCTGCCGGCGCCCGCGTCCGCCAACACCGGGGTGGCGTACTTCCCGTCGCTGGCCGAGGCGGGGGAGGCGGTGGCTGGGGTGATCCGGGCCGGGGTGGTGCCGGCGACCCTGGAGTTCCTCGACCGGGCCTGCATCGACGCGGTGGAGGACTTCGCCCACCTGGGGCTGCGTACCGACGCCGGCGCCCTGCTGCTCTTCGGCGACGACGGCCCGCCGGACCTGGTCGCCACCCACCTCGACCGGATGGGTGCCGCCTGCGCCGAGGCCGGTGCCGTGGAGGTCACCACCGCCCGGGAGGTCGCCCAGGCCGAGGCGCTGCTGGCCGCCCGGCGCTGCGCGCTGCCCGCGCTGTCCCGCCGGGGTGGGGTGACCATCCTGGAGGACGCCACCGTGCCCCGGCCGCGGATCGCCGAGATGGTCGACCGGATCGACGCGATCGCCGCGCGGCACCGGGTCGCCATCGCCACCTTCGGTCACGCCGGCGACGGCAACCTGCACCCCACCTGCGTGCTCAAATCCGCCGCCGACACCGACGCGGTACGCCGTGCCGAGGCGGCGTTCGCCGACGTCTTCGCCGCCGCCCTCGACCTCGGCGGCACCATCACCGGCGAACACGGGGTGGGTGCGGCGAAGCTGCCGTTCCTCGCCGCCCGGCTCGGCGACGACCAGCTCGCCCTGCTCCGCCGGATCAAGACCGCCTTCGACCCGGCGGGCATCCTCAACCCCGGAAAGCTGGGCTCGTGACCGGCGACGTGTTCGACCCGGAGCAGCTGTCCCGCTGCATCTCCTGCGGCTTCTGCCTGCCCGCCTGCCCCACGTACGCGATGACCGGGGACGAGGCGTCCTCGCCGCGGGGCCGGATCACCCTGATGCGGGCGCTGCAGGACGGCACTCTGCCCCCGGACGACCCGACCCTCGCCGAGCAGTCCTCGTTCTGCCTGGGCTGCCGGGCGTGCGAACCGGTCTGCCCGGCCGGCGTGCAGTACGGCAGCCTGCTGGAGCAGTGGCGGGTGCACCAGTGGCGCGGCCGGCGCCGGCCGCTGCTGGCCCGGGCGCTGATGCTGGTCGCCGAGCAGCGGTGGCTGCTCCGCCTGCTCGGCCTGGTCCGCGGCGCCGCCCGCGGCCCGGCCCTCACCCCGCCGGCGGCCCCGGGAACCCCGCGGCCGCCCACCCCGGCCCCGGCCGGGACCACCGGAGTGTCCACCGTTCCGACCCCGGCCGTCGAGCCGGCTGCCGATGCGCCGGGCCCCGCCCTGGTCGAGCAGCCGCCCGCGCAGCTCATGCTGGGCTGCTTCGAGCGGGGCCTCTTCCCGGCGGTCAGTCGCGCCGCCCGGGCCCTCGACCCGGCGCTGGCCGCGCCGACCGCGCAGGGCTGCTGCGGCGCGCTGCACGCGCACAACGGCGACCTGGCCGGCGGTGAGCGGCTGGCCCGTCGGCTCGGCGCGGAACTGCCGGGCACCATCGTCACCACCTCGGGCGGTTGCGCGGCGCACCTGGCCTCGGTGCTCGGGTCCGGGCGGGTGCGGGAGCTGTCCACCTGGCTCGCGGGCCGGCCGGCCGGCGTCGAGCTGCGGGTGGCCGGCCGCCGGGCCCGGGTCACCCTGCAGGACTCCTGCCACCTGCGCAACGGCCTCGGGGTCTTCGCCGAGCCCCGGGCGCTGCTGCGCCAGGTCGCCGACTACGTCGAGCTGCCCTCGGCGGCCACCTGCTGCGGCGCCGCCGGCACGTACTCCCTGCTGCGGCCGCGTGACTCCCGCCGGATCCTGGACGCCAAGATCGACGAGATCGAGGCCGCCGGGGTGGACCTGGTGGTGGCGGTGAACCCCGGCTGCCTGCGGCAGCTGCGCACCGGACTGCGGCGGCGGCGATCCCGGGTCCGGGCCGTACACCTGGCCGAGCTGCTGGCCGATGCGACGGCGTCGAGCCCCGCGCCGCCGCCGGCCTGACCGCCCCGGCCGGCGGTGGCGACCGTCGTCGTCTGCTCCCGTCCGCCCGCCGGGGCCCCGGCCGGGCGGAGGAGCGCCGGCCGGGGCCACGGGTCACTCGGTGCGGATGCCGTCCGAGCGGGTGAGCCGCCAGAGCACGGGCAGGCTGAGCCCGGTGACCAGCAGCACCACCGCCGCGCCGAGCGCGGTGGAGAGGGCGAGCACCGACCAGTCGATGACCACCGGGGCCTGCACCATGCGCAGCAGCACCGCGCCCAGCCCCAGCCCGAAGACCACCGCGAGGGCCAGCCCGACCAGCACCGGCACGGCGGTCTGCCAGAGCACCGACCAGCTCAGCGTGCCCCGCCGGGTGCCGACCGCGACCAGCATGGCCAGCAGCCGGCGCCGTTCCCGCAGCTGCTCCAGGACCCCGACCAGCATGCTGGCGGCGATCAGCAGCAGGGTGACCACCGCGCCGATGTAGAGGCCGCGCTGGATGTTGACGAACTTGGTCGCCTGGGTGGTGCCGGTCAGCGTGAGGACGCCGGCGAACAGGTCGACACCGGCGGCCGCGTTGCGGACGTGCTCGACGGCGTCCGGCTGCCCGGGGGCGAGCCGCAGGTACGCGTCCGCGCGCAGCGGACCGAGCCGGGCCTGCTCGACCGCGGCCGGGGTGGCCAGCACAGCCGTCTGCTGGTAGCCCGCCGGATGAGGCCGGATCGATGCCTCCCGAGCGGCGGCGGGCACCCGCCAGGTGGCGTCGCCGTCGCCCACCGCCACCGTGGCGCCGGGTCGGATGGCCGCGGACCGGCCTCCGTCGTCGGGCTCACGGACCAGGAACACGTCGCCGTCGGCGCAGCGGTCCAGCCGGGCGAACTCGGCCAGCGCGGCGCAGTCGCCGATCCGCAGATCGGCGTAGCCGTCGGCGGCCGTGACCCCGGTGACCAGGGTGCCGGTGCCGCCGGTCACGCCGGGGGCGGCGGCCAGCCGGGCCAGCGCGGCGGTGGCGTCCGGCCGGGCCGGAAACTGCACCAGCACCTGGGCGCGGGACGGATCCTGCCCGGTCGACGTGGTGAACTGGCCGGCCACGCCGGCGAAGAGCATCTGCAGCCCGATGGTGCCGGCGACAGCCACCGCGATGCCGTTCACCAGCCGCGCCGAGGCGGTGCTGTCGACCTGGAGCCGGCGCACCGCCAGTTGCCACGGCACCGGCCCCCCGCGCAGCCGGCGGACCACCAGGTCGGTCAGCCAGGGCAGCAGGGTGACCGTGCCGACCGGCAGCAGCACCGCGCCGGCGGCGGTCTGGTTCTCGGCCCCGGCCGGGGTCACGCCGGCGGTGGCGGACAGCAGCAGCCCGAGCCCGGCGGCGGGCAGCAGCAGCCGCCACACCAGCCGGCGGCGCACCGGGGTGGCCCGACGGGTCACCCCGAGCGGCTCGACCACCACGGCGCGCAGCGCCACCATGGCCACCAGCACCGCCAGCGCGGGCACCGCCAGGGCGACCCCGACGACCAGCGGCAGCGGCGGGCGCACGTCGGCCGCGTACACGCTGAGGTCCATCAGCGTGACCAGCGGCACCACCTGCCGTCCGGCGAGGAAGAGCAGGCCGCCGACCGCGACGCCGAGCAGCGCGGCGGCCGCGGCCTCCCCGGCGGCGATCCGGCGGATCATCGCGGCGTCCGCGCCGACGAGCCGCAGCGCGGCCAGCCGGCGGTCCCGGTGTTCGCCGCCGAACCGCACGGCCGCGCCGAGGAAGACCGCGATGGGCAGCAGCAGTACGACGAAGATGATCACCGTGAGCAGCATCAGCACCGGGCCGAAGCCCTCGCCGGGTAGTCCGCCGCCGAAGGCGTCCAGTCGGGACGCGCCCTCGTCGGCCGAGAGGGTGGCGCTGCCCAGGTAGTAGGCCAGCTCGTTCGGCCCGGCCAGACCCTGGGCGCCGATGGTGCCGGTGATCCGGGCGCCGCCGAGTCGCGGGGCGAGCAGCGCGCCGTCGGGCGAGTCGAGCAGGTCGCGCAGCGCGGGGGAGACGACCACCTCGCCGGGCCCGGGCAGTGCGGCGACCCCCGGCGGCGTCGGCGCGGCCGGCCCCTCGGGGCGCAGCACCCGGCCCCGGATCGGCCGGTCGTGGAAGCTGGTGTCGGTCGCCCGGATCAGCAGGGTGTTGCCGGCGGCCGGGATCTGTTCGCCCATCCGCAGGTCGTCGCGGGCGTCCCCGCGGGCCTCCCGGGCGTCCAGCGCGTGCGGCACCGCGGCGGCGAGCAGCAGCATCGCCACGCCGATGCCGACCCCGAGCGCGGTCAGCACCGCGCGCAGCCAGCCGTCCCGGCCGCCGGTGAAGGCCATCCGGGCGCCCATCGTGAGGTCGGCCGCGCCACCACGTAGCCGGCTCACGCCGCGGGCTCCAGGTCGCGGGTGCGGCCGTCGCGCACCACCACCTCCCGGTCGGAGTACGCGGCCACCCGCGCCTCGTGCGTCACCAGCACCACCGCCGCGCCGGTCTCCCGGGCGGCCCCGGTGAGCAGCTTCATCACCCGCTCGCCGTTGAGCGAGTCCAGCGCGCCGGTCGGCTCGTCAGCGAAGATCACCTCCGGTCGGGTCACCAGTGCCCGGGCGACGGCGATCCGCTGCCCCTGCCCGCCGGAGACCTCGCCGGGCCGCTTGCCGGCCACCTCGCCGACCTCCAGCCGGTCCAGCCACTCGGCGGCCCGGCGTTCGGCCTGGCGCCGGTCGACCCGGGCCAGCCGCAGCGGCAGCGCCACGTTCTCCAGGCAGGTCAGCTCCGGCACCAGCTGGCCGAACTGGAACACGAACCCGAACGCCTCGCGGCGCAGGGCGCTGCGCTCGGCGTCGGAGAGGGCCGCCAGGTCGCGCCCCGCGAACAGCACCCGCCCGGAGTCCGGCCGGACGATGCCGGCGAGGCAGTGCAGCAGGGTGGACTTGCCGGAGCCGGACGAGCCCATCACCGCCACCACCTCGCCCCGGTCGACCCGCAGGCTGGCGCCGGCCAGGGCGCGGGTGGGCCCGAAGGAGCGGTGCAGGTCCTCGGCGGCCAGCAGCGGCGCGCTCACGCCAGCACCGCCGAGGCCAGGTCGTCGAGGCGGGCGGCGGTCAGCTCCAGCCAGCGCAGGTCGGCCTCCAGGTGGAACAGCGCGTGGTCGCAGATCAGCTGCTCGGCCAGGTCGCCGTCGCGCTTGCGGCGGGTCAGCTCGCGCATCATCCGCAGGTGCTCGGCGCGCTGTACGTCGAGCAGGTCGGCGGCGCTACGCCCGGTCAGCAGGGCGAGCACCACCTTGGTGTAGAGGGTGCTCTGCAGGTAGGGCTCGGGCTTCTCGGCCCGGGCCAGCCAGCCGGCCACGTCGGTGACGCCGGCCTCGGTGATGGCGTACCGCTTGCGCTCCGGGCCCTCGCCGGGCTCGACCGCCTCCACCTCGACCAGACCGCCGCGCAGCAGCCGGGACAGGGTGGCGTAGACCTGGCCGTAGGCGAGCGGGCGGGCGTGGCCGAAGCGCTCGTCGTAGAGGCGTTTGATGTCGTAGCCGTGCCGGGGGGTGGCCTCCAGGAGGCCGAGGAAGGTCTGTCCGATCGACATGAGCGGACTATACACACCGCGTATACGCCTAATGTATACACCCGGTTGGCGTCCGCGCCGGTTCCGGCCGGGGTGCCCGGGGCGGGGTGCGGCGCCGGCGGCAGGATGGGGGTCGACCCGTCAGATCAGCAACGGAGGTTCGGTGTTCGCCCTGCCCCTGACCGAGGACGTCGAGCTGCGTCCGCTCGACCCGTGGCTCGCCGAGGAGTTCCTGGCCCACCTGGACCGGGCCCGGGAGCACATCGCGCCCTGGGTGTCGCCGGCCTTCGTGGCCACCGACCTGCCCTCGGCCCGCGCCGTCCTGCAGCGCTACGCCGACCGGTGGGCGCGCGACGCCGGCGGCATCTGGGGCATCTGGCAGTCCGGCACCCTGGTCGGCGGGGTCATGTTCGTGTCGTTCGACGTGACGGTCGGCGTCGCCGAGGCGGGCTGCTGGCTGGAGCCCGGCGCCGAGGGGCGCGGCCTGATCAGCCGGGCGGTCGGCCGGATCGTCGACTGGGCCGTGCGGGAGCGGGGCATCCAGCGGGTGGAGTGGCGCACCAACGCCGAGAACGCCCGCAGCATCGCGGTCGCCCGCCGGCTCGGCATGCGCCATGACGGGACACTGCGGCAGGTCTACCCCGGCCCGGCCGGGCGGCGCATCGACATCGAGGTGTGGTCGGTGCTGGCGCACGAGTGGCGCGCCGGGTCAGACGTGCCCGAGCGCCGCGCCCAGTGACCGGTGGTGACCCGGCCGGGGTCGGCCGGGTCACCACGTCGGGCGGACGGCTCAGGGCAGCGCCTTCAGGAAGGGGCCGTGGCTCAGCCGGAACTCCCAGCTGTAGTAGCGGTCCCAGTTGATCGACCAGGTCATCAGCCCCCGGAAGTCGGGGTTGGTGCCACTGCGCGGGGTGTACGACCCGCAGTTCTGCTCCCGTACCAGGCAGGTCACCGCCGCCTGCACGCCGGCCGGGGCGACGTAGCCGTTGCCGGCGCTGACCGAGGACGGCGCGCCGAAGGCGACCTGGTCCTCGCGCAGCGGCGGGAAGACCGCGTTGGCGTTGCCGGCCACCGGGAATCCGGCGAGCAGCATGTCGGTCATCGCGATGTGGAAGTCGGCGCCGCCCATGGTGTGGTACTGGTTGTCCAGCCCGACGATCGGGCCGGAGTTGTAGTCCTGCACGTGCAGCACGGTCAGGTCGTTGCGCAGCGCGTGGATCACCGGCAGGTACGACCCGGCGCGCGGGTCCTGCCCGCCCCACGGTCCCGGCCCGTAGAACTGGTAGCCGAGCTGGACGAAGAACGTCTCCGGCGCCATGGTGAGCACGAAGCCCGCCCCGTACCGCTGCTTGAGGGCGCGGAGCGCGGAGATCAGGTTGACGATCACCGGCGTGGTGGGGTTGCGGAAGTCGGTGTCACCGGCGTTCAGATAGAGCGAGTGCCCCTCGAAGTCGATGTCCAGCCCGTTCAGTCCGTACCGGTCGATGATCGCCGAGACGGACCGGACGAAGGTGTCCCGGGCGGCGGTGGTGATGAGCTGCACCTGGCCGTTCTGCCCGCCGATGGAGAGCAGCACCTTCTTGCCCTGCTGCTGCTTGGCGCGGATCGCCGCGATGAACTCGGCCTCGGTCTCGACGCCCGGACACTCGGCCGCCGGGCAGAGCTGGAAGCGGATGTCGCCGGAGGTCACCGAGGTGGGTTCGCCAAAAGCGAGGTTGATGATGTCCCAGTCGGCGGGCACGTCGGCCATCCGCAGGTAGCCCGAGCCGTTGGCGAAGCTGGCGTGCAGGTAGCCGATCAGCGCGTGCCGGGGCAGCCCGCCGACCGGCGGGGTGGTCGGCGGCGGGGTGGTCGGCGGTGGCGTGGTGGGCGGTGGGGTGGTGGGCGGTGGCGTCGTGGTGGGCGGGCTGGTCGGGGTGCCGCCGCCGCAGGGCGCGCCGTTGAGCGTGCAGTCGGTGGGAGCGCCGGAGCCGGTGGCCAGGAACCCGGACGAGACCGAGGCGCCGGGCGCGACGGTGCCGTTCCACGAGCGGTTGGTGAAGGTGTGCCGCTGCCCGGCGCTGCTCGCCGTGGCGTCCCAGTAGGACCCGAGCGTGGTGCCGGCCGGCAGCGTGAAGGCGACCTGCCAGCCGGTGATGGTGCCGGCGCCGCCGTTGGTGATGGTGTACTTCCCCTCCCACCCAGTGCCCCAGTCGGCGGTCTTGACGAAGGTGGCGGTCGGGCCGGCGGCCCGGGCCGGGGCGGCCAGGACGAGCGTGGCGCCGGCGGCGGTGGCGAGGGCCGCGACGGCGGCCAGCAACAGGTTTCGGGCAGGGCGACGCATCCGGACCTCCCGGTTCGAGGGCCGTCGGATCGACGGATGCACAATTATTAGGATTGTTAACTGTAGATGTCCAGACCCGTGTTCTGCCGGTCGTCGCCGGGCCGGCCGGTCGCCGGCCGGCGACGGAAAACGTCCCGCCGCCGGCCGTGTCGCCGCGCGCGTCGGGTCAGCCGCGCCCGTCGCGGCGGCGCAGGGTGCGCGCGTAGTCCTGGAACCGGGCCTTCGCGATCACCGCGCGGTCCGCCGACCGGAGCACCATCCCCTCGGACGCGCCCGCCGGGCCGTCCAGGGCGACCAGCGTCCGGGGCAGCCGGCCGGTGAGGAACGCGTGCATCTTGTCCACCTCGCGGGGCAGTTCGTCGGCGGCGATGGTGTCCAGCCGGGGCACCGTCGCCAGCCCGAACTTCGCGGCCCGGTCGAGCAGGTCCTCCTCGGGCAGGAACCGCTGGCCGCCGCCGTCCCGCCAGGCCGAGATCCGTTCGGCCGGCCAGTCCAGCACGGTCCCCGGGCCGTCGAGCACCGCCACGTCGAAGAGCCGGTGCCCCACCCGCCGGCTGTCGGTGTAGTTGCGGGACGCCCCGGTCACCTTGCCGCCGTAGACCTCCAGGTAGAAGACCGTGACCCGGTCGTCCGCCGCGGTCACGCGCAGTGCCTCGGCCACCTCGCGCAGGGCGTCGACGATGCCGAGCGCCGGGTTGCCGATGAGGTCACCCCGCGCGTACAGCAGCTCCTCCCGACTGCCGATGAGGTACGACCCGTCCGGCAGCACGACGACCCGGGCGTTGGTCCCGTCGACCTTCTCGGTGAGGGTGACCGGCCCGGTGAACTCGACGCACTCCTCCCGCAGGCCCCCGTCCCGCGGGTCCAGCGTGTGGTACGTCGGGATCGACGGGTACTTGGTCATCGAGTTGATCGCACGCAGGTCGACCGTCCGGAGTTCGATGCGGGCCACGGCACTCCTCATCACCGCAGGATCCGTCGGCCCCTGTTCCGGGTGCCGACGCTGGGCGGGCAGCGTAACGCGGCGCCGCGGCGCGTTCCGTGGGATTTTCCACCGTCCATGCTGGACCCGCGACGGGCGGATTGTCGTACCCGCCGGTCACCATGCATCCATGGCTGTCCCCGCCCGCACCCCGCCGTCGGCCCAGCCGCGCTCGCTGCCCCTGCGCGAGGCGCGCACCCGGCTGACCCAGCTCGTCGCCCTCGCCGAGCTGACCGACACCGTCACGGTGCTCACCCGCGACGGTGATCCCCGCCCGGTCGCCGCGATCGTGCCGGCCGCCGCCGCGCGCACCGCCGCCCAGGCCCGCGCCGACGCAGACCGTCTCGCCGAGGTCACCGCCGGCTGGGCCCGCCGCCTCGACGAGCTGCACCGGCAGAGCGGCCGCCGGCACGCCGCCGAGCTGCGCGTCGTTGCCACCGCGCTGGCCGAGGTCTGGGCGGAGCTGGACCGGCGGGTCCCACCGGGCAGCGATCCCGCGCTGGCCCGGCTGCGCGCCGCGCACACCGACCTGCTGCGCCGCTGAGCTGCTAGGGCGGTCGGGTCCGCGTTGCCGACAGGACGATCTCCGGGCTGCTCACCTTCGAGATCCGGGCACTGTCACAACTCGCCGCTCAGCACGACGAGATCACCCGCCTGTGTCAGTCGGTAGCTGGAGGCCGCACGCCGGCAACTCGCCCCACTGTGGTGGCGAGCGTGGCAGCTATCCGTCCAGGAGCCGGATCTCCCGCTCGCGCAAGCAGACGGGGCCCACAACCCGGGCCAAGGCGCCACACGCAACCGGTTCAAGGTCGGAAGCCATGGCGAACGTCGGGGCCCGGGCAGGTGTTGTCGGCAATCCTGGCCCGGGCCCAGACGGCTAGCGGGGCGAGTGGCGGGTGTGGAGCAGGATGGCCGTGGTGAGCAGCGCGGCGCCGACCAGACCGGTGGGGCTGAGACGGTCGCCGAGGATCCAGGTCGCCAAGGCCGTTCCGACGAGTGGTTCCAGCAGCGCCATCAGTGCTGCGGTACCGGCCGAGGTGGTACGCAGCCCTCGGAAGTACAGGGTGTACGCCACGGCGGTGGGCGCGGTGCCCAGGAGAAGCAGTAGCCCGATGGAGGCCCAGCCCGGGGTGAAGCTCATGCCCGATGTCTCGGCGGCGAGCGGGGCGAGCGTGGCTGCGCCGATGGTGAAGCCGAACCCGGTCGCGGCGAGGTCGTCGAGGCCGGGAACGGGTCGGGCGCTGACGAAGGTCATGGTGGCGAAACCGCCTGCCGAGAGCAGCGCCAGTGCGGCTCCGGCAAGCACGCCCGAGATGCTGTGACCGCTGGACGGTGCGCCGACGAGCAAGGCCAGACCGGTGACGGCCAGTGCCACTGTCGCGAGGATCAGCAGGCTGATCCGTCGCCGCCCGGTGATCCACTCGGCGATCAGGACCAGGACGGGTGACGTGCCGATGGTGAGCAGGGTGGCGACGGTCACCGTGGTGAGTGATACCGCGGCGAAGAAGCAGGCCTGGAAGACGGCGGCGAGCATGCCGAGCACGGTGATCCGGGTCCAGGCGTGCCGGCCACGCGGCAACGGCCGTCGGGTCAGCACGAGCGGGACGACGATGAGGGTGCCGCCGATGGCGAGCCGGTACGCGGCTACCGCCAGCGGCGACAACCCCGTTTCGAGGGCGAGCAGGCTGCCGGAGGGACCACCGGTGCCCCACAGCACGCCTGCGGATACGAGCAACCACAGGCCGGTGGCGGAGCGTCGAGCGGCGGCCACCGGGTGTTCGGAGACAAGCATGAAGGAATCGCTCCTGCGACGAGAAGGAATAAGTCGCGGAAGCGGGACGTACCGAACTCAACGATGCGTGAACCGCGCGTTCAGCCCGCACAACGGCTGGACGCGATGAGCAGAGTCGCCCCGCTCAGGAGCGCGGCGGCGCGATGGTGACGAAGGTCCGGTACATGATCTGATCCTATTGGCGACCCGGCAGCGACGCCATGTCGTATCGGGCGGTGCCCAGCCGCGCAGCGGCGGCCGACTCGGCGGCACAAACACGGACGAGGCCGAGTCGCTCGCCGACGGGCGGGCGGTGTCGGCCGGTCAGCGGAGCGAGGCGTACGCCAGCGGCAGCGGCGCCGGTTGGCCCTCCCAGCTGCCGGTCAGCCGGCTCCCCGGCAGGTCGGTGTGGTCACCGACCCGCCGGACGACGGTCAGGTCGACCGCGTCGGTGACGATCCGGGTCGGGTCGTCGTCCGCCACCCGGTCCACCGAGCCCACCGGCGGGACGACGGCCCGCCGCGCGCCCTCGGCGGCGATCGCCATGCTGGGGGCGCGGTGCTCGCGCCGGCCGTCCACCTCGAAGTACTCCTCCGCCTGGCCGGTGTGGGCGAGGATCGCCGCGGCCAGCGCAGCGGCGTAGACCGGGTCGCCGCAGGCGTCGTACACCCAGCGGTGGCCCAGCACCGAGTGCTCGCAGGTGCCGACCAGCCACGCCTCGGCGCCGTCCAGCGGTGCGCCGCGGTAGGTCAGCGGCACCTGGTGGACCGGCCCGCCGCCGGCCCGGACCAGCATGGTCTCGATACCGACCTCGCCGGCCGGGTCGTCGAAGCGATAGGTGGCCACCCGCTCGATGCCGGCGCCGGCGTCCCCTTCGAACCAGGGGCGGCCCGGCAGCCACGCGGCGAGGAGTTCGAGCTTGGAGGGGCGCAGTTCCGCCCGGTGCAGCAGAGCCATGCGCCGGATCATAGAGCCGGCGGCGAGGGCGGAGGCCGGCGACCACCGGCCGCAAGCCGGCGAAGGGGTCAGCCGCTGGCCGGGTACGCGTGCGTCTCGGTCGCCTTGACCGCGGCCCAGACCGGCTGCCCCGGCACCAGACGGAGCTGGGCGGCGGCCGCCGGGGTGACGTCCGCGGCCACCACGATCGGGCCGTCGAGCTGCACCCGCAGGTTGTCGCCGTGCCGCTGCACCCCGGTCACCCGGGCCGGCCAGGTGTTGCGGGGGCTGCCCTCCGGCCGGTCCGGGTGCAGGGCCACCGCCGTCGGCCGGAACGCCACGAAGGCGTCCCCGTCGAGCCGCTCGGCGACGGTGAGCGCCAGCCCGTCGGCGACCCGCACGACGTGCCCGTCCGCCCGGCCGCGGTGCAGGTTCAGCCCCACCAGCCGGGCCACGTAGTCGGTGCGCGGCCGGGCGGTCACCGTGGCAGCGTCGCCCTCCTGCACCACCCGGCCGTCCTCCACGATGACCAGCCGGTCGGCCAGCACCAGCGCGTCGAGGGGATCGTGGGTGACCAGCAGCGTCGCCCCCGGATGGGCGGCGAGATGGCGGTGCAGCTCGGCGCGGGTGTCGAGCCGGGTACGCGCGTCCAGGGCGGCGAGCGGCTCGTCCAGCAGCAGCAGCGACGGTGTGACGGCGAGGGCGCGGGCCAGGGCCACCCGTTGCGCCTGCCCGCCGGAGAGCTGCCGGGGCCGCCGGTGGGCGTGCTCGGCCAGCCCTACCCGGCCGAGCCAGTCCAGCGCCGCCCGTCGCGCGGCGCGCCGGTCGACGCCGTGCCGGCGCAGCCCGAAGGCCACGTTGTCCCGCGCGCTCAGGTGCGGGAAGAGCAGGTAGTCCTGGAAGACCACGCCGACCGGCCGGCGCTCGGTCGGCGTGCGCAGCCGGCGTCGCGGCCGGTCCAGGTCGACGCCGGCCAGCGTGACGTGCCCGTCGGTCAACGGGTGCAGGCCGGCGAGCGCGCGCAGCGCGGTGGTCTTGCCGGCGCCGTTCGGGCCGAGCAGTGCGACCACCTCACCGGCGGCGATCCGCAACGGCACGTCGAGGTGGAACGTGCCCCGGTCGGCGACGAGGTGGGCGTCCAGCAGCGCGGCGGTCACGAGCTGGTGATCCACCGGTCGCGCAGGGCGGCGAGGATGGCCACCGAGACGGTGAGCAGGATCAGGCTGAGCACCACGGCCGCCTCCAGGTCGGTCTCCAGGGCCAGGTAGACGGCGAGCGGCATGGTCTGCGTCCGCCCCGGGTAGTTGCCGGCGAAGGTGATGGTGGCGCCGAACTCGCCCAGCGCCCGGGCCCAGCAGAGCACCGCGCCGGCGGCCAGGCCGGGCGCCACCAGGGGCAGGGTGACGTGGGTGAAGGTGGTCCACCGCCCGGCGCCGAGGGTCGCGGCCGCCTCCTCGTAGCGCTGGTCCGCCCCGCGCAGCGCGCCCTCGACGGCGATGACCAGGAACGGCATCGCGACGAACGCCTCGGCGAGCACCACGCCCGCGGTGGTGAACGGCAGGGTGACCCCGAAGGTGGCGTCCAGCCAGCCGCCGAGCAGCCCCCGCCGGCCGAAGACCAGCAGCAGCGCCACCCCGCCGACCACCGGCGGCAGCACCAGCGGCACGGTGACCAGAGCGCGGACCAGACGCCGGCCGGGGAACTCGACCCGGGCGAGCAGCCACGCCAGCGGCACCCCGAGCAGCAGGCAGAGCAGGGTGGCCAGGGTCGCGGTCTGCATAGACAGCCGCAGCGCGGTGAGCACGCCGGGTTCGGCGAGCCGCCGCGGCAGGTCGGCCCAGGGGGCGTGGGCCAGCAGCCCGGCCAGCGGCAGGGTGAGGAAGAGCACCCCGAGTGCTGCGGGGAGCAGCAGCGCGAGCGGGACTCCGGCACGGGTACGGGGTGGCCGGCGCCGGCGGGCCGGCGCGGGGGTGTCGGTGCGGTTCATCGACGCTACGGGGCCTGGAACCCGGCCTCGGCGAGCACCGCCTGCCCGCGGTCGGAGCGGACGTACCCGATGAAAGCCCGCGCGCCTGCCGGGTTCGGCGCGTCCCGGAGCGCGACGATCGGGTAGTCGGTGACGGCGCCGGCCGACTCCGGGAACTCGACGCCGGTCACCTCGGTCGCGGCGGCCCCGGCGTCCGTGCGGTAGACCAGGACGGCGTCGACCTCGCCCAGCTTCACCTTGGACAGCGCGCCCTTCACGTCCTGTTCCAGGGTGACCGGGGTCAGCGCGACCGACGCGGCGTCGAGCGCGGTGCGCGCGGCCGCGCCGCACGGCACCTGTTCGGCGCAGAGCGCGACCTTCACCGCCGGGTCCGCCAGGTCGGCGAGGCCGGCGATCCCCTTCGGGTTGCCCGCGGGCACGGCGATGACCAGCTGGTTACGCGCGAAGACGACCGGCGTGCCGTCGGCGTTGCCGGCGTCGGTCACGCTGGCCATGTTCCGCGCCGCGGCCGAGGCGAAGACGTCGGCCGGCGCGCCCTGGTTGACCTGGTTGGCGAGGGCGGAGCTGGCGGCGAAGTTGAAGACCACCGTGGTGCCCGGGTGGGCGGCCTCGAAGTCCCGGCCGATCCGGGTGAACGACTCGGTCAGCGACGCGGCGGCGAAGACGGTCACCGTCCCGGTGACGCCGCCCGCCGCGCCGGCCGGGCCGGTCGCCGTGCCGCCGCCGCACCCGGTGAGAGCCGTGAGGACCGCCACCGCGATCCCCGCCAGCGCGGTACGCGCCCGCCGGGCCGTCGTCACGCGGACCGTCCCCGGCCGGCGCCGGCGACCGCCCGCTCCACCACCACTGTGGTCGACTTGATCACGGCGACGGCCACCGACCCGACCCGCAGGTCCAGCTCGTCGACCGCCTCGCGGCTCATCAGCGACACGATGCGGAACGGCCCGGCCTGGATGTCGACCTGCGCCATCACGGTGTCCTTGACGACGTTGACCACGATGCCGCGCAGCCGGTTGCGGGCCGAGGAGGCGTCCGAGCGGTCGTCCGGGTCGGCCGCCTGCGACCGGGCGTACGCCGCCAGGTCGACGCCGTCGACCACCCGGTGACCGTGCCCGTCGCGGCCGGCGGCGAGCCGGCCACCGTCGATCCACCGCCGGACGGTGTCCGGGCTGACGCCGAGCAACTCGGCCGCCTCCCCGATCCGGAACCTCGTCACCGGCTCACCCTAGCCGACGCATCCGCGAGTGGGTACCGGCCCGATCGGCCGCAGATGCCCGGTGGCGGCGCGCCGGACGTTCGCAGTTGCCGCCCCAAGCGAGGCGTCCGGGCCGGTGCCGGACGCCCCGCCCGGCGTGATCAGCAGTTGCGCAGCTCGGGGGACTGGTTGAGCAGTTGGCCCCGGGCGGAGACGAAGCGCCGGTATGCCTCGGAGTCGACCGCGGCCGGGCGGAACGCGGCCACCCGGTGGCAGTTCTGGAAGGCGAGCCGCACGTTGAAGTGCCGCTCCAGACCACCCCGGATCGCGTCGCTGGCCAGCGCCCGCAGCAACTGGCCGCGGTCGGCCTCGGTGGGCGGCGGGACCGCGTCGTCGGCGTGGTCCGCGCCGGTGGCCGCCAGCTCGGCCACCACCCGGCGCACGGTCTGGAAGGCGTACGGCAGCGAGTCGCGGACGCAGGCGATGAACTCGGCGTCGTCGACGGGGCCGCGCTCGGCGGCGTTGAGCAGGGCGGGCGGGACGGTGAGCGACATGGGTCCTCCTCGGACTGTTGGTAATGAACACGGTTGCCATTACCGTTGCCCAGTGAGGACACCACGAGACCGGCGGACAGGTCAACACGTTCCGGCGCGTCGGATCAGCGGTGCGTGACGACCCGACGACGGATCGGCGACCGAGGTGGCGGGCCGGCTGGCGTCGGCGGTGGGTGGCGGCGGGCCAAGGAGGCGGCCGGCGGCGGGCCGGGTGACGGGCGGCAGTGGGCGACGGCCGGGGCGGTCAGCCGCGCCGGGTCCGGCCCTTGAGGTGGCGGCCCAGTTCCCGGGCGATCTCCCGGTTGGCGTCCCGCTCGGCCAGCGCCTGCCGCTTGTCGTACGACCGGCGGCCCTTGGCCAGGGCGAGCTCGACCTTCGCGAAGCCGTTGGCGAAGTACATCGACAGCGGCACCAGGGTCAGCCCGCCCTCGCGGACCTTCTCCCGGATCCGGTCGATCTCCACCCGGTGCAGCAGCAGCTTACGGGTCCGCCGCGGCGCGTGGTTGGTCCAGCTGCCGAGGCCGTACTCGGCGATGTGCAGCCCGTACAGCATGAGCTCGCTGTCGCGCTCCTGGGCGAACGCGTCGACCAGCGACGCCCGGCCCTCGCGCAGCGACTTGACCTCGGTGCCGACCAGCACGATCCCGGCCTCGTACGTCTTGAGGACGGTGTAGTCGTGCCGCGCCCGCTTGTTCGAGGCGATCAGGCTGCGCGTCTGCCGGGACCGGTCCACCCGGCGAGAATAGCCGCGGGTCAGCCGGTGCGGGCCTGGGCGGTGAGGCCGTCGAGCAGCCGGTCGACGGCGGGTGGCCGGTGCCGTCGGCGACGGTGGCCGCGTACACCTGGCGCACCGGCGCGTCGTCGGGGTGCAGCCGCAGCAGCGCCAGGTCGGCCGGGGTGGCCCGGACGGCCAGCGCGGGCACCAGGGCGACGCCGAGCCCGGCCGCCACACAGCCGAGCTTGCCGGTCCAGTCCGCGGCCACGATGTCGACACGGGGCCGGAATCCGGGCGGCATGGCGGCCCGCATCAGCGGGTCCTCGGCGCCGGTCGAGCCGGTCACGAACGACTCCTCGCCGGCGAGGCGCACCGTGCGGCGCCGGGCCAGCCGATGGTTGCGGGGCACGGCGACGAGCAGCCGCTCGTCGAGCAGGTGGTGCAGGGCGAAGCGGCCACCGTCCAGCGGCTGGTCCGGCGGCGCGCTCACCACCGCCAGGTCGGCGTCGCCGGCGAGCAGCCGCTCCAGCAGGGCCGGCGTGCGTCCCTCGACCAGGGAGAGCGCGACCTCCGGGTACGCCGTCCGGAACGCGGCCAGTGCGCGCGGCACGAGGGCCGCCATCGCGGTGGGGAACGCTCCGACCCGCAGCCGCCCGCCGCCCAGGCCGCGCAGCGCGTCCAGCTCGCGGTGGACGGTGGCCAGCCGCTCCAGCACCGCCTCCGCGTGCGGCAGCAGGCAGCGCCCCGGTTCGGTCAACGCGACGCCGCGGGGGAATCGGTCGAAGAGCACCGCCCCGAGCTCCGCCTCCAGGGCGGCGATCTGCCGGGACACCGCCGACTGGGTGTAGCGGAGCTCGCGTGCCGCGGCGGTGATCGACCCGTGCCGGGCCACCGTCCGGAACACGTCCAGGGCGTGCGGATGCATGCCCGGCAGGATATTCGCCGCCATGCGCTCGCCGCATGGCAGCCATCATCAACATTCGTTGGTCGCATGGCGGTCCCGTTCCTACGGTGGTCGGCATGACAGAGATCGCCGTACTCGGCACGGGCCGGATGGGCGCCGCGATCGCCCAGCGCCTGCTCGACGCCGGTCATCGGGTGACGGTGTGGAACCGCACCGCCGCGCGTACCGCCCCGCTGCGGCGGGCCGGTGCCCGGGTGGCCGGATCCCCGTCCGACGCCGCCCGGGACGCCGAGGTCGTCGTCACGATGCTCACCGACGCCACCGCCGTCGACGCGGTGCTGTACGGCCCGGCGGGCGCGGTGCCGGCCCTGGCCCCGGGCGGCTGCGTCGTCGAGATGTCCACCGTCGGCCCGGCCGCCGTGCGGGCCCTGGCCGGCCGGCTACCGCGCGCCGTCGACCTGGTCGACGCGCCGGTCGGCGGGAGCGTCGCCGCCGCCCGGGCCGGCCGGCTGCGGGTCTTCGCCGGCGGTGCGGCCCGGGCCGTCGAGCGGGTCACCCCCGTCCTCGCGGCGCTCGGCGCCGTGCGCCACTGCGGCGACCTCGGCAGCGGCGCCGCGGTGAAGCTGGTGCTCAACACCGCGCTGCTCGTCGCGGTCACCGGGCTGGCCGACACGCTCGCCGTCGCCGGCGCGGTCGGCGTCGACCGGCGGACCGCCCTGGACGCGCTGGCCGACGGCCCGCTCGCCGGCGCGCTCGGCCGGGCCACCGCCCGGGACGCCGACTTCCCGGTCGCGCTCGCCGGCAAGGACCTCGACCTGGTGCGCGACGCGCTCGGCGCGACGCCGGCACCGCTGGTGACCGCGGCCCGGGCCGTCCTGGCCGCCGCCCCCGACGCCACCGCCGACATCGCCACCCTCGTCACCCGGGAGTACCTGTGAAGCTCACCCTCGACAACCCCGCCACGGTCGCCGCCCCGTTCGGCGACCGCTTCGCCCACCTGGCCCGCCTCGACCTGGCCGGCGGCGGCGCCCTGCTCGTGCTCGCCGGCCAGGTGGCCGTCGACGACGCCGGCCGGGTGGTCGGCGCGGGCGACATCGTCGTGCAGTCCGAACGGATCTTCGAGATCGTCGACGGGGTGCTGGCCGCCCACGGCGCGACCCTGGCCGACGTGCTGCACATCCGGACGTTCCTCACCGACCTCGACGACCTGCCCGGCTACGCCACGGTCCGGCGCCGTCGCTTCACGGCCGTGCCGCCACCGGCCAGCACGACGGTGGAGGTGAGCCGGCTGTTCCTGCCCGACGCGCTGATCGAAGTGGAGGTGACCGCCGCGGTGCCGGCCGGGCGGGACTGACCCGCCGGGCGGCGCGCGGGGTCAGTGCGGCGCCTGCCGGCGGAGTCGCTCGGCCAGTTCCCGCACCGCGTCGCCGAAGCGTTCGTCGGTCTCGCCCGGCCAGTGCCCGAGGATCGGCGGCGGCACGCTGTCGCTCGGCGGGGCCACCACGTCCCACGGGTCGCGCAGCCGTCGGTCGACGGTGCCCGCCGGCCCGGGCACCGCCGGCGGCTCGCCGGGCCGGTGCGGGGAGAAGATCCAGCTGCCGATCTGGTCGGTGTCGCGCCACAGGTTCAGCCACCGCCAGCCCACCCGCTCGCCCACCTCGTGCAACACCTCCTGGTTGACGTACGCGGGGAAGAGCCGGGTGTAGAGCCGGCGCAACGGCGACCCGTACGTCAGCAGCGCCACCCGGTCGCGCACGTGCGGCGGCAGCTGCATCACGGTCGCCGCGAGCAGCACCGAGCCGTGGCTGTGCCCGGCGATCAGCACCCCGGCACCGCGCTCGGCGAGGTAGGTGATCCGCCGGGCCAGCTCGGGCACGGCCCGCTCGGCGTAACAGGGCGGTGCGAACGGGTGGGCGGCACGTGGCCAGAAGGTGCCGAGGTCCCACACCACCCCGATGTAGCGGCGGAACTCGGCCGTGCGGTAGGCGAAGATGCCGCCCACCACCAGGCCGAGGAGCACCGCCGCGATCACGTAGCTGCCGATGCCGATGCCGAAGTTGACCAGGTCGGCCGGCACGCCGAGGTACCGCTCGATGACCGCGCCCGGATAGAGGTCGAGCAGGCCCAGGACGCTGGTGGCCATGCCGAGCGCGACCAGGCAGGCGTACACCCCGGTGAGCGACTCCAACCGCTCGGTGAACCGGGCCCGGGCGATCGTCTTGGTGACCTGCCGCAGCCGGGGCGCGGCCCCCGGAGGGGCGTCGGGAAAGTCCCGGGCGACGCTCACCGCGGCTGCGCGCAGCCGCCGGCGCCGGGTGAGCACGGTGACCAGGCCGGCGGCGAGCAGCATGCCCAGCACCGCCAGGAAGAAACCGAAGATCGCCCACTTGTACATCAGTGGCGGGCTGAGCAGCACCCGGTCCGCGGTCGGCTGGTTGCGGTCGAGGAAGTCCGCCACCCGGTAGACCAGCTCGGCGGAGAACGCCACCGCCAGGCCGGTGCCGGCGGCCGCGATGATCGGTGCGCCGAGCCCGTGCAGCGCCGCGCGGCCGTGGCGGCCGCGCGGCCGCACCACCAGCGCGCCGAGCCCGACCAGCAGGACCGTCTGGAAGACGAGCAGGTAGGCGATCATCTGACCGTGCCCGGGCAGACCGGTCGCCGCCAGCCACGGCCCCCGGTGGGCCGCCACCACGGCGAGGACCAGGATGGTCAGCCCGAAGGCGGCGTCGCGCACCGTCCGGGTCACCCGGTCGACGCCGGGGCGCGTCTCGACCGGGTTGACCACCGGGTACACGCAGACCAGGACGAGGCAGGCGATGAGCACCGCGCCGGTGGCCACCGCGAGCGCGACGGTGGTGACCGAGGCGTCGGACCGGGCCCGGGCGGTGAGCAGGGCGACGTTCAACGTGGCGAACGCGGTCGCCACGTGCAGCGAGCGCAACCGCCCCACCAGTGGCGCCGCGTCCCACTGGCCCACGGCGCTGAGCTCGTGGACGGCGGCGATGGAGGCGGGCGCCCGGAAGGCGTCGAAGTTGCGCCCCGGGCGGGCGCCGAGCCGCCAGACCACACCGATGGCGGCGACCGGCACCAGCGAGAGCACCGCTAGGCGCAGCCCGACCGGCTGCCCGCCCAGCCAGGACAGCCACATCCGCTCGGCGAGACACTCGGACGACGCCAGGCAGCGCCAGGCGACCAGGTCCAGCGCCACCCCGACGATGGAGAGCACGTACAGGGCGGTCAGCGTGAGGGCCAGCACCCGGCACAGCCCCTTCACGACGAACCCTGTCCGGTCGAGCCC
Organism: Micromonospora sp. LZ34; assembly: GCF_052981855.1. Taxonomy (NCBI): domain Bacteria; kingdom Bacillati; phylum Actinomycetota; class Actinomycetes; order Micromonosporales; family Micromonosporaceae; genus Micromonospora; species Micromonospora sp. LZ34. The sequence goes on from NZ_JBRIQN010000042.1 coordinate 22,280, forward strand.
GGGCGGGCGCATCCAGATCGCCACGTTGCAGAGCATGAACGGCAGCAGGAACACCAGCGACAGCGTCCGGACCGCGGTGCCGGAGGGCAGGTCGCTCCACCGGTACGCCTCCAGGATCACCCCACCCGAGCCGCGGGTGTCCGGGTAGCCGGCACGCGGCCGGTAGAACCCGCCGCTGCGGTCCCCGGCCACCTGCGCCACGTTCGGGCGGTCCAGCACCTGGTCGGCGCCCGCGCCGGACACCCCGTGCACCCGCAGCTCCACGACGTCGTGCGACGTCGGCGGTCCATCGGACATCGACCCCCCGAGACGTCTCCGGCGGCCGGTGGCCCGGTGCCGCCATCCACCTGGCGCCGGGGCCCGTCTACCCGTCCCGGGGCCGGTCAACCGTGCCGTCGCCCGGGCGTGACGGGCGGCAGCGCCTCCGGGCGGTGGTGCGCCGCCGGGCCGGCGGATGGTTGGATCACGCCATGGCGAACCCGGTGATCCTGACCATCGACGACGACCCCGTGGTGTCCCGGGCGGTGGCCCGCGACCTGCGCCGTCGCTACGGTGACCGGTACCGGGTGGTGCGGGCGGCCTCCGGCGCCGACGGGCTGACGGCGCTGCGGGAGATCAAACTCCGGGGCGAGCAGGTGGCGGTGCTGCTGGCCGACTACCGGATGCCGGAGATGAACGGCATCGAGTTCCTCGAGGCCGCGATGGACCTCTTCCCGGCCGCCCGCCGGGTGCTGCTCACCGCGTACGCGGACACCGACGCCGCGATCGACGCGATCAACCTCGTCGACCTGGACCACTACCTGCTCAAACCGTGGCACCCGCCGGAGGAGAAGCTCTACCCGGTGGTGGACACGCTGCTGGAGGCGTGGGCGGCCACGCCGGACGCGGCGGCCACCGAGATCCGGGTGGTGGGGCACCGCTGGTCGGCACCGTCGTTCGCGGTGCGCGACTTCCTCGCCCGCAACCTGGTGCCGTTCCGCTGGCTGCTCGCCGACGATCCAGAGGGCGTCCGGCTGCTCGCCGCGGCCGGGGCCACCGAGGCGGACCTGCCGCTGGTCGTCACCACCGAGGGCAAGGCCCTGATCGCGCCGACGGAGGCGGAGCTGGCCGGACTGGCCGGGCTCACCGTGGTGCCCGCGGCCGACTTCTACGACCTGGTGGTGATCGGTGGCGGCCCGGCCGGCCTCGGCGCGGCGGTGTACGGCGCGTCCGAAGGACTGCGCACGGTGCTGGTCGAACGCCGGGCCACCGGCGGGCAGGCCGGGCAGAGCAGCCGGATCGAGAACTACCTGGGCTTCCCCGACGGGGTGTCCGGCGCGCAGCTCACCGACCGGGCGCGCCGGCAGGCGCTGAAGTTCGGCGCCGAGCTGCTCAGCACCCGGGAGGTGGTGGGCCTGAGCGAGGCCGGCTCCGCCCGGCTGCTGCGCTTCGGCGACGGCACCGAGATCGCCGCGCACACCGTCGTGCTGGCCACCGGGGTGTCCTACCGGGTGCTCGACGCGCCGGGGCTGGCCCGGTTCACCGGGCAGGGCGTCTTCTACGGCTCCACCGCCACGGAGGCGCCGAGCTGCGTGGAACAGGACGTCTACATCGTCGGCGGGGCCAACTCGGCCGGCCAGGCGGCGGTGCACTTCTCCCGGTACGCCGCGCGGGTGCACCTGCTGATCCGCGGCGCGGACCTCACCGCCTCGATGTCGCGCTACCTGATCGACCAGCTCGACCGGATCGACAACGTCACCGTGCACCCGCACACCGTGGTGGCCGGCGGGTCGGGCGACGGCCACCTCGAACAGCTCACCCTCTGCGACACCCGCACCGGCCGGGCCCGCCAGGTGGCGGCGTCCTGGCTGTTCATCTTCATCGGGGCGGAGCCACGAACGGAGTGGCTGGACGGGGTGCTGGTCCGGGACCGGCCGGGTTTCGTCGTCACCGGGCCCGACCTGGTCACCGACGGGCGGCGGCCGGCCGGCTGGGCGCTGTCGCGGGATCCGTACCACCTGGAGACCAGCCTGCCGGGCGTCTTCGCCGCCGGCGACGTGCGGGCCCAGTCGGTGAAACGGGTCGCGTCCGCGGTCGGCGAGGGCGCCATGGCCGTCTCCCTCGTGCACCGTTACCTGGAGGCGCAGTGACCACCCCGACGGAGCGGCTGACCCCCGGCCAGCTGCGCACCCTGTTCCTGTTCGAGTCGCTCGACGACGAGCAGCTCGGGTGGCTGGCCGAACACGGCCGGGTGGAGCGGCGCGCCGCCGGCGCCGTCGTCTACCCCGAGGGCGCCGCGGCGACCTGCTTCTACGTCCTGCTCGCCGGGGCGGTGACGCTGAGCCGACGGGTGCACGGCGACGACGTGGTGGTCAGCCGTACCGACCAGCGCGGGGTGTACGGCGGGGCCACCCAGGCGTACCTCGACGACCAGGTCGAGCAGGTCTACCGCAACACGCTGCGGGCGGTCACCGACGCGGAGTTCTTCGTCCTTCCGGCGGAGACCTTCGCGTACGCCGTCCGCTCCTGGTTTCCGATGGCGATGCACCTGCTGGAGGGGCTCTTCTTCGGCATGCGGGACAGCCAGGCCATCGTCGGCGAGCGGGAACGGCTGCTGGCGCTCGGTTCGCTGTCCGCCGGGCTGACCCACGAGCTGAACAACCCCGCGGCGGCGGCGGTCCGGGCCACCTCGGTGCTGCGCGACCGGGTGGCCGGGATGCGGCACAAGCTGGCGATGATCGCCGACGGCCGGCTCGACGGCCGGGCGCTGCACACGCTCGTGGAACTGCAGGAGGAGGCGGTCGCGCGGGTGGCCGCCGCGCCGCAGCTGAGCCCGATGGCCGCGGCGGACGCCGAGGACGCCCTGACGGACTGGTTGGCGGAGCGCCAGGTCGGTGCCGCCTGGGACCTGGCGCCGACGCTGGTCGGCGGTGGGCTGGACGAGGCGTGGCTGGCCCGGGTGCAGGCGGCGGTGGGTGCGGCGGACCTGGAGGCCGCCGTCCGGTGGTTGACCTACACGGTCGAGACCGAGCTGCTGATGCGGGAGATCGGCGACGCGGTCACCCGGATCTCCGGCCTGGTCGGCGCGGCCAAGCAGTACTCGCAGCTGGACCGGGCGCCGTACCAGGTGGTCGACGTGCACGACCTGCTCGACGCCACGCTGGTGATGTTCAAGGGGAAGCTGCCCGCCGGGGTCCGGCTGGTCAGGGAGTACGACCGCGGTCTCCCGCACATCCCGGCGTACGCCGCGGAGCTCAACCAGGTCTGGACCAACCTGATCGACAACGCGCTCGGCGCGATGGGGGAGCAGGGCACCCTGACCGTCCGCACCGGACGGGAGGGCGATCTCCTCGCGGTGGAGATCGCCGACACCGGGCCGGGCATCCCCGCGGACGTGCGGCCGCGCATCTTCGAGCCGTTCTTCACCACGAAGCCGGTCGGCGCCGGCACCGGCCTGGGGCTGGACATCTCGTACCGGATCGTGGTCCGCAAGCACCACGGCGACATCCGGGTCGAGTCGGCCCCGGGTGACACCACCTTCCGGGTGCTGCTGCCGCTGGCCGCCGGACCGTCGCCGGCGTCCGGAGTGGAGCCGGCGTCCTGACCCGGTCCCGCCCTGGCCGACACGCCGTTGGCACGCGCGTTCGACACGCCGATCACGTCACGACACGAGTCGGTCGCCGGCAGTAATCTCGGGCGGCCGGTTCAGCTGCGTCCGCCCGGGAGGGGTCCGTGGAGTCGATGGCCCGCCAGCGCCACCCGTCCGAGCCGGACGACTCCCCGGCCGAACCGGCCGCCGATGCCGCCACCGGCCCGGTGCTGCCGGAGCTGGAGGACGCCGTCTGGATGCACCACGCCACCGACTTCGCGCACACCAGCTTCCGGGCGGTGGCCCGCCGGCTGCCCCGGCTGGTCCGGGAGGCGGTGGCGCTGGCGTGGGCGACCAGCCGTCGGGACACCGCTGCCTCCATCGGGCTGAACGTCGCCGCCGGGGTGATGACCACCTTCGGCCTGCTCGCCACGACCAGCGTGCTGCGCGAGCTGTTCGCCGCCGGTCCCACCCCGGACCGGGTGCGCGCGGCGCTGCCGGCGCTGGTCGTGGCCGCCACCGCAGTCGCCGCCCGGGGCGGGCTGCTGATCGCGGCCGGCTGGGCCCAGGCCCGGCTCACCCCGCAGATCAACTACCAGGTGGAGCTACGCCTCTTCGAGGCCACCACGGCGGTCGACCTCGCCGCGTTCGACGACGCCGGCTTCGCCGAGGAGATGGACCGGGCCCGGGACCGAGGGATGACCGAGGCGGCGTTCATCGTGGACCACACTGTCAACCTGGTCACCGGAGTGGTCGGGATGGTCGCCACCGCGGTGGCGGTCGCGGTGATCCAGCCGATCCTGCTGCCCTGCCTGCTGCTCGCGGCGGTGCCCGAGGCGGTCACCGCGGTCCGGGTGGCCCGCCGGCAGTACCTCGCCATGCTGGCCCGGATCACCCGCCGTCGGCGGATGTGGATGCTGGCGCACCTGGATGGCCAACCGGCGCACCGCGGCCGAGGTGCGTGCCTACCAGATGCGCGGGTTCCTGCTCGCCGAGTTCTGCCGCGTGATGGCCGTCGAGACCCGGGCCCACCTGCGCCTGGTCCGGTCGCTGACCGGCACCCGGCTGGTGGGCGCGAGCATCGCCGGGCTCGCCGCGTTCGGCGTCTACGCCGTCCTCGGCGCCCTGCTCCTCGGCGGGCTGGTCGCGCTCGCCGCCGCGGCGACCGCGCTGCTGGCCCTCCAGTCCGCGCGGAGCAGTCTCGGTGTCGCGGTGCTGGCCACCAACTCGCTCTACGAGGACGCGCTCTACTACCAGGACTACCGCAACTTCCTGGAGCGCGCCCAGGCCCGGATGCCGGCCGGTGGCGGGCGGCCGGTCGACGGCTTCGAGATGATCGAACTCGACCGGATCAGCCTGCGCTACCCGGACACCGCACAGCCGGCCGTCGACGAGGTGAGCCTCACCGTGCGACGAGGGCAGGTGATCGCCCTGGTCGGCGAGAACGGCTCGGGCAAGACCACGCTGGCCAAGCTCATCGCCGGGCTGTACCGGCCGACCGCGGGCGCCATCCGGTGGGACGGCGTGGACACCACCGACCTCGACCCGTACGCCGTGGGTGGCCAGGTGGCGGTGATGAGCCAGGACTGGTGGAGGTTCCCGTTCACGGCCGGGCAGAACATCCGGATCGGCCGCCACGACCGGCCGCCCGACCGGCCCGGGCCGAGCGTGCGGGAGGCGGCCCGTTCGGCCGCCGCCGACGAGATGATCGACAACCTGCCGTACGGCTACGACACGTTGCTCGACCGGGAGTTCAAGAACGGCCACGACCTCTCCGGCGGGCAGTGGCAGCGGCTGGTCGCCGCGCGCGGGCTCTACCGCGACGCCGCGCTGTTGATCTGCGACGAGCCGTCCGCCGCGCTCGACGCCCGGGCCGAGCACGCGCTGTTCCGGCACCTGCGCCGGCACCCGGACCGGGCCGTCATCCTGATCACCCACCGGCTCGCCAACGTCCGGCACGCCGACCAGATCTTCGTGCTCGACCAGGGGCGGCTGGTCCAGCAGGGCACCCACGACGAGCTGATGGCCGCCGGCGGTCTCTATCGAGAGCTGTTCGAGCTGCAGGCCAGCGGTTACCTGGCCCGCGGCCCGGAGGCCGGGGACGCGGTCGCCCGCTGACCCGGCCCCCTGGCGCCAGCGCACCCTCCCCGCGGTACCGAGTCCCCGCGCCACCGGGTGTTGACCTCGAGTGCACTCGAATTCCTAGCGTGGGCGACGTCGCCGGCGGGTCCGCCGCCGGGGCGGACACCGCGAGGAGCACGAGTATGCGTTACCGGGTACTGGGCGGCACCGGCATCGAGGTCAGCGTCCACGCCCTCGGCACGATGATGTTCGGCGCGGTCGGCAACCCCGACCACGACGACTGCGTGCGGATCATCCACGCCGCGCTCGACCGGGGGGTCAACCTCGTCGACACCGCCGACATGTACTCCGCGGGGGAGAGCGAGCGGATCGTCGGCCGGGCGCTGCGCGGCCGGCGCGACGACGTGGTGCTCGCCACCAAGGTGCACTTCCCGATGGGCGAGGGCCCCAACCGTGGCGGCAACTCCCGGCGCTGGATCCTGCGGACGGTGCACGAGAGCCTGCGCCGGCTGGACACCGACTGGATCGACCTCTACCAGGTGCACCGCCCCGACCACACCACCGACATCGAGGAAACCCTCGGCGTGCTCAGCGACCTCGTCCGGGCCCGCACCATCCGGGCGTTCGGCTGCTCCACCTTCCCGGCCGAGGAGATCGTCGAGGCGCAGCACGTCGCCGAGCGGCGTGGCCTGGGCCGGTTCCGCACCGAACAGCCGCCGTACTCGATCCTGGCCCGGGGGATCGAGGCCGACGTGCTGCCGGTCAGCCAGCGGTACGGCATGGGGGTGCTGGTCTGGAGCCCGCTCGCCTCCGGGTTCCTCTCCGGCCGGTACCGGGAGGGCCGCCCGGTGGACCTGGCGACGGGGCGTCCCGGGCTGACCCCGGCCCGCTTCGACCCGTCGCTGCCGGGCAACGCGGCCAAGTACCGGGCGGTCGAGGAACTGGCGGAGCTGGCCGCGAGCCTCGGCCGTACGCTGCCGGAGCTGGCGGTCGCGTTCACCGTGGCCCACCCGGGCGTCACCTCGGCGATCATCGGCCCGCGCACCATGGCCCAGCTGGACGGGCTGCTGGCCGGCGCCACCCTGAGCCTGGACGACGCCACCCTCGACCGGATCGACGAGATCGTCCCACCGGGCACCAACCTGTACGCCCCGGACGGCGCGTGGCGTCGGCCGGCGCTGACCGACCCGGCCCGCCGGCGCCGCCCGACCGCCGACCGCGCCGCCGCCTGACGGTCACTCCGGGATGGCCGTCGGGCCGTCGACGGTGTCCCGTCCGGAGCCGCCTGCTGACCGTAGCCGGCACGCCGTGGCCCGGACTCCCCAGCGGGAAGCCCGGGCCACGGCTGTGCCACGAGGCGGGCGTCAGCTGGAGTAGCCGCGCTGGGCAATCCAGGTGGCCACCTTGTCGTCGGTCATCCAGTAGTGCTTCTTCGGGTCGTACGGATCGGCGATCTGCAGCGTCTCGCCGTTATCGCGGTAGCCGATGATGGTCACGTAGTGTCCGCCCGGGAACGAGTGCCGGCGTCCCTCGGTGTCGACGGCGGTGCCCATGGTGTTGGCCACCACGCCACGCTTGGCGTCCACCGCCTCGATCACGTCGGTGCGCAGCCTGTCGACCTGTTCCGGCTCGGCGGTGGGGCCACTGATCACGGTGGTCTCGTAGCCGCCGCCGGTCATCTCGTTGAGCACCCGGGTGGCGTCGTCGGCCGACCTGGTGCCGGCCCTGGTGGTGCCCAGCTTCTCGGCCACCTCCCGCTGACTCGGGGTCTTGCCCTGCGTGGAGAGGGCGATCCGGGTCGCGGCCGGAGCGCAGTAGTAATCGTTGGGCTGTCGCTGGTAATCGTGGTCGAGCACCTTCTTGTCCTGACCAGGGGGCTCCTCCGCCTGCACCGCGATGGCCGGCTTCGCCGGCGCGGTCTCGGCGGTGATTGCCGGAACCGCGACGGCTCCACCGGTCATCAGCAGACCGGCAACCGACAGCGCGCTCTTGCGGAAGATCGAGTTCATCGTGAAGCTCCCATCGGGTTGACGCCGCTGGGATCGGAAGCGCAAGCACCGCAGGTGGCAGAACGCGGTACGCCGGAGGTCGACTGCTTCCGGACGCTCCCGGTTCCCGGGCTCTCGATTGGCTTCCCGGCTCTCGCCGGATGGTTACCCGACCCGGGTTCGCGAAAACGCCCCCACGACCGCGCGGTTGGTACTAGACTGCTCCTCCCCACGGGGCCCCGCCGGTTCCGTCGACGCATTCTCACCGGCTGCGTCGGCCGTCCGGGACCGCTCCCAGCCAAAGGCCGGCACCGAGCCCCGATCTCGACCGATCCACAGTGCCGTTCGCCGCGTCCCGAGCGTGTGGCGAGCATGGCGCCGGGACAGTCGCCCTCACCGGCAATCACCGCCCCGCCAGGCGGACGCACGACCCGGCAGGCAGTCACCGGCCGCCCGGCGCCGCCCTGGTCGCTCAGGTGCCGGCAGGCTTGTTGGGCATCCTCGTTCGCCACCCGCCCCTACGGATGAACCACCGGGCCGGTCGGGCATCGTCGTGCGATACCCAACCGGCCACGGGTGAACTACCGGGCGGCAGGCGGCAGGGACGCCTGGCCGATGCCGCCGATGGTCGTGTGCGGCTCAGATTCGCCGGGCGGTGCGCCACCGATCCGGCCAGTAACCCATGCCGTCGAGGATGGGCTCGCCGGACAGGTCTCCCATGGTCGGACCGTCCGTCTGGGAACGGCTGGAGACGAACCGGTGGTGGCCGCTGTCATCGAGGCCGAGGTAGATGCCGGAGTGGTCGATCTGCCGGCTCGGCATCGGCTGGGCGTTGAAGAACAGCAGATCGCCGGGGAGCAGGCGGTCGATGCCGCGGGGCCGCTGGCCGGTGTTGGGCGTGAGGGCCACACCTGGGCCCACCTCGGCCATCGCGTACGCCCGGCGCGGCAGCCCGTCGCCCGGGTTGTTGGTGCCGAGCAGCGGATATCCGAGCCGGTGACCGTAGACCATCCGCAGATAGCCGGAGCAGTCCAGGGCGAGCGCACGTTGCGGCGAGGGCAGTTCGTTCTTGCCGTCCGGGAACGTCCACGGCTCCTGCAGGTAGTCGTAGAAGTCGGAGCGCTCCTGCCGGCCATCCGGATCCGCGGGGTCCGGCGGCCCGAACGAGGCGTCACCCGAATACTGCTGTCCCTGGTTGTCCTTCTTCGCCGGGGCTCCGTCGACGTACTCCATGGCGATCGCCAACACGTCCGGTGAGCGGTCGTTGCGCACCCCGGCGAGCCAGTCGGTGAACCACTGCTCGTGTTCGGCGCCGGCACGCCACGGCTGCGGTGCGAGGCGAACCCAGACATTGGTCTCGACCTTCGCAGCGGTGAAGCGAGGCTCCTCGAACGTCCGGAGCGGACCGTAGATCTGCACGGTACGCGCGCCATCGGTCATGGTCGCGACGGGCTGCCCCGACGAGTCGATGATCTCCGTACGATCAGGGTCCGTCGAGCGCTGGTAGGTGTACCCGGACGTGCCGCGGGTGGGGCCCTGGGACGGCTCGCCCGCGCCCAGGGTGATCACCGGTTGGTCCGCCGGCGACGGCAGCACCAGGGCATAGGTGCCCGCGCCGACGGCGAGCAACATGGCGAACACGCCGGTAGTCAGAAGTACGGTCCGTCTGCGAACGTACGTCCAGTACTTCATGCCCGCGTCTCCTTTCGCGACTCGGCTCTGTGGCTGCGCTCAGGTCACCGGCACGAAGCCGGCGACAACGCCGCTGTACGCGACCCCGAACGTGATGGCGGTCACGATGAAGGTCGCCATGATGGTGGCCTTCGGCGGCTGCCGTACGAGCTGGTACGCGATGAGCCCAGGGATGACGAAGCCCAGCGTCTGGTGGGCGAACAGCAGCGGAAGGTCGCGTTGGACGATGACGAACAGGGTCAGCTGCAACAGGACGCTGAGCAGTACGATCGCCGCGAACAGCCGCTTGCCGTAGAGGATGACCACCCGTTGCATCAGCCGGGTGAGCAGGTAGGTGAGCACGGTCATCCCCGCGATGATCACCGCCTGCAGCTGGTCCTCGATGAGTGTCAGCGCGATCCACCCGGGCGTGATCATGCCGCCCGGCGAGAGGTTGGTGGTCAGGTAACACAGCAGCGCGAACACCAGGCCGATCCCGAGGCTCGCGGTAGCCAACTGGGCACTGAGTTCTCCGCCGAAGGTCATCGCTGAATCCTTTCTCCGGTCGGCGTACGAAGCGTGGAGGCCGCTGGAGAGCCGTCCTCGCAGGTCCAGCCCGGCAGTTCCGCCAGTTTGTGGATCAGGACCTCGCCCTGCCCGTGGATGTTCCCGACGGCGACGATCGACGAGTCGGCCGGCGTCTCCGCCATCACGCCCTCGAGCAGGCTGTCAGGGGGAAGCTTGCCGCCGATGTCGACCACCCGGTCCTGAAGCTCGGACGGCACGCTCGTACGCGCGCTCTTGGTCACCTCGCCGATCAGAACTATCTTCTCCGGTCGCACCCGGCCGCTGAGCTCGCCCATTTGACCGTTGCGTTCGATCCGGTCCGGCCGGCAGTTGACCACCATCGTCAGCGGACGGGTGATGAGGTGCTGATTCTCCAGTTGCTGGATGTTCATGAAGGTGGATTCGGGATCGTTGGCGGCGAAGATGTTGGCGAACCGCATCCGCTTGCTGCCGTGCATCACCCGCGCCACGGACAGCACACCGGGGTCGGGCGGTGCTTCCCACATGCCCTTGAGTGCGCTGTGCCGGTCGACGCCCAGTTGCTCGGCGACGGCCAGTGCGATGGCGACGTTCTCCTTGAACGTGATCCACCCGAATCCATCCATCTCGCGGTCGGTCACCGACTCCGGATCGACCGCGATGAGGCGGCAGTCGCGTCGTTCGGCCTCCTCCTGCAGGATCGCCAGCCGTTCCCGCTCCGCGGTGATGCAGACCCCACCCACCGGCATGGACCGGCTCAGGGACCGGGCCACATCGTCCAGGGTGGGCCCCATCTCGGTGAGATGGTCCTCCCGTACGTTGCACAGCACCCCGATGTTCGACCGGATCAGCTTGCTCTGGTTGACCTCCTGCAGTGCCGGCATCACCGCCATGCACTCCATGACCAGGGCGTCGGGGTGGTAGACGGCGGCCCGCCGCACGATCCCGATCTGCTCCACCACATTCGCGATGCCGAACTTCCGGTGCACCGGCTCCTCACTGGCGTCCGGGAAGATGAACCGGGCGGCGGTGCCGGTGGTCTTGGCCACCACCACCCGGCCACCGCCGCGCAACGCACCGGCACAGAGCCGGGTGATGGAACTCTTACCGCGGATGCCGTTGACCAGCACGCGGTCCGGGATCTTCACCAGGTTGCGGTCGTGGTTGCGGTGCTCGACGATCCCGGCGCCGAGCAGAGCCAGGCAGCAAAGGACGAATACGACGTATAGGTATGCCACGTCAGTCCCCTTCGTCTCGGCCGGCAGGGTGGTTGCCGGCGCGATAGACGGTCGGCGGGGCGACCCTCTCCGCGTCGGCTCGCGGCGGAATCTCGGGGAGCACCGCCGTCGGGTCGTCCTCCGTGCCGCGTATCCGCGTCACGCCGCCCAGGCGGGCGGAGCCGGTGTGCCGGGCCTGACGGCAGATCTCCAGACACATCGCCAGTTCCCCGATGTCATCGTGTCGTTGCGGCGGGATGGGCTCCTCTACCGAGCCGTCGCGGATCTTGTCGGCTTCGGTCGCGAGCCGCCGCAGCGGCCGGGCGAAGACGTAGTACTGCCACACCTGGGTGAGCAGCACGACGCCTGTGGCGGCGCCGGCGACCAGCAGCGTCCAACGGCGCCCGTCGCTCTGCGGCAGCCGCAGTCCGGCGAGATCCTGTTCCACGACCAGCGACCACTTCAGCGGAGCAACCGTGTTGGGCTTGTTCAAGCCGGACGCCGCGATCAACGCCGCACCGCCGCCGGGTTTCTCGGCCCGCCCCACGGTGCCGCCGTTCAGCGCCTCGGCCGCGGCACCACGCGCGCTACCCTCCAACTCCTCGAAGGCGCGGAAGCCCTCGGAGTCGAAGACGGTCCGCAGGTCCTCGTCCACGACCCGTGCCTGACCGTCCACCTCACGCAGCATCTCCAGCAGGTAGTCGATGTCGTACTCACCGACGGTCGCGACGCCGTTGGCGCCCACCCGGAAGGCGTAGACCACCGGGACTCGGGCGGTCTTGTCGTCCAGATCGATCCCGGACTCACCCCGCAGCCGCTCCTTACGCAGCGGCTCACGCCCGGCAGAGCTGATCACCGAACCGTTCGAATCCATCACGTAGAGGGTGCGGAACCGTTGCTTGTCGGCCAGTTCCTGCTTGAGCAGCGGGGTCATCTGGGCCGGGTCGCCGGCCTCGGCGGCCTGGGAGATGCGGATCACCGTCTGCAGCCCGTTGTTGAGCGCCCTACCCATCAGGGTGCTCGCCGCCTCGGCCCGGCTCTCCTCGTCCTTGACGAGTTGCTCGGGGATCGACGGCTTGGGCGCGCCGATCGTCGTCGCCACGGCCGCCGCCGGCCAGAGCAGAGCCGCGACCGTGGCCACGGCCAGGCCCTGCGTCACGGTCGGCCGCCACCGCCACCGCCACCGGGTGCGCGGAGCGCTGGCGGACGAGGGCTCACCGGACGTGGTGGCCAGCGCCTGGGCGATGCGGTGCGCCTCCGCGATGCGCAGCGGGTGCCGCTTCTTCGGGGCGGCACCGGAGGCGTTGGCCTTGGCCTGATCGAGCACCGAGCGCACGGGCCGGACCAGCGCCAGCCGCATCAGCAGGAAGCTCGGCACCGCCAGTGCCAGCAGGGTCAGGCCGAGCAGGAGACCGCGGACCGTGGAGGTACCGCCCGTCTCCTCCGCGACGATCAAGGTCGCCAGCGTCACGCCGGTGTTCCCCACCGGCGCGGAGGAGACGACAAGTTGTCGATCCGGCCACTCGGTCACCCTGATCGGGTGGCCCTCGCTGGACTCCGACTGTGCCAGTCCGCGGAAGACCACCGGCAGGTGGACCTCGTCGACGGCACTGACCCCCTGCATCAGGGTGCTCTTGCCGTCCGGCGTGATCACGAAGACGCCCTGTCGGGCCTTGGGGTTGAGCCGCAACTCGTCCATGTTGAGCGGCTGCATCGCCAGCAGAGTCCGCGATCCGTCCAGCGCGATGTTGCGGACCAGCGCCGGACCGTCCTCCGTGGTGACCGGGAACACGTTGGCCGGCAACGTCGGCGGTAGCTGGTCCAACGGCACCTCTGGCCCGAGGGTCGCCAGCGGACGGCGGGTGGTGGTCTCCATGATCGTCGCCCCGTTCCAGGTGGCTCCGTCCCCCACCACCCGTTTCAGCAGCTCGGGGTCCGGGGTCCCTGGTGCCCGGGTCGAGACCTGCTGGTCGAGCTCCTCCACCGAGTGCTGGATGGTCAGTCGCGTGCTGGTGGCGACCTTCGACACGTTGTCCCGTTGCGAATCCACCACGGCCGGGGGCACGCCCCGCTGGTGGTTGAGTGCGAACCCCAGCACGATGGCCGCCGCCAGGAACATCGTCACCCAGAGATACACCAGCGACGGCTTACCGGAGCCCGCGGGAAAGCCGGCGCTCGGCAGCTGCTGCTCCAGCGCGCGGCGCCGCCAGGCGACCATCTCCTCCGGCGGCAGCGTCTCGGCCGGCTTCCCCGCTACGGGAGCGCTACCGCGGAACCTCTTCTGAGCTGTGTCCCGGTCAGGCGCAGGCTGTTCGCCTTCGCTCTTTCTATTCATGGCGACCCCTTCCCTTCCGCGAACACCGGAAGTTGCACGGTCGAATCGATCATCGGACTCGACGGGGTGAGCCAGCATCACCTCACCGGGACGACCTGGGCATGCCTCGAACCTCTGCCGGACCCCGCCAAGCGGTGGATGGGTCGGTATGACCCGATCATGGAACTCGGCAGGGTGAGCGGGCATCACCCGACCGAGATGAACCCGACGTATGAAGCCCTGCTCAGGTGCCGTTGGCGCAACCGGCTCCCGGCGACGGTCGCGCGGGCAGCCCGGCTCGACGCGGGACAGGCGCCATGATCGCCGCGCGGGCGGACCCGATCGAGGGTCGGCCAGCGCGGCGAACGGCGGAGCGTGCGGGCGCGTACGCCTGGACGGGCGCGTGACGCCGGCGCCGGCGGCCGCCCGGGAGATCCCAAGCGTGCCTCCGTCAGCCGCCAGCGCCGCGGTGGGGCCGGTTGGCCGGCGTGGCGTCAGCCCCCGGTGGCGGTGCCGTCCCGACGCGGGTCGGCCGCGCCGAGAAGCTGCTTGCCGCGGATCTCGATCGCGGTGAGTCCGCTGTCCAGGGCGATGAGCCGGGGACAGGGGTGCCGACGCTCGACGAGGCCCGGCATGCGCAGGGCGATCCGCCGGTTCGCTTCGATCTCCGACGGTGCGTCCCGTCTCCCGTCGCAGTCGCGGGTGATGTCCTGCCCGCTGTAGTGGCCCTGGTTGATCGCCTGCGCCGGGCCCATGCCGTCGACGATCACGCCAACGACGGTCTGCACCACGTAGTCGGGAATGTGCGAGCCGCCGGCGGCGCCCACCACGAGCTTCAGTTCCCTGCCCTCGCCGTCGAGCACGAGCGTCGGCGCCATCGAGGCCGTGGGCCGCTTCCCCGGCTGCAGGACGTTGACCGGCTTACCGGGCGAGACCGACGCCGTGTCCGTGAAGTTGTTCAACGCGTTGTTGAGGATCATCCCCTGCGCCTCCAGATGCGACCCGAAGTGGCTGTTGTTCGTGGTCGTCATGGAGATGGCGTTGCCCTCGGCATCGACGATGCTCACGTTGCTCGTCGGGTCACCGACATCCACGGTGGACGGTTCGTCGCCCACCTGCGGGGCGGGCCGTGGAATTCCCGGCGGGTCGCCCTGCTCGACCGGCCGGATCGCCCGATCCGGAGAGAACAGGGCGAAGCGGCTGTCGAGATACCGGTCGTCGAGGAGACCGTCCACCGGCACGCCGTGGTACTCCGGGTCACCGATGTAGGCGCGACGGTCGAGATTCGCCAGCCGGCTGGCCTCGATCGAGAGATGGATCCGGGCGGCCGAGCCAGGGTCGGTCTTCGCTACCTGGCCGCGTTCCAGCAACTTGAGCATCTCCAGCACCGCCACTCCGCCGAACGCGGCCGGCGGCGAGGTGCACACCGAGACGCCGAAAACCTTCCGGCACACCTCCGTGCGTTCCACGGTGGTGAAGTCGGCGAAGTCCTGCGGGGTCATCAGGGACGGAATCACCACTGGGCCCGCCGTGTTGCCCTTGAGCTTGATCGGCCCCTTGGCCGCGTGCTCGGCGATGGCCGGGGCGATCTTGCCGTTGGGATCGTAGAACGCCTCCGCGCCCCCGCTCCGCACCTGCCGCAGCACCTCTGCGATCTCCGGGTTGTAGAGGGTCGTTCCCACCGGCTTCGGCTCGTCGCCGTCGCAGTAACGGGGGCGCAGGTCGGGATAGTTGCAGCGCTTCCGTCCGTTGAAGCGCTCCTCGAAACCGTCGTGCAGGTTGGGTGACATCGGAAAGCCGTCCGCGGCCAACCTGATGGCGTCATCGAAGAGCTGATTCCACGGGAGCTTGCCGTACAACTCGTGCACGTCCGCGAGCACCCGCAGGGTGCCCGGAACGCCGAATGCGCGTCCGGTTGCCGAGGCGTCGTTCGGATAGCGATTCGTCCCGAGGTCCTCGGCCTCCTGCGCGGTGGGCGTCCGGAGATTCTCGGTCACGTTCTTCGGAGCCCTGGCCATGCCGTCGAAGAACCGGATGTCGCGGTCGTCCTCGTCCCAGTGGTTGATGAGGGTGCCGCCGGCCAGCCCGGAGGCGTGCGGCTCCACGACGGCGAGGACCGCCTGAACCGATACGGCGGCGTCCGCGGCACTACCGCCCTTGGCGATGATCTTGCAACCGGCCTCGGCGGCGAGGGGATGGGCGGCGGCCACCATGAACTTCTCGACGACCGCGTCGTCCTCCCGACCGCTCTTGCTTCTCGGATCCTTCATGCAGGCGTCGGCGGGCGCGGCAACCGATTGTGCGATGGGTGCCACGGCCACGGCGGACATACCCAGCGCCATCGCCAGCGCGGGAACGAGGTGATGCGCCGTGCGTGCGAACATAAAGTGACCTTTCGAGATCGGTCCGGAACGGAGCGTTGACGCTGAAACGTCACGGAGCTCCGTAACCGGAATGCTCTCTGTTTCCCGGGCCTGCCGTCCGCGCTGTCCGTCGCCCCGACGTCCCGCGTCGTGCCCTTCGCTCCACCGTTCCGAATCGGACGATCGGCCGGGTTCGGCACGGGCAACCTGCCGCAGTCGCACGCAGGCTCACCGCAGGAGGGCTGCTAGGGGCATCATCGATTTCACCCGGGTGACGGCGCAGGACATCGCCGGAAGTCGTGGCCCGCGTGGCGAAGGGGTCGCAGGTGATAGCGGGGAAAGTCCGATGTGGGGACAGGCCGAGAGCATCCCACCCGCACCGCCTGCCGCACCCGCCACCGAGGCCGGACCGTCGTCCCCGAATGGCCTCTGGTGGGTATTCGACAATCGAATGCATCGCAGTTCGGGTTGTCCGTTTCCGATTGCCCTTACCAACCGGAATCGCGGTTAGTTCTACGCTCCGTGAGGAAACGCCCCCGGAAAGTCCACTCCGTGTTAGCGTCGAGTAGGCGGGCCCTGTGGTGTGCGGCACTCCGGCACCACCACAGCGGACCTGATTGCCTGCCGATTACCGGTGGCCAGCGCCGCGCGCGGCCATCACATCCGTCCGGCGAACCGCGCGACATCCACCCGAGGGAGCAATCGTGCAGGAACGGATCGGCAACCCCGTGGGGCGTACCCGGTGGCGAAGGTTCGCCGCGATGCTGGTGCCGGCGAGCGTCGTCGCCGCCGGGATCGTCTTCGGCATGGCCAACGGCGCGATCGCGGCCTCGTTCGCGGTGTCCGGGCAGACGTTCAAGGTTTCGGCCTCGGAGTTGCAGGGGGAGGGCTTCGTCCAGTACGGCGGAGTGGCCCGAGAGGTCGACGGCACGGAGCACCCCGTGGCAGTCACCGGTATCCGCGAAGCACGGCTCTTCGACCTGTGCCAGTCAGTCAAGGCGCCGGGCGTTCCCGTAGTGCTCACCATCACCGGCGGCGGCGGCGGGAGGCCCGCCACGGCGAGCGACCTGCTGATCGACGTCGAGTCGCTCGAGGGTGACGTCACGTTTACCAACATCAACATCGGGCAGGACGCGTCGACCCTCGAGGGCGGTCCTGACGGCGCCAAGGGTCCCCGGGGTGCCTTCGGCCAGCAGGCCGACGCGGTGAACATCAAGAACCTGCGCCAGGTGGCGCGCTCCACTCAGGCCGGGACGTTCAGCCTCACCGGGCTTCGTTTGAAGGTCAACGTCGGCCCGGCCGCCAGGGAATGTTTCTGAGCCGACCGCCCGGGCCACCAGGGCACGCTCCGCGCGCCCTTCCCTGCGCTCCACTCCTTATCCGGCAGGAGGATGCGTGACAGACGTTGAACTCCAGCACGCCCGGCCTGGCCGGCTCCGCGGGGCATGGGGAGGTGTGCGCCGTTGGCGGCGGACCCGGCCCTTCTGGGGTGGCCTGCTCACCGGCCTGGCCGGCCTCGAGATCTTCGGCACCACCCAGATGTCGCTCGCTGGTCTCTCCTTCCAAACCGGGCCGACGGGCTTCCTCTCCTGGCTGATCCCCGCCATCCTGGTCACCTGCGGGCTGCTGATGTGGTTCAAGCCGCAGCACCGGGTCCTCTACGCCGTGGTCGCCGCGGTGACCGCCCTCTTCTCGCTGATCGGGGTGAACCTCGGCGGCTTCTTCATCGGTCTGATCCTCGGCATTGTGGGCAGCGCCCTGGGCTACGCGTGGGTGCTGGCCCCCGACCCTGCGGCCGGACGGGGAGAGCCCGACGACGACGGAACGACCCGAGGGTCGGCCGGCGAGGGGATGGGGCGGGACGCCTCGTCCGGCGACTCGCAGGACGAGTCACCGGACGAGGCGGGGACGCGGCACAAGCCGGCGACCGGGACGGCCCCTGACCTACCGGCCCCCGGTGCAGGCCCGGCGCCGAGCGGGAGCAGCCGGCCGTCGTCGACGAGCTGATGTCGGATCGGGACGGCATCGGCCCGCGCATCGCCTTGCGGGCACCCACTGAAGAGGGCACCCGCGGGTCGGGGACATACCAGCGAGCCGGTGGGCCGGAGGCGGAACCGCTCGTGCCTCGCAAGCCCGACCCCCGGATCTTCGCCGTGCTGCTCGGACTGCTCGGCCTCGCCGCCGCCGTGGCGCCCGCCGCGCTCAGCCCGGCCCGGGCGTCCATCCTGCCTGCCACCGCGCGGGACGGACCTACCTGCCCGAGCCCGCCAGCACCGAGCGGCGCGCCGCAGGAGAATCGGCCCGCGTCGGCCGGCCCGCACGGCGCCCTTCCGGCTCGCCCGATCGGATACCTCGAGACGCGCGCTGGCCACGTCGTCCGCACCGACGGGACCGGCGACGTGTTCGGCGGGGGACACCACGATGACGACGAGGGGGCCGCGACGCGGGCGAGGGCTTCCGCCGGACCCCTCCACCGGCTGTCCACGAACGTGCCGGCGACCCTTGCACCGGCAGCGTCGGGCGACTGCCGCCGACCGGAGTCGTCCCCGAACGCCACCGGCGGCGTCGACGCCGGGACGGCGTTGCCATGGATCAGCGCTGATCCGGGACAGCCGCTGGTGGCGACGACCCCCTCGAAGCTGACCGGCTCCACGCTGACCATGACCGGACTCCGGTTGGAAGGGATCGTCCAACTGCCCACCGCCGACGGCACCCTCACGGCGTTGAAGTTCAGCATGCACGAGGCGGTCACCGATGATGTCGCGCTGCGCCCGGCCGGCGCGCCCGACCGGACCGTTCGGTTCACCGCCGACCGGCTGACCGTGAGCGGCAACGTCGCGTTCTACGCCACCCGCTTCGTCGGAGGGCTCCCCGGCGTCAAGATCACGCTGGCCCCCGACCGGCCGTTGCCCGTCGGCGTCCCGATCCTGTCGCCCGCTGCGATCACCGTTACCGATCCCGCCATCGACCTGGCCTTCGTCAAGAGCGATACGCTGAGCGCCCGGTAGGAGAAGCTGCTCGTCGGTGCACCAACGCACCCCTGTCGCGGGTCCGGGGCCTTCCCGGCGGCGCGGCCATCGCGGACCCTCGCCGCGCCGGCCTCGCCGGTCGCCGCCGCGCCCACGCCGGCCGCCGCGCCGGGCTCCTGCCGGTCGGGCGCCGTCGAGGGACGACCCGGGCCGGGCGGGTCGTGATCGGGGCGTGCTTCCGGGTGACAATGCCGGGGTGGATCTCGCGGATCTGGTCAGGTTGAGCAAGCGGATGTCGCTCGCGCTGCGGCACCAGCCCGGCCGGTTCGGCCTCACGCCCGACGGGGCGGGCTGGGTGCCGGTCGGGGAGTTCCTCGCCGCGCTGCGGATCGACCGTGCCGACCTCGACGCGGTGGTGGCCGGCAACGACAAGCAGCGGTTCGCGGTCGAGCGGGGCCCGGACGGGGTGGAGCGGATCCGGGCCAACCAGGGGCACTCGATCCCGGTCGACCTGGGGTTGGTGCCGGTGCCGCCGCCGGACACGCTCTACCACGGCACCGGCGCGGCCGCCGTCGCGTCGATCCGGGCCACCGGCCTGCACCGCGGCGGGCGGCACCACGTCCACCTGTCGCCCGACGTCGAGACCGCCCGACGGGTGGGCGCCCGCCGGCCCGGGTCGGTCGTGGTGTTCACCATCGACGCGGCGGCGATGGCCCGCGACGGACACGTCTTCTACCGCAGCGCCAACGGCGTCTGGCTCACCGAAGCGGTCCCCGCCGCCTACCTGACCGGCACCGCCTGATCGTCACAGCACCGCCGGCGTCGGACGCGATGGCGTCTCAGCCGACGCGGCGGGCGAAGAAGTCGGCCAGCACCCGGTGTGCGTGGAGAAGGCCAGCTCGGTCGGCTCGGTCAGCACCAGCCACTCGGTGGCCTCCTCGGTCGGCGGCCGACGGCGGCAACTCCTCGGCCCGCCGCTCGGGCAGCTCGCCGAAGACCATCATGGTGCCGCCGGCCGGGGCGCTGTGCACTGCGAAGAGCCGCGCGTCCGCGGCGTCGGCGAGCAGACCGGTCTCCTCGCGCAGCTCCCGGACCAGCGCGTCGTTCCACTCCTCGCCGTACTCGACGAAGCCGCCGGGCAGCGCGAGCAGCCCGCGCGCCGGCTCGATGTCCCGGCGTACGACGACCACGCCGACAGGCCCGCGGCGGTGCGGACCGGCAGCACCGCCACCGCGACGGGCAGCGGGTTGCGCCAGACCGTCTGGCCGCAGACCGCGCAGACCCGCGGCCAGCCGGCCGTCGCCGGGTAGGCCGCCCCGCAGTAGGAGCAGTGGGAGTACGGCAGGCCACTCATGCCGCAGCGCGTTACCCGCCATCTTGATCCACTCCGGTTACCGGATGTCGGGGTGTCCGGGCGCCGGGGACACCCCGACATCCCGCAAACCGGGTGGATCGCGCCGGCGACGGGCGGCTCAGCTCTCCGGGACGCCGGTGTAGAAGGCGGTGGTGCGCTGGGCGGCGGCCCGGGCCTGCGCCGGGTCGGTGCCGGCGGCGATGCTCGCCTCGCCCCACCGCTCGCTGCTGGTGGTCGTGAACGCCCGGCCCTCCGGGGAGGTGCTCCAGGCCTCGCTCTGCTCCGGGGTGACCCCGCTGCCGTCGTTGGCGAGGTGGGTGGCCAGGCCGAGCAGCGCCAGGTCCCAGCCCACCCCGACCGCGCCCGGGCCGAACTGGTCCCACCGCTCCTGGTCGACGTGGGCGATGTGGTCGAGCTCGAACCGGGTGCGGCCGTCGTCGGTGGGGGTCAGCCGGACCTCGATCCAGCTCACCTCGCCCATCATTTCCCAGGTGGCGGCGAAGCTCTTCGGCGGGTCGCAGCGCTCGATGACGCCGGACGCGTTGCCCTCCAACTGGTAGCGGCCGTGCAGCTTGAGGTCGCCGCTGATGGGCAGGAACCAGCGGGGGATGCGCTCGGGGTTGGTGCAGGCGTCCCAGACGTCCTCCAGCGGCGCGTCGTACGTCTGGCTGATGGTCGTGACCCGCGCCTCGCCGGCCTCCAGCGTCCGCTGGCCCACCTGGCGGCGGACGGCGTTGAGCTGGCTGGTCGCGTCGATCATGGTTGTCTCCTGTCGTCGTCGGACGCGTCGGCGGACTGCCCGCGCAGCCGCCGTTCTCGCTTGCCCCGGGCGAGCTCGGTGGCGAGTGCCTGAAGCGGTGGGATCCAGAACCGGCGGAAGTGGCCGAGCCAGTCGTCGACCTCGCGCAGCGGGCCCGGGTCGACGGCGTAGAGCCGCCGGGTCCCCTCCGGCCGCACCGTGGTGAAGCCGTTCTCCCGCAGCACCTTGAGGTGCTGCGAGACGGCCGGTTGGGAGATGCCGAACTCCGCCCGGATCACGTCGCTGAGCCCGCCGGCGGTCATCTCGCCGTCGGCGAGCAGCTCGAGGATCCGGCGTCGCACCGGATCGCCGAGCACATCGAAGGCGTGCACCCGCCAGTTATATCAGCGTGGGCTTATTTAAGCAAAGACTGATCCGGTGACCAGTTTGTCGAGGCGGATCGGCAGCTCCCGGATCCGTACCCCGGTCGCGTGGTGCACGGCGTTGGCGACGGCGGCCGCGGTGCCGACGATGCCGATCTCGCCGAGCCCCTTCACCCCGGACGGGTTCAGGTCGGCGTCCTCCTCGGGCACCCAGTACGCCTCGATCCGCTCGACGTCCGCGCAGCCGGTGATGTGATAGGTGGCCAGGTCGTGGTTGACCCAGTCGCCGTACCGCTCGTCGAGCACGCCCTCCTCGTGCAGCGCCATCGAGATGCCCATCGTCATGCCGCCGATCAGCTGGCTGCGCGCGGTCGTCGGGTTGACCACCCGGCCGACCGCGAAAACGCCGAGCATCCGGCTCACCCGCACCTCGCCGGTGTCGGCGTCCACCCGGACCTCGGCGAACTGCGCCCCGTACGCGTACCGCGGCCGCTGGGCCTGGGCGCGGACCTCGTCGGCGCTGCTCACCTCGACGGTGAGCGCGTCCCCGGGTGGCTGTCGGTCGGGCCCCAGCCGGTCGCGCACCTGCTCGCACGCCCGCACCACGGCCCAGCTCCAGGAGGAGGTGCCCATCGAGCCGCCCGCGCCGGGGGCCCGGGGGAGCGCGCTGTCGCCGATCCGGACCTCCACCCGCTCCGGCGGCACGCCCAGCGCGTCGGCGGCGATCTGCCACAGCGCGGTCCGGGCGCCGGTGCCGATGTCGACCGCGTTGATCTCCACCCGGAACCGCCCGTCGGGCAGGGCGGTGGCCGACGCCGACGCGGCGCGTTGCCGGGCCGGGTAGCTGGAGCCGGCCACCCCGGTGCCGACCAGCCAGCGCCCGTCCCGGCGGGCCCCCGGCCGCGGGTCCCGGTCGGCCCAGCCGAACCGGCGCGCCCCGTCGGTGAGGCAGCCGACCAGGTTCCGGCTGGTGAACGGCTCGCCGAACTCCGGGTCGACCCGCGCGTCGTTACGGACGCGCAGCTCCACCGGGTCGACCCCGCAGACGGTGGCCAGCTCGTCCATCGCCGACTCCAGGGCGTACGCGCCGGGGCACTCGCCGGGGGCCCGCATCCAGAACGGGGAGGGCACGTCCAGCCGGACCAGCCGGTGTGTGGTGCGCCGGTGCGGCGCGGCGTACATGCTGCGGGTGTAGACGGCGGTCTGCTCGGCGAACTCGACGATCGTCGAGGACTGGCTGATCGCGTCGTGGGAGACCGCGGCGAGCCGGCCGTCGGCGTCCGCGCCGAGCCGGACCCGCTGGATGGTGGGGGTGCGGTAGCCGACCGGGCCGAACAGCTGTTGCCGGGTCAGCGCCAGCCGCACCGGCCGGTCCACGTGTCGGGCGGCCAGCGCGGTGAGCACCACCGCAGCCTTGGCGTACCCCTTGCTGCCGAACCCGCCACCGACGTGCTCGCTGACCACCCGGACGCTCTCCCGGGGCACCCGGAACAGCTCCGCGAGAGCGGCCTGCACCGGCGTGGAGCCCTGGCTGGAGTCGTGCACCAGCAGCGTCCCGTCCGGCCGCCAGTGCGCGGTGCTGGCGTGCGGCTCCATCGGATTGTTGTGGTAGGCCGGGGTCCGGTAGGTGGCGTCCACCCGCACCGCGGCGGCGGCGTACCCGGCGTCGAAGTCGCCCGAGGCGGTGTCCGTCGGGTAGGACGGGTTCACCCGGTCCGGCCGGTAGAGCCCGGGGTGGTCCTCGGTGAGCACGGTGCTGTGCGGCAGGGTGTCGTACTCGATCGCGACCAGCCGCGCCCCCTCCCGGGCGGCCTCGATGCTCTCGGCCACCACCACTGCGACCAGTTGGCCGCGGTAGTGCACCACCGGGTCCTGCAACAGGTACAGGTCGGCGTCGACGTCCGGGGCCAGCCGGGGCGCGTTGCCGTGGTGCACCACGGCCAGGACGCCGGGCACGGCGAGCGCCGCCGCCGGGTCGATCCGGGTGATCCGGCCGCGCACCGCCGCCGCCGGCACGGCCCAGCCGTACGTGACGCCCTCCACCGGGTACTCCACCGCGTACCGGGCGGCACCGGTGACCTTGTCCCGGCCCTCCAGCCGCGGGTACGCCCGCCCCACCGCCCCGGTGCTCATGCCGCCGCCTGCCCGGCCAGGTCGGTCAGCGCCCGGACGGTGATGTTGCGGACCAGCGGCACCTTGAAACCGTTGTGCCGCAGCGGGCGGGCCTCGGCGAGTTCGGCGTCGGCGGCCCGGCCGGCCAGCTCGGGCGTGAACCGTTGACCCCGTAACACCTGCTCGGCCCGGTGGGCGCGCCACGGCCGGTGCGCCACCGCCCCGTACGCCAGCCGGACCTCTCGCACGACGTCCCCGTCGAGGTCGAGCACCGCGGCCACCGAGCCGACCGCGAACGCGAACGCCGCCCGGTCGCGCACCTTCAGGTACGTCGAGCGGCGCGCCGCCACCAGCGGCGGGATCCGCACCGCGGTGATCAGCGAGCCCCGGGGCAGGGTGGTCTCCCGCTCCGGGTGCTCGCCCGGTGACCGGTACAGCTCGGTCAGCGGCAGCTCCCGGGCACCGTCCGGCTCGTGCACCTCGACCACCGCGTCCAGCGCTGCCAGCGCCACCGCCAGGTCGGACGGGTGGGTGGCCACGCACCGGTCGGACCAGTCGAGGATGGCCAGGTCGCGGTTCTGCCCGTGCCGCGCGGCGCAGCCGCTGCCGGGGGTGCGCTTGTTGCACGCCTTGCCGGTGTCCTGGAAGTAGACGCACCGGGTGCGCTGGAGCAGGTTCCCCGCGGTGGTGGCCATGTTGCGCAGCTGCCCGGAGGCGGCGGCGAGCAGCGCGCGGGCGAGCACCGGATAGTCCCGGCGCACCAGCGGGTGCGCGGCGAGGTCGCTGTTGCGCGCGGTGGCGCCCACCCGCAGCCCGCCGTCGGGCTGCGGCTCGATCCCGTCCAGCGGCAGCCGGGTGACGTCCACCAGCAGCTCCGGCCGCTGCACGCCGAGCTTCATCAGGTCGACCAGGTTGGTGCCGCCGGCGAGGTACGCCGCCTGCGGCTCCGCGTCGAGCAGGGCGACCGCCTCGGTGACGTCGGCGGGCCGCCGGTAGCGGAAGGGCCTCACCGCGACCCCGCCGCCTCGCGCACGGCGGCCACGATGTTCGGGTACGCGGCGCAGCGGCACAGGTTGCCGCTCATCCGCTCGCGGATCTCGGCGTCGGTCAGCTCGACCGGTCCGATCAGGTCACCGGTGACCGAGCTGGGCCAGTCCCGGGCCACCTCGTCGAGCAGGCCGCGGGCGGAGCAGAGCTGGCCCGGGGTGCAGTAGCCGCACTGGAAGGCGTCGTGCGCGATGAACGCGGCCTGCAGCGGGCTGAGGTCGTCGGGGCCGGCCAGCCCCTCCACGCTGAGCACGTCGCAGCCGTCCAGGCTGACCGCGAAGATCAGGCAGCTCTTCACCCGCCGGCCGTCCAGCAGCACCGTGCACGAGCCGCACTGCCCGTGGTCGCAGCCCTTCTTGGCGCCGATCAGGCCGAGGTGCTCGCGCAGCGCGTCGAGCAGGGTGGTGCGGTTGTCCAGGGTGAGGTCGTGGCCGGTGCCGTTGACGGTCAGCGCGACGCGGGACGTCGGCCCGGCGCCGGGATCGGTGCTCTGGTTCCCGCTCTGCACCGCCTCATATTAGCGTTGACCGGGTCCTATCGGGCATAACGGAAGAACAGCAAGAGCAGGGGAGGCCTGGTGCCGGGAGCGGAGGACGCGGGGGCCGTGGCCGGGTTGCTGCTCGCCGCCGGCGCCGGCCACCGGTTCGGTCGCCCGAAGGCCCTCGTGGAGTTCGCCGGCCAGCCGTTGGTGCGCCGCGCGGTCCGCCTGCTGCGGCGGGGCGGGTGCGCGCCGGTGCACGTGGTGGTCGGCGCGGGCGGCGACGACCTGCCCGACCTGCCCGGCGCGGTGCTGGTCCGCAACGAGGCCTGGGCGGACGGGTTGGGCGGTTCGCTGCGCCGGGGGCTGGCGTCGCTGCCGGACGACGTGGCGGCGGCCGTCGTCGTCCTCGTCGACCAGCCGCTGCTCGGCCCGGCGGCGGTGCGCCGGGTGCGGGCCGCGTACGCCGCCGGCGCGCCGGTCGCGGTCGCCACCTACGCCGGCCGGCCCGGGCACCCCGTGCTGCTGGGCCGGCCGGCCTGGCCGCTGCTCGACCGGTACGCCACCGGCGACCGGGGCGCCCGCGACCTCATCCGCGACCGGCCGGACCTGGTGGTCCGGGTGCCCTGCGACGGGACCGGCTCGCCGCGGGACGCCGACACCCCGGCCGATCTGACGCGGGCCGAGCGGGGTCGGGTCAGCGCGGCCGGCCGGCCGGCGACCGCCGCCGACGGCGGATTCCCTCGCTGGTGACGGCGTGGTAGACGATCATGACGATGATGCCGACCAGCCCGACCACCGGGTTCACCAACCAGCCGAGCAGGCCGGCCAGGCCGTAGAGGACCAGGCCGGTGACCGGCCGCCGCTCCTGCGCGCGTACGTACGCGTCGTCGACGCCCGCCCCGCGCACCTCGGCCCGGCGGCGCAGGTAGCCGAAGACCACCAGCCACGGCACCGACATCAGCGCCGCGGCGAGCGCGTAGAGGGCGACCGCCACCTGCCGGTCGTGCCGGTCGCCGTCCTGGGTAAACGCCGAGGCGAGCACCGCGGTCGGAAACGGGATGATCACCACGCCGAACAGGATGGCCAGGTTGATCCAGTTCAGTGCCAGGTTGGTGCCGCCCAGCAGCCGCAGCAGCGCGTGGTGGTTGAGCCAGAGGACGCCGACGTAGACGAAGGAGACCACGAAGGCGAGGTAGCTGGAGCCCTCGTGGAGCAGCGCCGACAGCAGACCGCCCGGCTCGTACGAGGGCACGCGCAGTTCCAGCACCAGCAGGGTGATGACGATCGCGAAGACGCCGTCGCTGAACGCCTTCAACCGGTCGAGTTCGGCCAGTCGGGGGCCACCCGCCGGGACCTGCTCCGTCGCGGCCACGATCGCAGGCTACCGCCGTCCCGGCCGGCGCCGGTGCCGCTTCACCCGGCCGGCCATCCGGACGGGTCCCTGGGTGCCGCCCGGTGCGACACCCAGGGTTCCCGGGCCCCGTCGGCCCGCTATCCGGCCACCGGGGCGACGGCCTCCGCCGCCCCGGTGCGCCGCTGGTGGGCGCGGATCAGCTCGGCGTAGCGGTGACCGCTCGCCTTGACCGTCCGCCGCTGCGTCGGGTAGTCCACGTGCACCAGGCCGAACCGCTTGTCGTAGCCGTACGCCCACTCGAAGTTGTCCAGCAGCGACCAGACGAAGTAGCCGGCGAGCGGGACGCCCCGGCCGACCGCCCCGGCGCAGGCGGCCAAGTGCTGCTCCAGGTGGTCGGTGCGCTCCTTGTCCTCCACGGTCCCGTCCGGGGTGACCTCGTCCGGCCAGGCCGAGCCGCTCTCGGTGACGATGATCTTCGCCGGCCGGTACTCCTCGTGCACCGCGACCAGCAGCTGCTCCAACCCGGCCGGGTACATCTCCCAGCCCATCGCGGTCTCCACCGAGCCGGGCACCGGCACCTGCCGGGCGTGCGGTGCCGGCCCGGCCGGGTCGTCGACCACCAGCTGCCGGAAGTAGTAGTTGACGCCGAGGAAGTCGGTCGGGGTGGCGATGACGGCCAGGTCGTCGCCGCGCACCGGCGGCTCCACGCCGTACGTGGCGAGCATGTCGGCCGGGTAGCCGCGGCCGTGCACCGGGTCCAGCCACCAGCGGTTGACGTGGCCGTCCATCCGCCGAGCCGCCGCGACGTCCTCCGGCCGGTCGGTCGCCGGCTCGATCGGGCTGAGGTTGAGCACCAGCCCCACCGACGCCGGGCTGGCGGCGTTCGCCCGGATCGCCCGGGTGGCCAGCCCGTGGCCGAGCAGCACGTGGTGCCCGGCGCGCACGGCCCGGGCCAGGTCCCGCTCGCCCGGGGCCATCCGCCCCTCCAGGTGCCCGATCCAGCACACGCAGAGCGGCTCGTTGACGGTGGTCCAGTCGGTCACCCGGTCGCCGAGCCGCGCGGCCACCACGGCGGCGTAGTCGGCGAACGCCTCGGCGGTGGACCGCTCCGGCCAGCCGCCCCGGTCCTGCAGCACCTGCGGCAGGTCCCAGTGGTAGAGCGTGACGAACGGCCGGATCCCGGCGGCCAGCAGCGCGTCGACCAGCCGGTCGTAGAAGTCCAGCCCCTTCGGGTTCACCGCGCCGACGCCGTCCGGGCGCACCCGGGGCCAGGCCACCGAGAAGCGGTACGCGTCGACGCCGAGCCGCCGGATCAGCCCCACGTCCTCCGGCCAACGGTGGTAGTGGTCGCAGGCGACGGCCCCGGTGTCGCCGTTGTCGACGGCGCCGGGCAGCCGGCAGAAGGTGTCCCAGATGGACGGTGCCCGACCGTCGGCGTCGACGGCGCCCTCGATCTGGTACGCCGAGGTGGCGACGCCCCAGAGGAAGTCGGGCGGCAGGTTGGACAGGTCCGGCACTTCTCGGTTCTCCTTAGCGAGCGCGGTGAACGTGGTCCTACTTGACCGCGCCGGCGGTGAGGCCGGCGACGAAGTAGCGCTGCAACGCCAGGAAACCGGCGACGACCGGGATGCTGACCACCAGCGAGGCCGCCATGATCTGGTTCCAGTAGACGTTGAACTGGGTGGAGTAGCCCTGCAGGCCGACCGCCAGGGTGCGGCTGTCCTCGTTGGTCATCACCGAGGCGAAGAGCACCTCACCCCAGGCGGTCATGAACGCGTACACGGTCACCGCGACCACGCCGGGCACCGCCGCCGGCAGCACCACCTGGAACAGGGTGCACAGCGGCCCGGCGCCGTCGACCTGCGCGGCCTCGTCGAGCCCGCGCGGGATGGAGTCGAAGTAGCCGACCAGCATCCAGATCGAGAACGGCAGCGAGAAGGTGAGGTACGTGATGATCAGCCCGGTCCGGCTGGCGTAGAGCGGGATGCCGGTGGCGTTGCCGAGGTTGACGTAGATCAGGAACAGCGGCAGCAGGAACAGGATGCCGGGGAACATCTGGGTGGAGAGCACGGTCACCGAGAACAGGCCCCGGCCGTGGAACCGGTAGCGGCTCACCGCGAACGCCGCGAAGATCGCCACGGTGACCGAGAAGACCGCCGCCACGCTGGAGACGACCAGGCTGTTCACCAGGTAACGGCCGAGCGGCACGGTCGACCACATGTCCACGAACGCCTGCAGCGTCGGGCGGCGCGGCCACCAGGTGAACGCGTTCTGCACGTCCTGCAGCGGCTTGATGGCCGAGCTGACCATCACGTACAGCGGTACCAGGACGAAGATCGCGAGCAGGGTCAGCACGATCCGGCGGGCCCAGCGCTCGGTGGCCGTCTCACGCATCGTTCCTCCGGCGGTTGGTGATCAGCAGGTAGGCGGCGGTGACCACGAGCAGGAACAGCAGCAGCGCCACCGACATCGCCGAGCCGGAGCCGAAGTCCCAGGTCTTGAAGGAGCTGCGGTAGATGTGGATAGAGATCAGGTCCGCCTGGTCCGGCGCGGAGCCGCCGAAGAGCACGTACGGGGTGTTGAAGTCGTTGAAGGTCCACAGGAACAGCACCAGCAGCAGGACCAGGTTCACCGGCCGCAGCATGGGCAGGGTCACCGAGCGCAGCCGCCGCCAGAAGCCGGCCCCGTCCATGGCCGCGGCCTCGTACAGCTCACCGGGGATGTTCTGCAGCCCGGCCATGATGCAGAGGAAGGCGAACGGCCAGGACCGCCAGATCGAGACGATCAGCAGCGCGAAGAAGCTGTTCCCGCCGATCAGCCAGAACGGCTTCTCGCCGAACAGGTGCAGCTGGTTGACCAGGACGTGGTTGACCAGGCCGGTGTCCCGCTGGAACAGGAAGCTCCAGGTGATCACGGCGGTGTAGACCGGCAGCGCGTACGGGGTGAGGAAGAGCGCGCGCAGCACGCCGCGGCCGCGGAAGGGTCGTTGCAGCAGCACCGCGGCGGTGGTGCCGAGCACCCAGGAGAGCCCGACCGAGGCGACCGTGTAGATCACGGTCACCCAGAACGAGTGCAGCAGCTCGGCCCCGGCGGCGGAGTCGAAGTCGAGCACCACTCGGTAGTTCTCCAGGCCGACGAAGGGCGCGGTCGACCAGTCCCGGATGTGGAACTGGGTCAGCTCCAGCAGGCTCATCCACGCGCCGACCAGCATCGGCACCACGTGGATCGCCAGCTCCAGCACGATGGCCGGGGCGAGCAGCAGGTACGGCAGGAGGGACCGGCGGGGCCGCCGGAGGCGGCGCCGGTCCGACTTCCCGCCGCGGGCCGGCCGGTCGGGCGCGGCGACGTCCCGGGGGGTGGTGCTGGTTGCCATCGAGGTCCTCTCGCTGGGTGGCCGTGGGAGGGTCGGCGTCCCTCCCACGGCCACCGGTCCGGCGGGTCAGCGCATCTGCTGCTGGGCCTGGCTCAACTTCTGCCGGACGCTCTCCTCGGTGACCGGCTTGCCGCGCGCCGCGTCGGCGAACAACTCCTTCATGGCGGTGCCGACCAGCGTCTCGAAGGTGCTCTCGTCGGGCACCTGCGGCAGCGGCGCGGCCGTGCCGGCGAGCGTCTCCTGGAGCACCTTCTGCTCCGGCGCGGCGAACGCCGGGTCACCGGCCACCGTCTTGACGGCGGGCAGCGAGCCGTACGTCTTGTTCAGCGCGACCTGCTCGGCGTCGCTGGTCATGAACTTGACGAACTCCAGCGCGGCGTCCTTGTTCTTGGTGTGCTTGAACACCGCCATGTTGATCCCGGCGACCATGCTGTTGACCTTCTTGCCGCCGGCCGGCGGGGCGGCCAGGAACGGCACCGGGGCGATCCCGTACGCGTCCGGCGCCATGTTCTGCGACTTCAGGTTCGACCCGGCGGCCTGCCAGAGCAGCATGGCGGCCTTGCCGTTGGCGAAGTCGGAGACCGACTGGTTCTGCGCGTACTCGGCGTTGCTCGGGTTAACGATCTTGTCGACGGCCATCAGGTCGATGTAGCGCTTGACCGCGGCGACGTTCTGCGGGGTGTCGAAGGTCGGCTTGCCGGCGGAGTCGAACCACTCGCCGCCGTACTGCTGGCTGAAGGTGAACGCGTGGTGCGCGTTCTCCGACGGGTTGGCGCCCTCGACCGCGAGGCCCCACTTGCCGCCGCCGGTGAGCTTCCGGCCGGCCTCGGCCACCTGCTCCCAGGTGGTGGGCGGGCTGGTGATGCCGGCGTCGGCGAACGCCTTCTTGTTGTAGTAGAGGGCGTAGGCGAGGCTGTAGAGCGGCACCGCCGCGGGCGGCTTGCCGGGGGCGCCGGCGGCGGCCAGCGCGGCCGGGACGAACCGGTCCTTGCCGCCGACCTTGGCCAGGGTGGCGTCGTCGAACTCCACCAGCGCGCCGGTGGCCTGCAACGAGGCCGACCAGGTGTTGCCGATGTTCACCACGTCCGGGCCCTGGCCGGAGGTGGCGGCGGCGAGCAGCCGGTTGAGCAGGTCCGACCAGGGCACCACCTCGACGTTGACCTTGATGCCGGTCTGCTGCTCGAACTTGGCCAGCTCCGGCTGGAGGATCTGCTTGTCGGCCTCCAGGCTGGCGCCCTGGTTGCTGGCCCAGTAGGTGAGCGTCTTCGCGCCCCCAGAGGAGGCGTCGTCGCCCGAGCCGCCGCAGGCGGTCAGCGAGGCGGCGGCCAGGACGGCCGCGGTGAGTATCGCGAGGTGTCGTCTCGACACGATCTGCCCTTCCGGTTCGACAGTGGTGCGGGCCACCGGCGCCCGGTGGCGCAGGGGGTCGCGGGCGGCCGGTGGGGCGGGTGGGGCTGGTGTTCCGGCGGCGGCGCCGCCCGGTGTCACGAGAGTTACATCAAGGCTTAATGAATGTCGTCATTAAAGTGGTTGTCCGCAGGGCCGTCAAGCACGGGGTCGTACAGTCGCCTCGGACGGCCCGGGGGATCGAGGTGGCGTGTGGAGTTGGCGCGAGCGACGAATCGCGGTGTCCGGCTGCGGAACCGGTCGGCGCTGCTGTCGAAGCTCTTCCTCGACGGCCCGCTGACCCGCCAGGACCTGGTCCGCAGCACCGGGCTCAGCCAGCCCGCGGTGAGCAACGTGGTGGGCGACCTGATCGACGAGGGCCTCGTCGTCGAGGCCGGCGCGGCCGAGTCCGACGGCGGCCGGCCCAGCATGATGCTCCGGGTCGCGCCCCGGTACGCCTTCGTGGTCGGGGTGGACGTCGGCGAGACCCGGGTGCGGGTCGAGCTGTTCGACTTCGCGATGACCCTGCTGGCCAGCGTCGAGTACCCGCTCGACCCAGCGCGCACCGAGCCGGCGGTGGTCGCCGGGCACGTGCTGGCCGGCATCGACGCGGTCACCACCCGGGCCGGGGTGACTCCGGACGACGTGCTCGGGGTGGGCATCGGCGTCTCCGGCGTGGTCGAGCAGGGGGAGCGGGCGGTGGTGCATGCCCAGGCCCTCGGCTGGGACCGGGTGCCCCTGGAGCGGCTCATCGCCGCCGGCACCGACCTGCCGCTGCACATCGACAACGGCGCCAAGACGCTGGGCCAGGCAGAGATGTGGTTCGGCGCCGGGCGGGGCGCCCGGCACGCGGTGTTCGCGCTGGTCGGCTCCGGTGTCGGGTCCGCAGTGGTGACCAACGGGGTCACCTACCGCGGGGCGTCCAGCAGCGCGGGGGAGTGGGGGCACACCACCCTGGTGTACGGGGGCCGGCCCTGCCGGTGCGGGGCGCGCGGCTGCCTCGAGGCGTACGTCGGGGCGGAGGCGATCATCGACCGGTACCGGGAGGCGCGGCACGGCCGGGCGGTGCCGGGCGACGACGAGGAGTCCCAGCTCGCTGCCCTGGTCGAGGCGGCCGCTACGTCGGGCACCGCCCGACGGGTGCTCGACGAGACCGCCGGCTACCTGGGCGCCGGCGTGGCCAACCTGATCAACCTGTTCAACCCGGAGCGGGTGGTGCTGGGCGGCTGGGCCGCGATGGCGCTGGGCGACCTGCTGCCGGCGGTGCGCGAGGCCGCCGGCCGGCAGGCGCTGCGCCAGCCGTACGAGCAGGCGTCGATCGAGCTGTGCCGGCTCGGCGTGGACGCGGTGGCGCTGGGGGCGGCCACCCTGCCGATCGCCCGGCTGCTCGCGGCCGGCGGCGTACGGTCCTGAGGCGAACTGGCTATATCGAATCTCCTGGATATATAACAGTCGTTATAGACCGATGTCTTGACGCCGTTGCAACCGCGCCGCAACTCTTCCCGAGAGCGCTCTCCGATCGCGGTGCCTGTCCCGGTGGCACCACCTCCCGCGCGGCCGGCCTCCCGTAACCCCCGTCATGCCCGGCGTCCGCAACCGTTTCCTCTCATGAGGCTGAAGTGAGCACATGATCGGATGCCCTACCTTGCGGTGGGACGGTCCCGGTCTTGCCCGCCGTGGCGGTGCCGGGTTGACGCTTCACGGCCACCAGCCCCGCGTGCGGGGTCTTACGGTCGGCTCCACGTCCGTTTAGCGTCTCCGAGCCACTCCCG
>NZ_JBRIQN010000043.1:0-48929 GCF_052981855.1 Micromonospora sp. LZ34
ACGCGCGACGGGATCGTCGAGGAACTCGGCTCGGACCGCTGCCGGCTCACTCTCGGCTCCTGGTCCTGGCCCAGCCTTGCCGCCGCCATCGCCCGGTTCGACACCGAGATCGAGGTTGTCGGCCCCGCCGAGCTTGTCGACGCCTTCGGCTACCTGGCCCGCCGCTTCGCCAGGACCGCCGCCGGCCCAACCCCGGCTTGACTTCTTGATCGGGTGCGCGCTCATGCCGGCGACCGTGGGGCCTGCTGCCCACCCCGCGCCACGGACGGGGAGAAGGGCTGCCCCCGGGCAGCGCGGCTCACACGGCGACCCGACTCTGCCCTCGGCGGCGGTGCGGATACCGGCTCGGACACCTCGGACACGTCACCAACGTTCCTGGACAACCTAGTCGCCGTTGATCGGTGCTGGCCCAGCCGTGCACACGAACCATCTCCGCGTTCGACGGCGGTCACCCTCCGGGCCCGGGGCAGGCCGAGGCCATGAGCCTGGCCGGAACGGTCTCGCCGGCAAACGCCGGATTTCTGACCGCAGGTCCGTGCCGCTAATGGCGAATGTCCGCCATTTGACATGGTGCGGGAGTCGATCGAGACCCCGTTGCAGGAGTTGGCGCGCCGGGCACTGCGGGTCGAACGGTCAGGCCGCCTACGACGGTGGCGGCCCCACCAACACGGTGGGGCCGATCATCAACGACAACAACCCGCGAGACACGCTGATGATCAGGGTTGCGGCCGGCGGCCGGATCTACACCGGACCGTACAACGCCGCCACCAGCATCGGGGTCGGCGGTGCGGCATCGGACTACGTCGGCAACTACGTCTGCACCGGCGGCGCCTCGAGCGGTGAGCACTGCAGCATCCGGGTCAGCGTCGTCAACCAGTTCGTCAACATCGGCTACGTGATCGGGCCCATGATCCAGGCCAACCATGTCACTGCCGGAGCCTGCGCCGCCGCCCCGGGCGACAGCGGCGGGCCGGTGTACTCGTACCGCTCCGACGGGCGGGTCGACGCCCGCGGCACCATCTCCGCCGGGGTGACCGGCACGGCGGTCTGCCCGGGCGTCGTGCCCAACGGCTCCAGAACCGTCTGGTACACCCCGCTGCTGCGGCCGGTGTGTGACGCGCAGATCGGGTCGCTCACCTACCACGGCGGCTCGCTCATCCAGGGCTGACGCGCATCCGGCGCCCAGCCGCGACGGTCGGCGCCAAGCAGTGACCGAAGTACCTCGACCTCACCGTCCTTGGCCGCCAGGAGCCGTGGGAGGAGCCGAAGGGACGCGCGGTCCCGCTCGGCCTGCAGGTCGGCGGTCCCGCGATGCGCGTGCCCGACGAGTACGACACCTGATCGGGTACTCACCGGCCGAAGCCGCCATTCACCCGGTGGTAGTCGCCTACGCGTCAGCGCCGGCTGCCGGCCTCGGACAGGCCGCGGCGCAGCTACCGGGTGAGGACGTCGATCACGGCCTCCCGCAGCGCGAGGGCCTCGCCGCGATCTGGATGCGGCTCGTGACACCGTCGATGCCACCGGGACGGGGTCGCAGCGCTGCGGCGGCCCCGTCCTCCGTTGGTTGGCGTTACTTGGCCAGGAAGGCCAACAGGGCCTCGTTCACCTCGCCGGCGTGGGTCCAGAGCAGGCCGTGCGGGGCGCCGGCGATCTCGACGTAGTCGGCCTGCGACAGCCGCTTGTGGAACTCGCGGGCGGTGTTGTCGATCGGCAGAATGTTGTCCGCGGTGCCGTGCAGGATCAGCGCCGGCACGTCGATCTTGTCGATGTCGGTCCGGAAGTCGGTGAGCCAGGTCGGTACGACGGCGCTGGAGGCGTACCAGGAGGCACCGGCGGCGACGTTCCAGCTGTTGCGCAGGGCTTCCTCGGAGAGCCTGCTGCCCAGCGTCTCGTCCGTGTTGTAGAAGCTGCGGTAGAAGTCGGTGAAGTAGGCGTACCGGTCGGCGGTGGCGGCGGCGAGGATGCCGTCGAAGACCTCCTGCGGCACGCCGGTGGGGTTGTCCCCGGTCTTGAGCAGGAACGGCTCCAGCGAGGCCAGGAAGGCAGCCTTGGCGACCCGGGTGGAGCCGTACCGGCTCAGGTAGCGGGCCACCTCGCCGGTGCCCATGCTGAAGCCGACGAGCACCACGTTGGTCAGGTCGAGCGTCTCCAGCAGGGTGTGCAGGTCGGCGGTGAAGGTGTCGTAGTCGTAGCCGACGGTGGGTTGGCTGGACTGCCCGAAGCCCCGCCGGTCGTAGGTGATCACGCGGTAGCCGGCGTCGAGCAGAGCCGCGCTCTGCTTCTCCCAGGAGTGCCCGTCGAGGGGGTAGCCGTGGATGAGCACGACGGGCTGCCCCTGGCCGTGGTCCTCGTAGTAGAGGTCGATGGTGGTGCTGTTCTCGGTCCCGACGGTG
Organism: Micromonospora sp. LZ34; assembly: GCF_052981855.1. Classification (NCBI taxonomy): domain Bacteria; kingdom Bacillati; phylum Actinomycetota; class Actinomycetes; order Micromonosporales; family Micromonosporaceae; genus Micromonospora; species Micromonospora sp. LZ34. Next base: position 2,394 of record NZ_JBRIQN010000043.1, read on the forward strand.
ATGTGCGGCATGACGGCCTCCCTGTCACGGTTCGGAGAACGATCGTTCTCCCGTCCTGTGGGGTAGCCTAGAGAACGGCCGTTCTCGGCGCTAGTCCCTCGGCGGGCGTCCCGCCGTGAGCGTCGTCACCAGGCCCGGGCAGAAGGAGGGCAAGCATGCCGGCGCAGGCCGACGAGACGATCCGCGAGAAGGTGCTGACCGTCGCCGACCGGCTCTACTACAGCCGCGGCATCCAGGCGGTCGGCATGGACGCCCTACGGGCCGAGGCCGGCGTCTCTCTCAAGCGTCTCTACCAGCTCTTCCCCTCCAAGGAGAGCCTCGTCGAGGAGGTCCTGCACCGCCGGCGCCGGATCTGGAACGAGCTCGTCGACGCCGCCGTCGCGACCGGCGAGACGCCCCGCGCCAGGCTGCTCGCCGTCTACGACATGCTGGCCCGCTGGTTCGACCAGGACGACTTCCGCGGCTGCGTGTTCATCAACACCTTCGGCGAACTCGGTGCCAGTACGCCACGGATCGCCGACCTCGTCCGCGAGCACAAGGCCCAGTTCCAGGCGCGCCTCGCCGAACTCATCGCCGACGCCGGCGGCCCCGCGTCGCTGGCCTCCCAGCTCGCCATCCTCGCCGAGGGGGCGCAGACCACAGCCGCCATCGCCGGCACGAGCGAGGCCGCCGGCCACGCCCGCGCCGCCGCCGCGACTCTCATCGACTCCGCGCTGGCCGGGACCACGGCGAGCTGAGAACCGGCCATGAGCACCGGAGCGTGCACGCAGGCAGAGCTTGGCTGCGACGGATCCGGCCAGGACCCGCATCCATGCAATCGGGGCGGCGGCCGGCCGCTCAGCGGGCCTTCTTCGTCGCCCGTCTGCGGGGCGGCGTCAACAGGTCGGCTATCGCCGTGATCGCGGACGGCACCAGGCGGTAGTAGGCCCAGACGCCGCGCTTCTCGCGCTCGAGCAGACCGGCCTCGGTGAGGATCCGAAGGTGATGACTCACGGTCGGCTGGGAGAGACCGAGCGGCGCGGTGAGGTCACTGACCGACGCCTCGCCCTCCGGAGCGGCCTGGATCAGACTGAGCAGTCGGAGTCGGGCCGGGTCGGCGAAGGCCTTCAGCACTCCGGCCAGCCGCTCGGCATCGGCACGTTTGATCGGCTCCCCGGCGAGCGGCGAGACAGCAGGCATAGCAGTTTTCGCAGTTACCACGTCTTGCATAGTTCCACTAACACCATCGATAGGCCGGCGGAACCGGAACAGTACCTCGATGGCGATCGTGAGGCCGGTTGCGAGAGGGGGGAGGGGGTGCGGCTCAGCGCCGATGGATGCATCGGCATCTGCACGGGGCATCCCGGTCAGCAGGTCCGGCCCGGATGGTCAGACTGGCGGCGGTCACCAGGGCAAACGCGTCCGGGTTGTCGAGCATGACGTTGTGCCCGGCGTTCGGCACCGTCAGCACCCGCACCTCCGCGGCGGTGAGGCCGTCCGGGTCCCGGACCGGGGAGCCCAGCGCGCCCTGGATGAACGTTCGGGGGATCGGTAGGCGCACCAGCATCTGCCGCATGGTGGGTCGGGTCGCCGCGACCAGATGCACCGCGCTGCGGTGCAGGCCGACCGGGTCAGCGAGTCGCATGGTGGCGGCCCACAGCGGTCCGACCCGGTCGAGGGTCTCTTCCAGACCGCCGGCCAGGAACTCGGCCTCGGTGTACGCGTTGATCCCGCCGCCGCCCACCTTCGGCGCCGGGCTCGGCTCCAGGTTGGCCTCCACCAGCACCAGCCGGCCGACGAGGTCGGGCCGGTGGTGGGCGAGCACGATCGCCACCCCGCCGCCCATGCTGTGGCCACCACGTCCGCCGCTCGGACCCCCGCGGAGTCCAGCGCCGTGGCGAGGGCGGCGGCGTGCTCGCCCAGCGTGTAACCGAAGTCCGGCGGTCGATCGCTCAGCCCGTGACCGAGCAGGTTGACGAAGAGTGACCGGTGCCCGGCCAATTCGGGGTGGGTAGCCACCGGGACGAAGCACGGCGCGGACATGGCCCCCAGGCCGTGCAGGTAGACCCGGACCGGCTCGTCGCCCGACACACCTCCACCCACCGCATCCGGGCCCCGCCCGGACCCACCGTCGCGTCACGCATCCGCCGGACGACACCTCCGCGCCGAACACCCCGGCCTCTAGATTTCTCCGGCCACCGACCTGATCGCCGCGACGTAGTCGTAGAAGCGCTGGGTCCGCTGCCCCGACTCTCTCATCGCTCGGGACAGATCACCGTCGGGGAAGAACGACTTGCGCAGCGCATGCGACAGCTCCAACTGCACTCCGGCACCTCGCTGGTTCTGGTTGCAGATGTTGCGTGGATTGGTACCGGCTATCTCCCTCGAACCCGACGTGCACCCGAACCCGCTGTTGGTCAGCGCGGTCGAGATTGCCCGTTCCAGGTCGCTGTCCACCCCGCCGAGGGCGGTTTCGGCTTCGCCGGTCGCGCCGGTGTAGCCGTGGAAGGAGATGGTTCTGTCCGCTCCGCCCAGCAGGGCAAGGCATTGCGGCTCGTCGAAATCGATGGAGGTGATGTGCAGGTCGGAGTTGTGTTGCGCCTTGATGCCGGCGAAGACGTAGGTGTCCATGAGACCGTCTCCCACGGCCAGCGCCAACTCGCCGCTGCCAGCTTCGATGCCGCCGCCGTGGATCGCGATGGCTGCCCACGACGTCGTGGGCACGTTGAGCACCGTCCGGGTGTAGTCAACGCCCTCTTCTTCGACGGCGGCCAGCTCGGCGTAGCTGTCGTACCGGTCGCCCACCATCACCCCCGTTCAAGACGCCGGCCCAACCCCGGGCGTCGCGAGACGTCGACGGGTCTGGCCAGCGTCGGCTGCAGCTGCCGACCGTCGCGCTCAGCTGTCGCTCACCGTTCGCAGCCTAATCGAAGGCCAAGCGGTCGGACCTGGGGAAATGCCCCATTCGTGGGACGAACCCCTGACGGTGGGCCCGCCCGTTCGGCTGTCAGTGCCGGTCGGGCGGACCGCAGCCACCGTGCTGATTCGCCTGGTCGACCAGTTCTCGTACGGCATCCCGGTACGCCGGCTGAGTGTGGTAGGGCCAGTGCCGCTCAACCGGCGGCGGCACGGTGTCGGTCGGGTCGATGGTCAGGCCGCAGGGGTCGGGGAGCCGGACATCCACTGCCCTCGCCCCCGCGTGCGCGTAAGGCGGACCGTTGTCCGGTCGCCGGTCGAAGATCGGTCCGGCGATCGGGTCGGTGGCCCGCCACAGGTTCCGCCACCGCCAGTCGAGCCGTTCGCCGAGTTCGCACAGCGTCTGAGGGCCGAAGTAGGCGGGGTAGAGGAGGGCGTAGATGCGGTGCAGGGGCGAGCCCGGCGTGAGCAGTCCTACCCGGCGTCGGACGGTCGGCGGCAGTTGCAGGATGGTGGCCGCTGCGAGGATCGAGCCGTGGCTGTGTCCCGAGATGATCACGACGCCCTGCCCGGCGAGCGCAGAGACGCGCTTGGCCAGCTCGGGCACCGCTCGGGCCGCGTAGCACGGTGGCGCGAAGGGGTGGACCGTGCGAGGCCAGAAGTTTCCCAGGTCCCACAGCACCGCCACCAGGCGTCGGGCCTCGGCTGACCGGTAGGCGCGCAGACCGAGGATCAGCAAGCCGATCACCAGGAGGCTGATGATCCAGACACCGGCGTCGGTCAAGTACGCGGCGAGGAGGGTGTCCGTCTGGTGGTCCGCACCGAGCCAGGCCGCGACCTGGGTGGGGCCGATTCCGATCAGGTCGAGGGCGATGGTGGCCAAACCGAGCGAGGAGATCAGGAAGAACGCCACCAGCATGGGTCCCAGCTCCTCGGTCACGTGTGATCGGGCGATGGTCTTCCGCACCACTGCCAACCTGGGCGCCGCATCCGCCGGAGCATCCGGATAGTCCTGCTGGACGATGCGGTCGGCGAGGGCGGCGCGTCGTCGACGGCTGAGCAGCAGTCCGGTCGCCCCCGCCGCAGCTACCACGACGAGCGCTGCGAGTCCCGCGAGCGCGGCCCACCAGTAGCCGACGGGTGGGTCCAGCGGGGCAGCGCCCGCCGGACCGGGAACCGGACCGGGAACGGAGCCGCGGTCGAGCAGATCAGCAACCCGGTAGACCAGGGCGGCGGCGAAGGCCTGACCGGCGATCACCGACGCCGCTGCCAACACCGGCGTTCCGAACGAACGAAGGAAAGGCCGGATCCCCGGCACGGTCCGCCGCGACCGCGCGAACGTGACGGCAGCCAGCACGACCAGCAGACCCCCCTGCGCCGCGATCAACGTGGCGGCTGCCCCCTCGTAGCCGGGCAGTTGCCCGATCACCGGCTGGGCGGGCCGGGTGAGGACGGCGTAGCCGAAGCTGAGAACCGTCACCCCGACCGTGGCCACCCAGAGGGGGCGCAGGAGCGAGCGCACCCGCTCGCGGCTGGCCGGCACGGGCAGGCACAGCATCACCCCGCAATAGGCCAGCAGGGCGAAGGCGGCGAAAAGCAGCAACCTGGCTCGGCCGTCGCTGCCAGACAGCCCGCCGAGCAGGCCGGCGTCGAGCGTGGCGACGCCGATCCCCAGGTGAATGTGGCGCAGCCAGGCCGGCGTGCGCTCGTCGTCCCAGAAACCGGGGTCCGTGAGCCCGTCGGCGGGCGCCGTGTCCGGATGCGGCTGCCGGCCGAAGCCCTCGAACGTCCGGGCGGACCGCACACCGAGGCCCCAGATGACGCGCAGCGCGACCAGCGGGATGATCGACAGCACGGCCAGGCGGGCGCCGACCGGCAGGGCATGCAGCCACGCCAGGTACGGACGGCCGTCCCGGCACTCGTCGTACGGCACGCACTGCCAGCCCACCAGGTCCAGCGTGACGCCGATGACCGACAGGACGAAGGCGGCGGTGAGACTGCCGGCGAGCAGCCGGCAGACCGTGCAGAGCAGACGGAACCGGTCCGTCGCCGTCGGGCGCATCCACACCGCGACGTTGACCAGCATGAAGGGCAACAGCAGAAGCATCGACGCCGTCCGCACCGCGGCGCCGGCCGTCAGCGCACCCCAGCGGTACGCCTCGACAGCGACCCCTTCCGTCGCGCCGCCGCCCGCGCCCGTCCCGGGTCGGATCCGATAGAAGCCCGCATTCTGGTCCCCGGCGACGCGAACCACGATGGGATGGTCGAGAATCCTCTCCGCAGTCCCGCCGGAGATGCCGTGCACCCTCAGCTCGACTGCCTCACACCCACCTGCGGTACCCACCCGGACAGGTTCACAGACGAACTCTGCTCCTGCGGCACAAACTGCGCGAGACACCCGAGCCCTCCTGATCGTTGAGCCAATACCCCCCGAGCCGGGGCTGTTGCTGAACTGGAGGACCAAGTGCCGGACTATCCGAAGGCGATCACCCCGGGCGACCGCGTCGAACCGGCGCCCCGCCGGATCCGTGCCTACCTCGCCGGCGAACTGGTGCTGGACACCAGGCGGGCGCAGTACGTGTGGGAGTGGCCCTTCTACCCCCACTACTACATCCCGGTCGCCGACGTGAACCGCAGCCTCCTGGTCGACGAGCACCGCACGGAGCGGATCCGATGTGGGACCGGGCGGGTGCACGGGCTGCGGGTCGGCGAGACGCCCCGTCCTTCGTCCGCCCGGTGGTACGGAGACGACGCGCTGCCCGGGTTGGCGGACACCGTCCGGTTCGACTGGGCCGCGATGGACAGCTGGTTCGAAGAGGACGAGGAGGTCTTCGTGCACCCCCGGAATCCGTATGCCCGGGTGGACGCGCTGCGGTCCACCCGCCGCGTACGGGTGGAACTCGACGGGATCGTGCTGGCCGAGTCGGCGTCGCCGGTGCTGGTCTTCGAGACCGGTCTGCCGACCCGCTACTACCTCAACCCGACTGAGGTGAACGTCGGGTACCTCGTGCCGTCGGAGACCACCTCCTCCTGCCCGTACAAGGGCCGGACCAGCCGCTACTGGTCCGTACGCGTCAACGGCAGGGTCCATCCGGACCTGGCCTGGTCGTACACCTTCCCCACGAGCCCGCTCCTGCCGATCGCCGGGCTGATCGCCTTCTACAACGAGAAGGTCGACCTGATCGTCGACGGGGAGCGGCTCACCCGGCCGAAGACGCACTTCTCCTGATGGCGCCTGCCGGCCACCGGGCCGCAGCTTCCAGCGGCGCCCGGCCCCATCCGGTTCCGACCGCGCCGGCAACGTCGTCGACCAGACCATGATCGACGCGTACGGCCTGCGCTGAGCCGGCGTCCGCGCGGGTGGGCCCCCTCACCCGCGCGGACGCCCCGTCGCCCGCCGGGCACCGAAGATGGGGCAATCTGACAGACGCTGTCGGGGAGCGGGTCAACTATCGGCGGTCGCCGGCTCGCCGAGCAGCGCGCGGATCTCGTCCGCCTCCGGATCGCCGAGCTCGTCGAATACGGCGAGCGCCTGGCGCCAGCAGGACCGGGCCCGGTCGGCGTCGCCCAGTTCGCCCAGTGAGCGTCCCAGCGCCAGTAGCGTCCGCGCCCTGCCGTGCTCGTTGCCGGTGGACATGTGCAGCCGCACCGCCTCGCGGAAGCGCAGGATCGCCCGCTCGTGATCGCCCAGTTCGGCGTGCGCTTCGCCGAGGTTGGCGATGCAGATGGCCTCGGCGTACCGGTCACCCGCGTCGCGCATCGCCGTCAGCGCCTCCTCGTGGCGGGCGATCGCCTCGCCGGGTTGGCCGAGCAGGACGTGGCATTGGGCCATGTTCTGCAGTGCCACGCCCTCACCTCGCCGGTTGCCCCGCAGCCGGTGTTCTTCGCGGGCGAGGGCGAACGTCGCCAGCGCCTCATCGGGGCGGCCCGCCTCGGCGTGCGCGACGGCCAGGCTGTTCAGGCTGGTGGCTCGCCAGTCCCGGTCGCCGCTGGCCTCGTGCAGTCGCAGCGACTTCTGGTACAGCTCGATGGCCTCGGCATAGCGTCGGCTCTCGCACAGCGCGGTCGCCAGGCTGGCCAGCAGCGCTCCCTCAGCCCGCTGGTCGCCAACGGCACGGGTAGCGGCAACTCCGATGCGGGTCGCCGTCCGCCAGTCCTCCCGGCGCTTGGCGATGTACCAGTACGCCGATGCGGCCAGCGCGATCCGCCACGCGTGCCCAGACGCCCCGCCGGACGCCGCCGCGCGGATCACCGGGACCAGGCTCGTCCGTTCGCTCTCGCACCAGCTCAGCGCGGCCTGGTAGGTGTCGACGCGCATCGGCTCGACCAGGGCTGGCGAGGCCGGGTCGAAGTGCGGCCGGTGCGGCTGCAACACCCGGCCCGCGGCGCTGACCGTGTGCAGGTACCAGTCCAGGAGCCGGTCGAACGCCAGGTGCCGTTGCGCCGCGTTCTCCGGCGCCTCGGCGAGCTCCCGGGCGTACGCGCCCACCAGGTCGTGGAACTGGTAGCGGTCCGGCGCCGGAAGCTGCAGGAGGCTGGCCCGGTGCAGCTCGGCGGCCAGCTCCCGGGCCCGCGGCACGTCGATGCCCGCGAGCGCCGCGGCGGCATGGACGCCGACGCTTTCGCCCGGGTGCAGTGCCAGCCGCCAGAACAGCTCGGCGGCCGGTGGTGAAAGCCAGCGGTACGACCAGGAGAAGACGGTACGGAGGTTGGTGTCGGGGCCGTCGGGCCCGGCGAAGGCGTCGAGCCGGCGTCCCTGCCGCAGTTCCCGGAGCAGGTCGCCGAGCGGCCGGTCCGGTAGGTCCAGCGCGCGGGCGGCGACGATACGGATCGCCAGCGGCACGTGGCCGCAGTAGTCGGCGAGTGCTTCCCGCTCCTCGGGTCGGGACCGGTGCAGGCACCCGGCGACCAGGTCCACCGACTCGACCGGGTGCAGCGGTGCGAGGCTGAGCGGCACCGCCTGCTCGCGTACGACGAGCCCCGTCAGCCGGCGGCGGCTGGTCACCACCACCAGGCCGGTCACGTTCCCCGGCAGCAGCGGCCGGACCTGCGTGGCGTCGTAGGCGTTGTCCAGCACGATCAGCAGCCGCCGGCCGTCGGTCAGGCTGCGCATCCGCCCGCTCTGGGAGTCGACCGTGGGCGGGATGTCAGACGGTGGCACGCCGAGCGAGAGCAGCAGTCGGGGTAGCGCCTCCGCCGGCGTCATCGGGGTGTCACCGGGGCTGAACCCCCGCAGGTCCAGGTAGACCTGGCCGTCCGGGAAGTCGCGCCGGTGCAGGTGGCCCCAGTGCAGGGCGAGGGCCGTCTTGCCGATCCCACCCATCCCGTCGATCACGACGATGCCGGGACCGCCGGCGCGCCGGACGGCGTCGAGCTGGCCGTCCAGCGCGGCGAGTTCGGCGCGCCGGCCGACGAACTGGCCGTGTGCGTGAGGAAGCTCGGCAGGCCGTACGGGTGGGTTGGCGGGGGCGCGCCGCGGCAGGTCCCCGGCCAGCGGGTCCGGTGGGACCTCCAGCGTGGGGTCGGCCCGCAGGATCGCGGCTTCCAGCTGCCGCAGTTCCGGTGTGGGATCGAGACCGAACTCGGCGACCAGCCGGGCCCGGAGGTCGCGGTAGGTCCGCAGGGCCTCGTCGGTACGTCCTGCCCGGTGCAGGACCAGCATGAGCTGTCCATGCAGCCGCTGCCGGAAGGGATGCTCAGCGACCAGCTTGGTCAGCTCGTCCAGCGCCTCCCGGGACCGGCTCAGTCGGATCCGTGCCTCCAGGCGGTCCTCGACCGCCGTCCACATGACCTCGCGCAGGCCGGCGCAGAGCCGGTCCCGTACGTCGGTCGGGGCCACGTCGGCCAGCGGGTCGCCCCGCCACAGCGACAGTGCCAGGTCGAACAGCTCGACCGCTCGCGCGTCGTCGGCCTGCCGGGCCCGGGCGACCAGGCCGGTGAAGCGATGCACGTCGACCGAGCCCGGATCCACGCGCAGCAGGTAGCCCGCACCGGTGTGCAGAATCTCGGGGCCACCGGGCGAGCCGGCATCCATCGCATGGCGGGCGCGGCGCAGGCAGGCGCGCAATCGGGAGACGAGCGCCTGGAGCGTGCCCCGGGCAGAGGCCGGCGGGCCGGACCCCCAGACGAGTTCGACGAGCCGGTCCACCGCCACCGGGCGACCGGGTTCCAGCAGGAGCAGCCCGAGCACCAGGCGCTGCTGTCGGGAGCCGAAATCGACCGACGTGCCGGCGACGTACGCCTCGACCGCACCGAGGACCCGGAACTCCACCTGGTCACCTCCCCGGCCGTCCATTATGGCCGCCCGGGCACAAGCCGTCTGCAGGCGTTCTGCAACCGGGCGGAATGATCCTTCGCGCAACGGATCTCACGAGGATCGATTCATTGGTGGGAACGCCTCCACCTCTCTATCCAACTAGGACCGATACGGACTCGCGTCCACTGGGGAGGTTCATCGTGCCTGTACTCGTACGCCGCCTGCGACCGTGGCTGGTCGCGGGCGGCGACGCCCTGCTCGCCGCGGCGCTGACCGTCGCCGTCTGCTGGCTGGTGCTGCGGTCGCTCGCCGGCGGCGCGGCCGGGCCGGTGGGCGCCTACCTGGCCGGCGACCTGACCGGTCTTGCCGCCGCCGTCGCCGCGAGCACCGGCGCGCCGCTGGACTGGAGCATCGGCGCCACGGGCGGCCGGCTGTATCCGATCTCGATGCTGCTGAACGGCTCCCAGCTGGCGCTGCTGGTGGCCGGCCCGCTGGCCGCGGCGGCGCTGCTGGCCTGGCGAGCGCGCCGCCGCCCGCGGTCGCTCGGTCAGGCCGCGCTGGTCGCCGGCGGCTACGCGGCCCTGATCGCGGGACTGTCCGCCGCGGGCGCCGCCACCGCGACGGACCCGCTGGTACACCTCGCGTCGCCGGCCTGGATCGCCGCGCTGGCCGCCCTGGCCTGGGCGTCGACCGCCCAGCTGGCCGCGGCCGCGCTGCCCCGGCGCGCGGCGCGGGGTCTGGTCACCCCGGCCCGGGCCGGCGCGCTCGCCCTGGTGCTGGTCGCGGCGGGCATGGTGGTCGGGCCACCGGCCGCGGCACAGCCGGCGCGGCCCCCGGCCGAGCGGGTGGTGCCATTCGTAGGCGACTCGACGCAGCCGCCCAACGGCTACCGCCGGGCCGGGGTCGCGTCCGCGATCGCGCGGGTCGCGGCCGAGCAGGGACACACGCCGCTGGCCGCGTTCGAGCCGTGGCGCGGGACGCCGTCGATGCTGAGCCTGTCCAGCCGCCTCGGCGGGGACGTGCCGGGCTGGCTGCGGCGCAACTCCGACCTGTTCGGCGTGGCCGACGCGAGCGCCCAGCTACGGCCGCTGCGCGAGCAGCGCGAGCGCACCGGCGAGCGGCACGTGTGGTTCGAGCAGCACGTGGGCGGGGTGCCGGTCTACGGCTCCCGGGTCGGCGTGCACCTGGACGCCACCGGCCGCACGGTGGAGTTCCTGACCAACTCGCTGGAGCCGGACCTGATCGTGGACCGGTTCAGCGCCACGGTCAGCGCGGAGACCGCGGCGGCCAACGCCCGCCGCGCGCTGCCGCACGGCTCGCTGGTGGAGCCGGCGAAGCTCTACCTGCTGCCGGCCGGGGCGGATCCGGGCCGGCGTACGCCGACCGTGCTGGCCTGGCATGTGTGGCTCACCGACGCCGATCAGGGCGTGTCGACGTCGTACTTCGTCGACGCGGTGACCGGGCGCCTGGTGTACGCGCTGCCGCGCGCCGCGCACGCCAAGGACCGGCGCATCTACGACCTGAACAAGCTCTCCGACGACAAGGTGCCGGCCTTTCCCAAGCGCGCGGAGGGCGACAAACCGAGCGGCATCCAGGACGTGGACGAGGCGTACGACAATCTCGGCCACACCTACGACTACTACCACCAGACCTTCGGCCGGGACAGCTTCGACGACGAGGGCGGGCAGCTGCGGGCGCTGGTCCGGGTACGCCGGGACCCGGACGAGCCGATGCGCAACGCCGCGTTCGTGCCGGACGTCATCGACACCATGCTGTTCGGCGAGGAGATGACCAAGCTGGACGTGGTGGCGCACGAACTGACCCATGGGGTCACCTTCGAGACCGCCGACCTGTGGTACATGTACCAGTCCGGGGCGCTCAACGAGAGCTTCTCCGACATCTTCGCCGAGGCCGTGGAGAAGTTCGCCACCGGCAGCAACGACTGGCTGGTCGGCACCGGCATCCCCGGCGGTGCGCTGCGCAGCATGGCCGACCCGCCGTCGTACGGCGATCCCGGCCACTACCGCGACTTCGAGCGCAGCTGCCTGGACCTGGGTGGCGTGCACACCAACTCGGGCATCCAGAACAAGGCGTTCTACCTGCTGTCCCAGAAAATCGGCATCGACAAGGCGGCCCGGATCGCCTACCGCACCCTGACCACCTACCTGGCGCCCCGGGCCCGGTTCACCGACTCCCGGGTCGGCTTCATCGAGTCGGCCAACAAGCTCTACGGCAAGGGCTCGACCGAGGCCAAGGAGGCGGCCGCCGCGTGGACGGCGGTCGGCGTCGACGGCGTGTACGAGCAGGACCGGCAGGACTGCCTGTGCATCGCCGACACGTCGCTGACCGGGGTGGGCCCGGAGGGCCTGGAACCGCAGGGCCCGGGCGTGGACGCGGTGCTCGGCGCGCTGCTGCACGTGCGAGACCTGTTCGCCGACGGGCGCACCCCGGCGCTGCGGCACTACGAGGTCGTCTACGCCCACAGCGCCGACCGGGCCATCGCGCTGATGACCGCCGACGACGACCTGCGCCGGCGCACCGCCCACGCGATGCAGACGCTGCAACCGGTGCTGCAGGCCGTCAGCACCCCGGACGGTGACACCGCGGTGGTGACGGCGGAGATGCTCACCGAGGTGGAGACACTGCTGCGAGACTACGCGGCCGCCGACCGGGCGGCCGGTGGCGGCGAGCTGGCGTCGATCATCGAAACCGAGCTCGGCAAGGCGAACCTCCCGGCACTGTCCGGGCTGACCGCCAACCAGGCGCTGTCGTACCTCGACACGCACGTCGGCTGATTCCTTCTCCGGCGGTGGCGGGCGCACACGCGCTCGCCACCGCCGCACGCCCAGACGAGGACCTCCATGCATCCATCCCTTCCCGCCCCGCGGTCCCGGACCGTGCGGCGGCTCGCCGCCGCGGTGGCCGTCGTGCTGGCGTCGGCACTGCTCTCCGCTCCCGCTTCCGCGGCCGCTGCCGCGGCCGACAAGCTCCAGCCCGCGGCGCGCCAGGCGCTGGCCGGCGGGCGCACCGCCGACCTGATCGTCGAGCTGGTCGAGCGCGCCGACCTGCGCCCGGCGCGCGACCTGCGCACCCACGCCCAACGCACCGCCTACGGGCAGCGGACCCTGTCCGCGCTCGCCGAACGCAGCCAGCGCGGCATCCGGCACCTGCTCACCCAGCGCAGGGTGGACCACCACCCGTTCTGGATCGTCAACGCGGTCCACGTCGAGGACGCCGACGCGAAGCTCGCCGCCGAACTGGCCCGCCGACCCGAGGTGCGCACCGTGCGCACCATGCGCACCTTCCAGCTGCCGAAGCCGACCCCGGCGCAGCAGGCCGCGGCGGCCGCGACGATCGAGTGGAACATCGACCGCATCCAGGCCCCGCAGGTGTGGTCGCAGTACGGCGTACGCGGCGAGGGCATCGTGGTCGCCAGCATCGACAGCGGGGTGCAGTTCAACCACCCCGCGCTGGTCCGCCAGTACCGCGGCAACGTCGGCGACGGAGTGTTCGACCACCGGTTCAACTGGTACGACCCCTACGGCCAGTGCCTCACCGCGCCCTGCGACACCAACGGCCACGGCACGCACACTATGGGCACCATGGTCGGCGACGACGGCGACGGCACCCAGATCGGCGTCGCGCCCGGCGCGCGCTGGGTGGCCGCCCGCGGCTGCGTCGGCAGCGGCTGCACCGAGCTGGCCCTGCTGCTCGCCGGCGAATGGGTGATGGCACCGTTCGACGAGAACTTCACCTTCCGCCCGGACCTCGCCCCGCACATCGTCAACAACTCGTGGGGTTCGCCGGTCAGCGACCCGTTCTACAGCCAGGTGGTCAGCCGATGGATCGAGGTCGGCATCATGCCGGTCTTCTCCGCGGGCAACAGCGGCCCCGACTGCGACACCGTCGGCTCGCCCGCCGACTACACCCAGGCGTACGCGGTGGCCGCGTTCGACGCCGACGGCGCCATCGCCGACTTCTCCAGTCGCGGCACGGCCGCCGCGGAGATCAAGCCCGACATCGCCGCGCCCGGCGTCGCCGTGGTCTCCTCGGTGCCCGGCGGGCGCTACGAGGCGTACAACGGCACCTCGATGGCGGCGCCGCACGTCTCCGGGGCGGTCGCGCTGCTGTGGTCAGCGGCCCCCGAGCTGATCGGCGACATCCCCGCGACCCGGGCCCTGCTCGACGGCGGCGCGGGCGGGGTCGCCGACGCGCAGTGCGGCGGCATCGCGGCCGACAACCCGGTCTGGGGCAAGGGCCGCCTCGACGTGCACGCCGCGGTCGCCGCCGCGCCCCGCGGCCCCCGCGGCACGCTGACCGGCGTCGCCCGCGGGCCCGACGGACCGGTCACCGGGGCGTCGGTGCGGCTCAACGGGCCCAACCGCACCGAGCGGGTGGCCACCACCGACGCCACCGGCCGCTACACCGTCACCGTCCCGCCCGGCACCTACACCCTGACGGTCAAGGCGTTCGGGTTCAGCGACGATGCCACCTCGGCCACCGTGACCGCCGACAGCACCGCGACCGTCGACCTGACCCTCGTCGCGCTGGCCCGGCACAGCGTCACCGGCGTGGTCCGCGACCCGGGCGGCGTGGGCGCCCCCGGCATCTCGGTGAAGTTGCTGGCCACGCCGCTGCCTGCGGTCGTCACCGGGCCAGACGGGGCGTACCGCATCGACAACGTGCCGGTCGGCGGGTACACCCTCACCTTCGGGACGGGCCGCTGCCTCAGCGCGGGCAGCCGGCAGGTGACGGTGGACGGGCCGGAGACGGTCGACCTGTACCCGCCGGCCCAGGTGGACAACTCCGGCTACCAGTGCAACGGCACCACGGCGCCGTTCCCGGCGGGCACCACCGCGCTGGCGCTCACCGGCGACGACGAATCAGCGCAGGTGAACCTGCCCTTCCCGATGCCGTTCTACGGCCGCAACCACACCACCATGTGGGTGGCCACCAACGGGTTCCTCAGCTTCGACCGGGCCGCGGACAACTCCATCAACCGCGAGGTGCCCAACCCGTCCACACCGAACGCGGCGGTCTTCGCGTTCTGGGACGACCTGGTCGTCGACACCCAGGCCACGGTGCGCACCGCCAGCTACGGCGCCGCGCCGGACCGGCGGTTCGTCGTCGAGTGGCGCAACGTGACGTTCTACGAGGACGAGACGCAGCGGGTCACCTTCGCCGTCGAACTGTCGGAAACCGGCGCGGTCACCGTGCACTACGGTGACCTGACCTCCGGAGCCGTGGCCCGCGGCGCGGGCGCGAGCGTGGGCGTGGAGAACCAGACCGGCACCGTCGGGCTGGAGTACTCCCGCGACGTGGCGGCGTTGCGCCCGCACAGCGCGCTCGCGTTCCGGGCGGCCGGGTCCCTGTACGGCACCGTCACCAAGCCCGACGGGTCACCGGCCGCCAACGCACTGATCTCGGCGGCCACCGGGGACACGCCCGCGGTGACCACCACCGCCGCGGCCGACGGCACGTACGTGCTGCACCTGCCGCTGGGCACGTACACCGTGGACGTCTCGCTGGTCACCTTCGGAATCCACCGGTCCACCGTCGTGCTGGACGCCAGCGGCGAGCGGCTGCGCCACGACGTACGGCTGTCGCTCAACGAACGCACGGTGAGCGGCGTCATCCGGGACTCGCTCGGCCAACCGGTGCAAGGAGCTGAGGTGTGGCTCGCGCACAGCGAGCTGCCGACGGTGCGGATGACCACCGGAGCGGACGGGGCGTACCGGTTCACCAAGGTCCCCGAGTCCGACGTGGCCACGTACGTCTACGCCAGCGTCACCGGCTGCCAGCGGGACGGGCGGCTCTACCTGCCGACGATCATCGGCGGCGACGCGGTCAACGACATCACGGTGATCGCCCCGATGGGCGTCATGGACGGCGCCGACGGGTTCGGCTACCAGTGCCTGCTGGGCGGGGTGGAGCCGAGCTTCGCCACCACCACGGTGGCGACCAGCGAGTACGGGCCGCCAACGGCGGTCACGATGCCGTTCGAGTTCCGGCTGTACGGACAGCCGTACCGCACGGCGTACGTGTCCCGCTACGGCTACCTGGCGTTCGAGCCGTCGGACTACCAGAGCGGCTCCAACAGCCCTCTGCCCAGCACGTCCGGCCCGGACGCCGCGGTGTACGCCTTCTGGGACAGCCTGGCCATGGACGCGTCGTCCCGGGTGGCCCACGGCACCGGCGGCACCGCGCCGAACCGGCGCTTCATGGTCACCTGGCAGGACATGTTGCTCGACGGCGAGCGGATCAGCGTCGACGCGGTGGTGCACGAGAACGGCCGGATCGACGTGCAGCACCGGTCCCTGCCCGACACCGCCCGTGGCGACGGCGCGACCGTCGGCATCGAGGACGCCGACTCCTGGTACGCGCAGGAGTACAGCTACCACGACGAGCGGCTGCGCTCCGGACAGTCGGTGCGGTTCCTGCCGCCCGGCACCGTCACCGGCGTCGTCACCAACGCCACGACCGGCGCACCGCTGACCGGGGCGACGGTGGAGTTCCTGCGGCTGGGGGAGGTCGAGGAGGAGGCCGTCACCGACGCCACCGGCACCTTCACGCTGCGGGTGCCCCTGGGCGTGTGGGACCTGGCGGTCAACGCCGCCGGTCACTTCCCCGGCACCGCGCAGCTACGGCTCGACGCGCCGTACGGCACGGTGCGCCGCGACGTGACGGTGACGCCGATCGGCTGACGCCGGCGAGGTGGATGCGGGGTGAAGACCGCCCCGCATCCACCGCCGGTCGGCGCCGGCCACCTGTCAGCAGCTCGTGAGGATGACGAGTTGCTGGGTCGCCCGGGTCATCGCGACATAGCGGTCGACCGCTCCTTCGATGCCCTCGCCGAACGCCTCGGGGTCGACGAGGACGACCAGGTCGAACTCGAGCCCCTTCGCCAGCTCCGGGGTCAGCGACCGGACGCGGGACGTCGCCTGGAATGTGGGATCGCCGATGACGCAGGCGATCCCGTCGGCGTGCGCGGCGAGCCAGGTGTCGAGGATCGAGCTCAGGTCGGCGGCAGATCCGTGTACGACGGGGAGGTCGCTGCTGCGGATGGAGGTCGGCACGTTGGCGTCCGGGAGCACGGCCCGGATGACCGGTTCGGCTTCCGCCATGACCTCTTTCGGCGTCCGGTAGTTGATGCTCAGGGTGGCGAGGTTGATCCGGTCGAGCCCGATCCGCTCGAGCCGTTCCTGCCACGACTCCGTGAACCCGTGCCTGGCCTGGGCGCGGTCCCCGACGATGGTGAAGCTGCGGGACGGGCAGCGGAGCAGCAGCATCTGCCACTCCGCGTCGGTCAGTTCCTGCGCCTCGTCCACGACGATGTGCGCGAACGGGCCGGCGAGCCGGTCCGGGTCGACGCCGGGCAGTGCGGCCTCGTTGACCAGGGCATCCTGCAGATCCAGTTGGCGCAGGCTCGACAGCACACCTTCACCGTCGTCATAGGCATGAGCCTCAATCAGCTCGTCGATGACCGTGGCCCTGCGCTCTCGTTCGACGGCGACAGCGGCGTCGTGCTGGCGGTTGCGCCGTGACGCCTCCGGGTCGCCGAGCCGCTGCCGTGCCGCGTCCAGAAGGGGCAGGTCGGACACCGTCCAAGCCTGGGCGTGTGCGCGCTGCAACTTCTGAACGTCATCAGGGCTGAGCCAGGGAGCGCACTTTCGCAGGTAGGCGGGTACCGACCACAGGTCTCCGACGACGTCGGTCGCTTCGAGCAGCGGCCAGGCGCGGTTGACGGTTGTGAGCAGTTCCCTGTTCTGTAGCAGCGACCTGCGGACCAAATCGTCCGGCTCGTCGCCGTCGTACTTCTCCATCAGGATCGTCAGCAGCTCTTCCCAGATCTCGTCCCGCGCCTCGTTGTGCGGGGTACCGGGTCCCGGCGCCTCGAACGCCTCGGCCCAGTCGTCGGCGCTCAGCCAGATGGTGGATTCGCCGATCGTGACCGTCATCCCCTTGGCCGGCGGTTCCTCGTAGAACCTGACGGCCGCCTCGATCGCCTTCACCAGGTCCGCGGACGACTTCAGGCGCGCCACGTCCGGGTCGGTTTCCATGGTTGCCGCCGCGCCCTCGGGCACGAGGTCCCGCAGGGTGCAGGTCTGCACGTCCTCCTCGCCGAGGCTGGGCAGGACGTCGGCGACGTAGGCGAGGTAGGGCTGGTGCGGACCGACGAACAGCACGCCGCCCCGGCGGTGACCGAGGCGAGGGTCGGCGTAGAGAAGGTAGGCGGTGCGGTGCAGAGCGACGACGGTCTTCCCCGTACCCGGACCGCCGTCGACGACGAGCGCGCCGCTCGATCCCGCGCGGATGATGGCGTCCTGGTCGGCCTGGATGGTGCTGAGCACGTCTCGCATCCGGTTGGACCGGCTGCCGCTCAAGCTGGCGATGAAGGCGGACTGGTCGTCGAGCGCGGCGTGCCCTTCCAACCCGTCCGAGGTGAATATCTCGTCCCAGTAGTCGGTGATCCGGCCGCGGGTCCAGCGGTACCTGCGGCGGCTTGCCAGACCCATCGGGTTGGCGTGGGTCGCCCCGAAGAACGGCTCAGCCGCCGGGGAGCGCCAGTCGAGCAACAGCTGACGACCCGCGCTGTCCCTGAGGCCGAATCGTCCGACATACACCGGCTCGGAGTTGTCCGCGGTGACCATGCGTCCGAGGCACAGGTCCAGGCCGAAGCGACGCAGCCCCCGGAGGCGAGCGGTCAGCCGGTGGATCTCCTGGTCCCGGTCCACCGCCCGCCGGCCCTTGCCGCCGGGCGCCTTGCGCGCGGCATCGAGGCGGTCGGACAGGTCGGCGATCGACTGCTCGAGGCTCTCCGCGATGACCGCGAAGTGTTGCTCGTCGCGGGCGATCAGCGTCGGGTCGGCCTTGGGGGAGAGGTGGTCGGGAAGGTCGAAAACGGTGGTAGGCAGGGTGTTCACGTCATCAGCTCCGATGTGAGGTCGCTTGCGATGGGAGACGAGTGCGGCGGCACGGATCGGAACGCGGCGCCCGTCACGGCCGCGACGACCTGCCGTACGCGTCGTCGTGCCGCCCAGGACGCGGACGTTGCGCATCGGCGGCAGGCCGATCGACGCCTGGCGGGTGCCGAGCCCCGCGCAGAACAGCGCGTGGTAGCTCTACGCGTCCAGGTCCGACAGCACCCGGTTGTCGGTCACGTCCGGCGGGAACGTCCGGCCCGGCAGTGGGTGCGGCGGGTGATGCGGTGACGGCAGCATGACCACGACCGGCACGTCGCCCAACCGGTCCGGGCGCGGCAGCCTGGCGGGCGGCCTGCGCAGGCCCGCTCCACCGCGTGTGCTACGTCGCCATCCCCACCCGATCGAGCTTGGGTAGCCCCTTCCTGTCGGTGAAGGCCATCCATGAAACCGCGCTCCCGCGCGGCCCGATCGTCGACAACAACACGCGCATTTTCGCTACCCCCCGTTTCACCGGTTTGGCCTCGGCCGGCCATTCTGCGGCACGACCGGGGTCTTGCGGCAAGCCCCCCGATGCGGTATATGTTGAAAATGGAAGGGAGTGGTTCCTTCCCCTTCCCTTGATCGTCCGCTGGACGGACAACCTCTCCGCAAGCGGCGGTGCGCCGCAAAACGAGAGTTCCTCACCCTCTTCAGCGGGCTCCGCTCGAAAGTCGTCAAGAGTGCCGCCATTCATGGATCTCGTCGCCGCGTCGCACGAGCGCTGGGCGGAACTCACCAGATAAATGCACGACACGGAGCACGCCGGCGATGCCAGCACCGAATCCGTAGAAGGGTCGGCCGGCTGCTGGTCGGTACGGGTCAACCAGGGGTACGGGAAACGCCTCGGGTGCCCTCGACTGCCGATGAGCGGACATCCGATCTTCCAGGGGCAGGAGCGTCTACCAGGGCGAGGCCGGCTGCGTCGCGTGTTGTCAATCTGCGGGTGCCGGCTCGGTGGGCCGTGGGGTGAAGAAGCGGATGATGTCGTCGGCTGCGGTGGGGGACAGCATCATCGCCTGGACTCGTGCGGACATTTCGGCGATCGGGTGGGTTCTGGTGAACATCGCCTTTTCGTACGCCTGGATCGCCGAGTCGGGGTCGGCGGGGTTGGTGGCGAGTTCGGCGGCGAGTTCGGCGGCGTCGAGCATGGCTTGGTTGGCGCCCTCGCCGACCGGCGGCATGAGGTGCGCGGCGTCACCGATGAGGGTGATGCCCGGCTGGTGGGCCCAGCGTGTACCGGTGGGCATCGCCTCGATCCTGCGTGGCGTCGGCGGGCTGTCGCCGGCTTCGATGAGTGCGGTGAGGCTGGGGTCCCAGCCATCGAACATGTCCAGCAGAGCGCGCTTGCTGCGGTAGGTGTCTAGGTGGCGATCGTCCGCGAGTAGGGAGATCCCGACTCGGATGCTGCCGTCGCCGAGGCGTTGCGCTGCCAGGATCTGGTTCACGCCGATGCACCAGAAGTTTCCGGGGCCGACCAGCTCGGCGAGATCCGGGTGGCGCCGGTCGACGTCGCTGATGCTGAGCTCGACCAAGGTGGCCACGGAGGACAGTGTCGCGTCGGTCAGCAGCGACCGGACGACCGAACGTGCGCCGTCCGCGCCGATGAGGACGTCGCAGTCGGCGCTGTGGCCGCCATCGAACGTCAGCCCGAAGCCTCCGTCGGGTCGTGGCGTCGCCGCGACGAGCCGGTGCTGCCAGGCCACCACGTCGCCGGGGAGCGAGTCGAGCAGAAGATCACGCAGTGCGCTGCGGTCGATCTCGGGGCGTCCGGAAAATGAGCCGGGTTGTGGCTTGTGGTGCACGAGGGTGCGTCCGGCCGGGTCGAGGATGCGATGTTCCTCGCCCTCCGGCCGTGCCTCGGACCGGAATCGGCCGGCGAGGCCCGCATCGGCCAGGGCCCGTTGGCCGGACTCCGGGTGCAGGTCGAGCGATCCGCCCTGTGATCGCGCGGATCGGCTTGCCTCGCGTTCGTACACCACCGCGTCGATGCCGTGCCGGTGCAGGATTCGGGCCAGCGTCAGGCCCCCGAGGCCACCGCCGGCGATCGCAATTCGCATCATCATCCCCTTTACCGTACGCTGTATCGCATGGATACGCCGTACGGTAGCGCACCGCTGCCCGTCTGGGAACGGCCCGAGCCTCAGCCGCGGGCGGCACCGGTGCCGCTGAGCCGCGCGAAGATCGCCGCCACGGCGATCCGGCTCGCCGACGCACACGGCCTCGACGGGCTATCGGTCCGCAAGATCGCCAAAGAGCTCGGTGTCGGTCCGATGCGGCTCTACGACTACGTGATCAACAGATCCGAACTGCTCGATCTGATGGTCGACGCCGTGTATGCCCAGATCGCCGAGGCCGGCCAGCACTCCGAGTGGCGCGCCACGGTGCTAGCCCTCGCCCAAGCGACCCGCGAAGCCGCCCTTGACCATGAGTGGTTCGCCGACCTGCTCGGCGCAAGGCCACACTTAGGACCTCACGCGCTCGCCGTGGGCGAATCGACCGCGGCGGCGCTCAGCCAGGCCCCCGGCGTGCGCGGTATCGACGATCTCCAGCGGGCTGTGGGCGCCCTCAACGCGTTCATCGTCGGAGCACTCCGCAGGGAGATCACCGAGCGACGCACCGCCCGTTCAACCGGCACCGACGTGTCCGCTTGGCAGGCCGCACTCGGGCCCTACCTGACACGCATGCTCGAGACAGGCCGCTACCCCACCATCGCCCGGCTCGTCATCGACGGCGCCCACCTCAACGCCGAGGAAACCTTCCACCACAACCTGATCACCATCCTGGACGGCATCACCAGCCATCCCCGCACGTGACCTACTGCTCGCAGGCCAGTACCGGCTGAACACCGATACGCCTCGATCAGACACTCGGATCTGCCGCCGGTCGGGCGTTACGGCACGCGACGGAGGAGCGGCTGCGGCCAGCGTGGTCGTGCTGGGAAGCGCACTGGAACATATCGGGACAACGCTCCGGCTTGAGCATCTGACACCGGGGCCCGTACTGGACAAGTCCGTTCGCGAGGGTAGGCGTCCGGCGCGTCTCGGGCCGCGGTTGC
Organism: Micromonospora sp. LZ34; assembly: GCF_052981855.1. Classification (NCBI taxonomy): domain Bacteria; kingdom Bacillati; phylum Actinomycetota; class Actinomycetes; order Micromonosporales; family Micromonosporaceae; genus Micromonospora; species Micromonospora sp. LZ34. The sequence continues at coordinate 23,563 of NZ_JBRIQN010000043.1, forward strand.
GGATTCCTCCGCCCATCTCACCGGTGGGCGAAGATGAACCCGCCCTCGATGTTCGGGGCTGGGCGGTGCGTCATCTCGGCCTCGACGGTGAAGCCGGCGGCGTCCAGCCAGGCCGCGACCCGATCCGTTGGGCGGCGGTGCACGTAGACGTTCATCGGGTGTCCGCCGTAGCCCTCCGTCTTGAGCCGACTGCCGTCGCCGGCGTAGAACCCGAGCAGCATGATCGCGCCGGGCCGCAGCACCCGGTGGAACTCGGCAAGGACCGCCGGTACCTCGTCGTCGGGGACGTGGATCAGGGAGAACCAGGCGAGCAGGCCGGTCAGGCAATCGTCGGCCAGTTCGAGGCGCGTCATGGAGCCGACCTCGAAGCGTAGGCCGGGATGGTCCCGCCGGGCCACGTCGATCATCGCGGGTGACAGGTCGATGCCGAACGCGTCCAGGCCGATGCTGTGCAGGTGGGCTGTGATCCGGCCGGGGCCGCAGCCGACGTCGGCGACCGGCCCGTTCCCCTGGGCGCGGACCAGTTCGGCGAAGAGCGCGAGGACGCCCCGCTGGAACGGTTCGCGGGCGAGGGCGTCGCGCAGCAGGTCGGCGTAGCTGACCGCCACCGTGTCGTAGGAGGTCCGGGTGTCGTCGAGCCAACCGGGAACGCGCATGCGCTGCACGATAGCCCCGACTCGCCAGCGGCGTCGGTCTGGCCGACACCATGATCGATCTGCGTAACTTCGTCCCCAGCTCCTGATCGCGTGCACGGATCTGCCGCCGATCGATCGAACCGCTGGTAGCTACCGGTCGACCTGCCAGCCGACGCTGGCCGGCGGGTGACCGTGATCGACGATGTGTTCCACGGTCGCGAGCGCTTGCCCAAGCGGAACAGTGTCTCGGTCGCTGTATGAGTCGTGCTGCCCGTTGCTGAGGACGAACCCGTCCTGTTGGCCGGTCCCGGTCGGGTCGATGGCGTGCTCACCGGGGTCGCCCGGTTCATCCAGCAGCATGACCAGGGCGCGGGTGCCGTTGCTAACGACAGCGAGCAGTCGTCCTCGGTCGTGCTCGAACCACGTTTCTAGCCTTCCGTGGCCGATTCGTCTCCGAACGACGTCAGCAGCCTGCACACCGGTCAACGGCGCCTGACAGTCCGGCTCGCGCCAGTGGTCATCCATGTGGCGGAACGGTATCGGCTACCCGCTCGTGAAGCCACTCTTCTGCCGCTGGTCGCGCGTTGACAGCTCAGAACGTGCGGGACATCCGCTTCTGCCGATGTGAGTGCTTCGGCAGCAGGTATCCCTACCGACGGTCGGCCAAGACCACCGCAGTACCGAATCCCATACACCAGGCCAAGGACGTCGCTTCCTCGAGCGCACCTCCGAGGGCCTCGGCCTCGGGGAATTGTCGGGCGCGTTGGGCGAGGTAGGCCGACAGTTGGGTGCTGAACGAGGGTGTGGCCTCGTCGACGAGATCAACGAGGGCGAACAGGTACATCCGGTTGAGGTCGGATAAGACCCCGTCGCTGGTCAGTCGATCGCTAGGGAAGGAACCAAGGAGCAATTGGCCGAACGCGTAGCCACACTCCGCTGCATCTCGCTCGGCATGAAGGGCTGGCTCCGGTGCCCCGTCTGCAGCCTCCGAGGCGATGAAGGCGGCGATCGCCGCACGGGGAACCGCCTCGGTGACCTGCGGTTCACCAACCTCGTTGAGACAACCCACCGGGTCTGAATCGTCAGACCGAAGACGTTCGAGCACATCGGGACCCAGGACAGCATCCGGCGGCAGCAAGTCCGTGCGGTCTTCGTAGTTCACTGATGGATTATCGCGTCAGGTCGCCAGGAAGCGCACTGACATGAAACTGGGCTTGACTGATCGGCGGCAGCATCGGGGCGAAGCTCCGATGAAGGTCGTCTCCGCCGGTCGGGTGGTTATGCCGCGGGGTTGAGTTCGACGGTGTACCCGAGAGTTTCGATCTTGCGCTTGATTTTGGCGGCGAGGGCTTCGGGGTCTTCCTCGCGGCGGGTGTAATAGTCGGCGCCGAGATCCTGGTAGGTGCCGCCGTGGGTCAGCAGGTGCCAGACGATGGTCAGGATGGTGTGGGCGACGGCGACCGCCGCTTTGGGTCCGGACTTCTTACCCATCCGCCTTTTCATCCTTCGCAGTCGGGCGCCGAGTCGGCTGTGGGTGTGGTCGGTGGCCCAGGCCGCCTCGACCAGGATGGTGCACAGGTGGGCGTTGCCGTGGCGAGTCTTGCCGCTGCGGCTCTTGCCGGCGGATTCGTGGTTGCCCGGACACAGTCCGGCCCAGGAGGCCAGGTGCGCCGGGGTCGGGAACCGCGACATGTCCGTACCGATCTCACCGATGATCGCCCGGGCGGCGTGCTCGCCGACGCCGGGGATGCTCATCAACCGTTGGCAGGCGTCAGCGAAAGGGGCGGTCGCCGCTGCGATGCGGGCATCCAACCGGTCGATCATCGCGTCGAGATGGTCGATGTGGTCCAGGTGCAGCTCGCATAACACCCCGTGATGGGCCGCGAAGCGACCGGCCAGGGCCAGAGTCAGGTCCGGGATCTTGCGGCGCAGGGTCCGCTGGGCCAGGTCGGCAAGGACCGCAGGGTCACGCTCACCATCGATCAGTGCTCTGATCATCGACCGGGACGACACGCCGAGCACATCGGAGGCCACTGAATCGAGCTTGATCCCGGCGTCTTCGAGCACCTTGCGCAGCCGTTGGCCTTCCCGGATGCGCTCCTCCACCAGGGTGCGCCGGTATCGGCACAACTGGCGGATAGCGGCGATCTCCGCCGGCGGGACGAAGCTGCCCCGCAGCAGCCCCACTTCCATCAGCTGGGCCAGCCACTGGGAGTCTTTGACATCGGTCTTGCGGCCCGGGACGTTCTTGACGTGCTGGGCGTTGCACAACACGATCTCCAGGCTGTCCGGTTCGGCCAGGGCGTGGAAGACGGGCATCCAATACACGCCCGTGGATTCCATCGCCACGTGGGTGACGCCCTCGTTGACCAGCCAGGCGGTCATCTCCCGCAGCGCTGCGTAGAACGTGGCGTAGCGGCGCACCTGGGTGCGGCGCTGACCCGGCCGCTGGCCCGGAGTGCGTACCGCCACGGTGATCTGTTTCTTGTGGACATCAATGCCCGCGACCCGCTCGTAGACGATCTCCATGACGCCCCTCCCGGCGACACCCCGTCGACCACACCAGCGCGTCGCCCGCGGAGCCCGCGATCAACATCAAGAAACTGACATCCGCGCTCGTAGCAGCAACCCGGGGTCCCTACCGGGGCGGGCTCCAGCGTCACTCTCTCATCCGGACACGAAGTGCCAAGTGCGTACGACGTCTGCGGGCGACGCATCTACCAGTTTCAGCCCCTGCGGGCGCCTCCGCCAGGAGGCATGATCTCTCTCATGCCGCTGATTGCGCGGTCATGCCGATGAGGGGATGCCTTGTCCGCGCCTGAGGAGTGACGGGCGCCTGATGCCTTGGGGTGTAGCAGTCGGTAGCGGGAGCCCGGGCATCTCGCCTTACGACGGAGGTGGAACGTCTCGTCGCGAAGCAGCAATCACAAAATTTCTGACCGGATGACCAGCGGGCTCTGTGACGGCTCCTCTCCTGTCAGCGCCACATGGTTGGATGCAGGCCGGTGATCAGGAGAGGGAACCATGACGCGCACCACCCCACCGCGTCCGTTGGATGTGGTCTCGTTGTTTCCGGAACTGGCAGCGAGGGCCAGGACCGCCACCCGCCTTCATCCCCGCCCAGGAGACCCGACCGTGCATGACAGCTCGGTGGGTGGGCCTTTGCTGTGGCCGGTAGGCGAGGCCTGGCCGACATGCAGCGACGAGCACGAGCCGTACGAGTTGACGACGCTGGAGGACGTCCGCACGCGTCGACGCATCCTCGCCGCGGCGTGGCAACGGCCCAGGCCGCCGGGAACGAATCTGCTCACTCCCGATGAGAAGGTGGTCGTAGACCGCGTAGATGCTGGTTACGACCCGGCGCTGCTGCCGGTGGAGCCGCTGCCGCTCATCCCGCTGGCGCAGCTCTACGCCCGGGACGTCCCTGATCTGCCCTGTCCCGATGGCACGGACATGCTTCAGGTGCTGTGGTGCCCGTTCGACGAAATCATGGATGCCCGGTCGGCGGTGCACCTACGGTGGCGGCGGTCCACAAGCGTGCGGAACCTGCTGATGCACCCGCCCGAGCCGGCCTTCGTCGGCCAGGGCTATTACGTGCCGGAACCTTGCGTTCTGTACCCAGAGCAGGTCATCGAGTACCCGGCTTATCACGAGCTGGATGACAAGCTGGCGGAACGCATCATTTCTCGAGAAAGGCAGCTCCTCCAGTCACCGGACGAGAAGCAACCGGGTTACAGGGGCGATCTGTCAATCGCTCCCGGTTGGAAGGTCGGTGGCTGGTCCGCCTTCTTTACCTTCCGGAGCCCGGCGGGGCCTGATGAGCTCCGGTGCTGCGGCGCTCCGCTGGAACCCCTTCTCACCATCCCCAGCGACGAATGGGACGGCGACAGCCGCAGCTGGCGTCCCATCACTGAGGAGGACGAGTCGGTCGACCACACCCCGACCCAGGTGGAAATTGGTCGTGGCTACACACTCCAGGTCTACCGGTGCACCGCCTCGCAGGAGCACCCACCGGTCACCATCATGCAGTAACTGAGTCGATGCACGCTCATGCCGCGAGTCGCTCGTTACGCACGGTCACCTGCCTTAGCTCCGTTGACCGTGCTGTCGTGCCGAATTGAGTGCGGTCAGTGTGTTTGGGTCTCCCAGACCGGCTGCTGGGGCTCGTCGTTGTGCACGATGATGTCGACGTGATCGGTCGGGCGGACCGTAGCGAAGTAGAGCTGTTGGGAGGGGATGTAACGCTCGCGCCAGCGCCGTTCGACTTCGGCCCGAGATGACACCCGGCGCTCTCGGATCACGGCACGATCCACGGTCTTCTCGAGCGCGGTCGACACGAAGATGCGCAGATCCCACCGATCAATCAGTTCCGGGCGCATGAGGAAGACGCCGTCGAAGACCAGCACGGCGTCGGCGGGGGCCGTCGTGACCGGAGGGGACATCGCAGTATCCGCTGTGCGGTCGTAGACCGCGTACTGGAAGCGTCGATCTCCGCCTGGGCCGAGCGGATCGAGCAGAACCCGGTTCAGCGCGTGGTAGTCGTGGGTGTCGAAGTAGCAGCCTTCGGCCGAGTACTCGCCGCGCGGATAGCGCTGTGCCCGGGGGAAGAGGAAATCGTCGATCGTCGCGCGGATGACGTCGCGGCCCTGTGCGCGCAAGACGACGGCCAGCTCGTCGGCGAGCGTGGTCTTGCCTGCGGCGGGCGGTCCGTCGATGGCAACCCGCGTCGGGTGTGCGAGTGTGACGGACCCGACTGCCTCAGCCAGGCGACCGAGCACCTCGTCGCGGGTGCCTTGGTCCATGTCCTGCCCCGTCCTAGTCTCGCGAAGGTCGCCGTGTCGAGCCGACCTTATGCCCGCCAGCCTTTTCGCGCCCGCCACTCCCCGAGTGAGCGAGATTGCCGAATGCGGAAGTGGCTGCGGTCGCGGCGCAAACGGACTGTCATGCCGGCGCTGGTCGCTCGGTATAGCGTGACCCGTCATGCCGCTGACCGCGGGACTTTGCCGATGAGCAGTCATCCGGGACGGGCGCCTCACCCTGCCCTTGACAGGACCTCACTCCATATCAGTCGGGCCGCGATGGTCAGACGGAGGCGAGAAATGCCCGCACCCGCTCCATGAGCAGTGCGGCCGCCTCAGGGTCGTACGCATCGAGCGAGGAGTCGGCGAAGAGGTGCTGGTCGCCGGGATAGACGAATAGCTCGGCGGCGGCCGTGGAGCCGGCGAGCTCGCGTGCGGCCGGCAGGTCCTCGTCGAAGAACTCGTCACCCTCCTTGCCGTGGATCTGCACCGGCACGCCCTCGGGCCACGTCTCTCCGAATTCCGAGACCGGGAGGCAGGAATCCATGAGGAGTGCCCCGCGAGCACCGGGCCGGGTCTGCGCGAGCCGCTGGGCGATCGTCACGCCGAAGGAGAATCCGGCGTAGACGAGCCCGGGGCCGAGTTCGTCGGCCGCGGCGGCGCCGCGCTCCCGGATTGCGTCGAGCCCCAGCTCTCGAGCGAATCCGAACCCCTCCTCGATGCTGCCGAACGTGCGGCCGTCGAACAGGTCCGGTGTGTGCACGGTGTGCCCGGCCTGTCGCAGGCTGTCGGCGAAGCTCCGGACCCCGTCGGTCAGGCCTTGGATGTGGTGGAAAAGCAGCACCTCGGTCACGGCGTTGAACTCCTCGCGAACGATCGAAATTTTTGGAACGTTCCGCGATGCTAGTTTGTTATGCCATGGCGGACAACCCACCGGACTACGAGCTCGCCGATCGGATGGCGCTGACCAGGCCGGACCAGGTGAAGGCCATCGGCCACCCGCTCCGTACGGTGATCCTGCAGCTCCTCCACGAGCGGGCCGCGACCGTGACCGAGCTCGCGGCCGCGGTCGAGCGCCCCAAGAGCACGGTCGCGCACCACGTGGACGTGCTTGCACGGAGCGGCCTGCTCCAGGTGGTGCGCACGCGGAAGGTGCGGGCGATCGAGGAGCGCTTCTACGGGCGTACCGCGCGCATGTTCTACGTGGCGGCGGAGCCATCACCCGCTGGCGAACAGATGCCGGGCGACTTCAACGACTTCGAGGTGGCGGCACGCGAGTCCGCGAAGGCGTTCGAGCAGGGAAAGCTCTGGGGCTTCATCCGGCATGCGCGCATTTCGGAGGATCAGGCCTCTCAGTTCTGGGACCGGATGGCGGAACTGGTTGATGAGTTCGACCGGATGCCGAGGTCCGGCGAAACCATGTACGGGTTCACGATCGGCATCTATCCCACCGACCACCCGACCCTGCCGACGGCGCAGTGATCCACCTACTTGAGAATCGCGGACGGCCTGATCGTGCACCTGGTCAAGCTGTCTGCTGCCGCCGTCACTGACGATCGATCCGCCGGCAGACCAAGTCAGGCCCCCCACCGTGTCCAGCTCGACGTCCTCGGATAGCCGGACATCGGGTACGACCTCCCCGTGCCAGCAGCCGGTGATGCCTCGGAGCGGAGTCTCGCAATCGGCAACCCAAGACACGCCTCGCATTGCGGCTTGCACGGTCATCAGAATGCTGCTGATCCTGTCGTTTGGCGTGGCGGAGTGCCCGATCTGCCGCTGGTCGTGCGCACCGTCTCATCGAACTTCTGTCGCGGTGCTTAGATGCAATGACCTATCCTGCGGCCGTGGTTGTCGACTCACGGACAAGGACCAGCGCCGCGTTTCACCCCCGTTAGGTGGCCGCGTCCGCGGCCCAAGAAGGGGCAACCATGTCTCGTACGGACAAAGACGGTTCGCATCACCCGCGAACGGGCCTGCGGCGGCTAATCGGTGGTGGAGGCCCGCCGCGCTGGTTCACCAACGCTGTCTGGACCAGCAGGGAGCGCCAGACGGCGAGAGCCGCATGCCGCAACGCTGCGAAGGAACATCGCGGTAACGGGATAGTCGACACCATCCCGACCACCCAGCAGCACCGACATTGTGCCCAGTGGCTCTGGTGGTGACGTGTGACGCTTGCCGACCTCCGCGCGCCATCTCCAATCGCCCGCCGATTTCTACCCGTGGTCGCGCCGATCAGACCGACGTCCGGATCTGCCGCCGACCGTGCGTCACGTGGACGACTAAGCCGTTGTGGCTCGGGCACCGGCGGTGTGCTGCTGGTTTGCTGCCGTGTGCCGGACGACCTGGATACCGGCGGTCGTGGTGGTCACGAGTGCCACGGATGCGGCGACCAGCAGCAGGGTGGTCTCGGCCAGGACAGTGCGCATGTACTCGCCCCCGTTTGCGGTGGCGGACAGGTACTGCACGGCTGCGATCAGGTTGAGGGGTACGGCGACGATCGCGCTCATCCGCCACCACGCCACTGGCTCTGTGGGTGCGACCGGTGGTCCGGTGCTCCGGGCCCGGATGACCCAGTTGGCGACGCCGGCCCAGGCGGTAAGCAGCGTGAGAAACAGCAGACAAAACATCGCTGCGGACAACTCGTGAAGCGGCACGATGGTGTCGAGCATGTCCACCGTGCCGGACCCGTCGTGGGTCACTACGCCGATCCGGTGCTCGTACGCCGCGAGGGCGACGATGGTGTGGAAGACGTCAACGACCGTGAGGGCGACAAGGGTGGTCACGGCGGTGCGGGCACCGGGCATCTGGCGACGATAGCTGAAGGGGAAACATCGCTTGAGCGCTGATCGTTAGTTCACGGGTCGCCTCGTAGAGTCCACGCTCGCGTGCACGGATCTGCCGCGATCCACGCGGTCATGCCGACTTGAGGGCGTTGATCGCGGTCTCATGCTGGTCTTCGGCACGGGAACGACTCCGTGAGACCGAACGCTAAGATCGCCGGATGCTGTTCAAGGCGGACCTGGGCAAGCGGGTCGACAACTTGGTCGGCGCGGTGGACAGCCGCGACGACAAGCGGTTTAGCGCGGCCCTGCGGGGCATCGCGGGCGCCACGCCGAAGGCGCGCCCTGACGAGGTCGACGCGGCCCTGACCAGGTTGACTTCGGTGCTCGCCGAGATCCCGCTCGGGATGGGCGGCGACCTGGCCCAGATTGCCGGCAGCATGGCGGACTACGGCACCGATGCGGCGGTGGTGGTGGTGCCGACGCTCGTTAGTCGGGCCGCCAACGCGATGGAGCAGGCGGCACGCTTCGCCGAGTTGTACGGTGCGGTGTTTGGGGACCTGCCCGACCCCGATGATGCGGGGCAGATCGGCCCGACGATCGAGCGGTTCGTCGAGACGGCGCCCAATCGGGGGATGGCCCAGCCGGACGCCTATAACCTGGTGCAGGCGTGGTTCTCCGGCGGCAAGTGGGTTCAGCCGGTGCTGTACCTCTCGCAGCGCAAGGACGTGCGGGACGTGCTGCCCGAGCGGCCGCGGCTCACCGCCGCCATCGACGCGACGCGTGAGCACATCGGCACGGCGCATTGGTTGTACGGGCTGCTGCTTGTCCTGGACGACGAACCGCTGGTCGTGCTGCACCGCGCGACCCGACGCGGCTATCGGGTGACGATAAGCGGCGTCGGCGACAACTTTCAGCTGCACACGCTCCTCGCCGCCGCCCTGATCGGCGACGAGTCGCAGGGCCTGGTGCCCGGTCAACGGCCAAGCGCCGCGGAGATCGCGGCGGCCTCCGACGGCGAGGACTTGACACCGGCAGGCGGCATCCGAGGCAACTTCAACCTGGTCGACGCCCACGGCGAATGGATCTGGAACGAGGGTCGTCCTGCGGATATCCCGAGGCTGGAAGGAAAGCGAGTCGTCGTCATCGATCCGCCGCCGTACCCGCGGAGTTGGAACGCCGGCCGGCCATACCCGTTGATGCGCCCGACGGTAACCGTGGATGGCATGCTGCCGGCCGATGAGGCCGCGCATTGGCTCGGTCTGGTCAAACCTTCGCAGCGCGGGTAGCCCTCACACCGGTTCCGGCCTGACAGGGCCATGAAACCTTCGCAGGGGTCGGCTGGCGCTACGAGCGCCGACGCCCGCCAGCTGAGCTGCCGAGTATGTGCCGTCTCGATTGATCGAGGCTGACTTGCGCTTCTGCCGCTGGTCCCGCGGTCACTGGTGGAAGCGCGGCGGGCAGCGGGTTTATGGTGGCCGGATGCTTGACCTGAGCCGGCTAGACCTGGAGGAGATCGCCGCCGCGCTCGAGGACCAGACCGACTACGAGCACCGATGGCTGATCAACCCCCAGACCGGCGAGACCGTGTTCTGGACGACGGACGGCGGCATCGATGGACACACGCCCGTCGACCTTGACGACCTCGACCTGATCGGCATCGACCCGCTGCCGTCCTACGTCTGGTACCAGGACATGGCCGACTTCGCTGACAGGATCAGTGACGCGGCGGCCGGCCGCAGACTCGCGCGAGCGATCCAGGGCAAGGGCGCCTTCCGCCGGTTCAAGAACGAGTTGCACGACGAGTATCCGCACCTGCTGTCGGCGTGGTACGCCTTCCGCGGCGTGCGCGCGAAGCGGCGGGCGGTTGAATGGCTGGTCGACAACTCGCTGGTCGACGACGAAACGGGCGAGCGTTTCGTGGCCGAGCACCGAGATCCCGACGTTCCATGAGCTGGCGCCCGCGCCGCGCGACTTCGTGTACGACGAACCCACGCATCTGCCGCCGACTGGGCGTCACGGTGCGTCACGAATTCGCGGTGGCACTCGAGGCGCGGTCGTGCCGGTGACCCGCGCACCCGGACAACGTCCGCTCGTGCCGAGATCAGTGCACCCGATCATGCCGATGACAAGACGTACGAGTTCTGTCCGAGCCAGAGCGGAGACCGGTCAGTGGACCGACGAGTTTCGGGCGCGGGCACGGTCTAACCCGTGACAAGGCCGGAAGGGAGAAGGCATGGGCAAGGTGACGTCGCGCGATGGGACGACCATCGCGTTTGACCGGGCGGGTGAGGGGCCGGCCCTCATCCTGGTGGACGGGGCGATGTGTTATCGGGCGTTCGGGCCGATGCCGCCGCTTGCCCAAGTCCTGGCGCCGGACTTCACGGTGTATGCATATGACCGCCGGGGGCGGGGTGAGAGCGGCGACAGCGCACCGTATGCGGTCGCCCGCGAAGTCGAGGATCTCGAGGCGCTGATTGAGGCGGCCGGCGGCTTGGCGTATGTGTACGGCATCTCTTCCGGTGCGGCCCTAGCCATGGAGGCGGCGGCGAGCGGCCTGACGATCAGGAAGCTGGCGCTGTATGAGCCGCCCTACACCGCCGAGGGCGTAGACACCGAGGGTGTGAAGGAGAGCAACAGGAAGCTCAACGAGCTGCTCGCGGCCGGTCGCCGTGGTGATGCGGTCGAGTTCTTCATGTCGGGCGTTGGCATGTCCACCGACGCGATCGCCGGGATGCGGCAGTCGCCCATGTGGTCGGTGTTCGAGGGCGTCGCGCACACGATCGCCTATGACTTCGCGGTGCTCGGTGACGGCACCGTGCCACGCGAGCGGGCCGCGCTCGTCGCCGTTCCCGCGCTCGTCGCCGACGGTGGTGCGAGCCCGGACTTTCTGCGCCGCCCGGCCAAGGCGCTCGCTGACGCGATCCCCACCGCGAAGTACCAGACCTTGGAGGGCCAGACGCACCAGGTGGCGCCGGACACCATCGCTGCCGTGCTGAAGGAGTTCTTCCTGTCGCACGCGGAGCGGGCATGAGCCCGGCGTGAAAATGGCCGCGGGCATAGCCGAGCACAGATCCCCGGCGTGTTCGCGCCATCGTTCTCTGCTGGTCCTGTACGAGGTGCCATCCCCGCCGTGAGCCGGCAGATCACCGTGCTCTTCTGCCGCCGACCGCGCGTCACGCAGCGTCACAGAGGGTTGATCAAGCCAACGTCCGGTCGGGCCGAGATGAGGGTGCCCGAGTGGTGGGGGATGTCCATATGGGATTCGTCAAGCGACGCCCACCGGCAGTAGCACAACCAGTCCGGGATTCCCGACTCCGGGCGGCTTTACTCCACCTTTATTTCCGGTGACAGGTGACCAGCAGCGCTCGGGATTTCGGTCGGCTCCACCGAGGGCTGGTCACCGTGGGTGGGGGTGGTCGGGGGCGTCGCGTTCGCCGGACTCGGCGGTGCGCTGGCGGTTTCCAGCCGGTCCTATCAGCGGCGGTCGACGGTGCCAGAGAATCGACCGCAGACGTCCTGACATGCCGCGCGGAGGGCGTTGGCGCTGGCTTTGACTGGTGACGCACCGTGAGGTATGACTACCTCTCCCGCTTCCGGTCCCGGCGTCGTCTCTCCTGATCGTGTTGTTCTCCGTGCGGCGGTTTCTGCCTATCTCGGTCGGTACCGCGGTGACTCGCGGCTGCACACCGAGTCCGACCTACGCGTCTTCCTGACCTGGTGCACCCACCAGGACCTGGAGCCCCTGTTGGCCGCACGCGTGGACATCGAGCGGTACGTACGCTGGCTGCAGGACGTACGCCACTTCCAGCCCTCGACCGTCTCCCGCCGCCTGTCGGTGGTGGTCGGCTTCTACCGCGTCTGCGTCATCGACGGCATCCTGCCGCACTCCCCGGCCGACTACGTCCGCAGACCGGTCGTGCCACCCGAATCACCCACCCTCGGACTCGGTCACCTGCAGTTCGAGGCCCTGATCACCGCAGCACGGCTGTCGGCCAACCCGAACGACTTCGCCCTGATCGCCATGCTCGGCCTGCTCGGATTGCGGATCTTCGAAGCCTGCGGTGCAAACATGGGCGACCTCGGCGAGGAACACGGCCACCGCGTCCTACGCGTTCCTGGCAAGGGCGGCAAGGTCGTCCTCGTTCCGCTGCCGCCCGCCGTGGCCAGGGCCGTGGACCGTGCGGTCGACGGCCGCCTTGATGGTCCGATCCTGCGCAACACTCTCGGGGTCCGGATGGATCGGCATGCGGCAACCCGTCGGCTCCGGCATTTGGCGGCCGTCGCCGGGATCCGGATGCCGAGGATGCACCCGCACATGTTGCGCCACACGTTCGTCACCACCATGCTCGACGCTGGCGTGAGCCTGCGCGACGTGCAGATCGCCGCCCGTCACGCCGATCCGCGGACGACCATGCGCTACGACCGCGCCCGCAAGAACCTCGACCGGCACCCCAACTACATCCTCGCCGCCTATATGGCTTCTGGAACGTAGCGACCACAACGAGCGGATCTGCCGATGAGCGCGCATCTGGCAATGGCCGTTGTGCAGGGCGTGCTCCTCGCCGCTTCGCCGACCATGAGCTGTGACCATCTCGACGACGTGGTGATCAGCGAGCGGCAGTCATGGCTGCAGCGTCGTTGGCGTGGCTGTCGAGGAGGGCGAGGAAGGCGTTCGCCGCGGGCGTACGGTCGAACCGGCTCCAGATGACGTACTCGACGCGGGCCGGCGCGTCCGTGACGTCGATGGTGGTCACGCCGGTGAGTTGCGGCGCGTATGCGGACGGGAGCATGGCCACGGCGAGTCCCTGCTCGACCAGCTGGGATATGAGGTAGGCGGTGGTGACCTCGAAGGCGACATCGCGGGTGAGGCCGGCGGCCGCGAAGGCCTGATCGGACTGGATCCGCCCGGCGGTTTTGGTGGGTAGGTCCACGAACACCTCGGAGGAGAGCCGACGCAGGCTGACCGCTGACTCGGCAGCGAGGGGATGGTCCGGGGCGACCACGGCGACGAGCCGGTCGCGGGCGAGTTCGCGGGCGTTGACGCCCTCGGGCCGCGTGGTGGTGGGCAGCCCGAGGAAGGCCACCTCGATGGCGCCCTGCTTGACCTGCTCGACGAGGTCCTCGCTCGCGCCCACACGGAGGTTAATGCGTACGGACGGGTACCGCTGGCGGAAGTCCCGCAGGACGCCGGCGAGGTCGACCGCGGCGACGGTGGGAATCAGGCCGACTGCCAGCCGTCCGCGCACCTCACCGGCGGCCGCGGCGACCTCGGCGGCCGCGCGCTCCGCGGCGTCCAGGCACTGACGGGCGGCGGGCAGGAACGCGGCGCCGGCCGGGGTCAGCCGGACACGCCGACTGGTGCGCTCGAAGAGCTTCGCGCCCAATTCCCGTTCCAGGCGCGCGATCTGGTGGCTGAGCGCGGATTGCACCACCAGGCACCGCTCGGCGGCCCGGGTGAAGCTGTTCGTCTCGGCGACCGCGATGACGTAGCGCATCTGCTGGAGCTCCATAGATCAATCCTGGTTCACGATCGATGAGATGACAAACATGCGTTGGACTCATTGATCAATTCCGGGTGAAACTTCGAGCAGGACTGGTAACTCACAGCCACTATCCGGGCCAGAACCCCACGTCGAGCGGCCATTCGCGGAACCTCGCGGTCGATGACCACGGGCAGCCGACGGCAACACATCTCACTCGAGAGGACGACCCCACCATGAACATCACTGCACCCGAGCGGCCGGCGGAGACCGTCGCTGACGTCTGGGTCGACCCCCGCTGCCCCTGGGCGTGGATCGCCTCCCGCTGGCTGTTCGAGGTCGAACAGGTCCGATCCATCGAGGCGCGCTTTCACGTGATGAGCCTCTCGGTGCTCAACGAGGGCCGCGAGGTGCCGGAGAAATACCGCAAGGCGATGGTCGAAGGCTGGGGCTCGGTGCGTGTCTGCATCGCCGCCGAGCAGCAGCACGGCCCCGAGGCGCTGCGGGCGCTCTACATCGCGATGGCCACCCGGATTCACCACCATAAGGCCGGCCTGGGCCGGGACATGATCCTCGCCTCGCTCGCCGACGTCGACCTGCCGGTGGGACTCGCCGAAGCGGCGGACACGACCGACTATGACAAGGCTCTGCGGGAAAGTCATCACGCCGGCATGAACCCGGTCGGCTCCGAGGTCGGCACTCCCGTCATCCACGTTCCCGGGGCCAGCGGCGAACTCATCGCGTTCTTCGGTCCGGTGATGTCTCCGGCACCGCGAGGCGAGGCCGCCGGCCGGCTCTTGGACGGCATCCTCGCCCTGGCCGGCACCGACGGCTTCTTCGAGCTCAAGCGGACTCGCGACCGCGATGCCCTTTTCGACTAGAAGCAGGTCGAACGTCAACCCCTGCTGGTGCCCGACGTCGGCGCCCGAAATCTCGAAAAGGAAGGCGGTGCGGCATGAAGGGCGGCCATCAACTCCTCACCGCAGGTGTCGCGGCGCTGGCGCCCGCGATCTGGGGAAGCACGTACCTGGTGACGACCGAATGGTTGCCACCTGACCGGCCACTGCTCGCCACCACCATGCGAGCGCTTCCCGGGGGCCTGATCCTGCTGGCCCTCACTCGCCTGCTGCCGACCGGGACGTGGTGGTGGCGGTCATCGGTGCTCGGCACGCTCAACATCGGCGCGTTCAACGTACTGCTGTTCGTCGCGGCATACCGTCTGCCCGGCGGCATCGCGGCGATGATCATGGCCGTGCAGCCGATGATCGTCCTGATCATGGCGGCGCTGCTCATCGGCGACAAGATCCGGGGCCCGCACATGGTGGCCTGTCTCCTGGGCGCGGCCGGTGTCGCGATGCTGGTGTTCAGGGGGACAGCGGCCCTGAACACCGTGGGCGTGGTCGCGGCGCTCGCCGCAGCAGCCTGCATGGCCGTCGGCATCACGCTGACCAAACGGTGGGGACGCCCAAGCCGGGTAGGACTACTGCCCTTCACCGGATGGCAGCTGATCGCCGGCGGACTCGTGTCCCTGCCGCTCACCCTGATCCTCGAAGGACTGCCGGCCACCCTCACCGGGTCCAATCTCCTCGGGTTCGCCTATCTCACCTCCCTCGGCGCCGTCCTCAGCTACGCACTGTGGTTCCGCGGGATCGAGCGCTTGCCCGCACTGGCGGTCTCCTTCCTCGCTCTGGGCAGCCCGATCGTCGCGACCCTCCTCGGATACCTGTTCCTGCGCCAGACGCTCTCAATCGTCCAGATGGTCGGCGTCATCGCGATCATCGTCGCCGGGCTGCTCGCGCAACCACGGCCACCCATGTCACGGCGGTGTCCCGACGACTCCCCGGACAGCGACAACCCCACGGTGTCCGGACCGACTTCGCCACCGACTGTCAGCGGAAGCCGCCGATGACACGCGCGCCATCGCTGGCCTCAGGCCCCTACGACAAGAAAGAAGAAATGGTCACAGCAGATGCGCACCCGTACTCGACCCGGAGGTCGTGGCTGGGTGTCGCCGTCATCACCGCCTGTCTATTCACCTTCGTCACCACCGAGCTGATGCCCGTGGGCCTGCTCACCCCGGTGAGCGCAAACCTGGACGTGTCCGCGGGCGTCGCCGGGTTGATGGTCACGCTGTACGGCATCTCCGCCGGGCTCGGCGTGCCGTTCATCGTCGCGTGGACCAGGCGCATCAACCGGCGCGTCCTGCTGTCCGTGCTCCTGGCGATCCTGACCCTGGGGAACCTGCTCACCGCCGTCTCGCCGAACTTCGTGCTGATCCTCACGACCCGGCTCGTCATGGGATTCGCCAACGGCGTCTTCTGGGCCATCGGCGTGAGCATGGCGATGCGCCTCGTACCGGGACGCCTCGCCCCTCGGGCATCAGCGATCGCGCTGTCCGGCATCTCGATCGCCGCAGTGGTGGGCATTCCGCTCGGTACGTTCCTGGAAAGCCTCACCAGCTGGCGCGCCACCTTCCTCATCTGGGCCTGCCTCAGCATGCTGGTGTTCCTCGCGGTCACCGTGGTCATTCCCTCGCTGCCCTCGGAGAAGGCCGTCCCGGTCCGGGAGGTCTTCCGACTCCCGCTCCAGCGACCCCAGCTGCGCCTGGTGATGGTCGCCGTGACGCTGTACGTGCTCGGCCACTTCGGCGCGTACACCTTCATCCGGCCCTTCGCGGAGGAGCATTCGTCCGCCTCCGCCGCCGTCATCAGCGCGTTGCTCATGATGTACGGCGTCGGCGGCGCCGCCGGTAACTTCATCGCCGGCCACACGGTGACCAAGAATCCGCGGGTCAGCTTCATCATCGCCTGCACAGGGCTCGTGACGGCGATGCTGCTGCTGCTCACAATCGGGCACACACGGCCCGGGCTGATCCTCGCCGTGGCCCTCTGGGGAGTGTCCTTCGGCGCCGCGAACCTGTGCCAGATCAACCTGATGCTCGGCGCCGCACACGACAAGTTCGAGGCGGCCATGTCCATCAACACAATGGGGTACAACACGTCCATCGCGCTGGGCGCGCTGTTCGGTGGATGGTTCGCCGACAGCCTCGGCGTTGACAGCGCTGTCTGGTTCGGTGTCGCGCTGACAGGCGCCGCGTTGCTCGTCACCATCGGCACGCGCCGGAAGACCGCGGCGGTCTCCGCCGAGGACGAGATGGCCACCACCGGTGTGAAACGTTGACCGGGCTGGGCCCATGCCATGCGGCGTGCGCCCAGCAGACACACGAGCGGCGGAGCACCGGCGTCCTGTCATGCCGCGACTCGAGCAACGTACGCCGTCACTGCTTGTGACGAGCGTGCAGTGGCGATCGACAACTCGCGTGATGATCTGGGAGTGGCCAGCCCGCCAATCGGACAATCTCCACTGCCGGTCCTGAACCCAGGGAACGACGTGCCGCGGTGTGAAGCGCGAGTCGCTGGGCGCCGAGAGTCGGCTCGCTTGTGGTTCGAGGTCGGGACGGGCATCCTCGTGCCGTGGAATGGACGGACGACCTGACTGTGCGCCTTGCTCGGGGAACATCGGTACGCGCCCTTGTCTTGTATCTCCGGGCGGCCGACGAGGAGGGGACGTGCCGTCGCGATGTCCTTGCCGTCTTGACCGAGCGGTTCGCGCTGCCGTTCGATGATGCACGGCTCGCGATGGACCGTGTCGGGGGTGGAGTCGTCCGCGCCGCGTCCGGCAACCCTGCGAACGAGCCGGACCCCGTCAAGGACCCGTTGGCGTGGACGTCATACCGGCTCGAGCTCGGACTGACCGTCGATGATGGAGCTCTTGGGCCATCGCCCGAGGAGCGGGCGTGGGCGCAGGCTCTCCTGGAGCGGGCCAGGCGTGGCGAGCCCACGCATGGCACCGAGGACGTCGCCGTGGCGCTCGAGGTCGCACGGTTGGCAGTCGCGTCGCAGGAGACGGGTCGGATACGCTTCCACCTCCTCCTCGAAGCAGCGACGTCACTATCGGTCGCAGCCGAAGCGTGCATCGCCCGGTTGGGGCAGCAGCCTTGTGCCCCGGAGGGTTCCCAGGAGTGGGTCGACGGTGTCGCGCTCGCCGCGGCTGCCCGTCAGGTCACCGCGAAGTTCGCTGCCCAACCCGACCCGGAGCTTGAGGAGCGTGGCCTCGCACTGGTGGGACGCATCGTCACCCGCCTGCTGGGCCAATCTCACGCCTTCGTCGGACGAGCGATGATCGAGTCGGCCCGCTGCATCCAGCGCAACGGCGATCCCGACCGAGCCGCCACTCGCGCCGAGGCGGTACTGGCCGACTTCGAGGTTCTGCTCGATCAGTTCGAGGTCGACGCTCCATTCGACGAGCACATCATCGCCCTGGAGTACCTGCAGGCCGCCATCGAACTCCTCATCGAGGTGAGAGGCAGTTCCGTCGAGCTCGATGCCCTTCGCAACCGGACCAAGCAAGTGCTTGCCCGCTCGCTGACCGACTGAACCCGATCGATACGAGCACCAGCGGGTTCCCGGTCACAAGGCCGGGGCGGTGGCCGACCTTACCCATCGCACGGCGGCGTGGCCAGGGAGACAGGAGATCATCACCGTCATCACGTGTCCACCGCCACGGATCTGCCGCGATGCGCGCCCCTGTCGCAGACCGTGAGGGCCTTCGCGACGCGTCTCGAGGATCATGCTGGAAATCAGGTGGGACGCGAAATGTCAAGCATCTCCCGGGACAGGACACGGCGGAGTCCTGCCCAACTGCCGAATAGTCCTCTTATGGATCAAGGCGGCCCGCAAAGCGGGCCGCGCCGGCCCGGCCCCGGCCTGCTGGCGACCTCCGGCCGGCATCGGCCGGGCCGGCCGGCCACGCTGACGACACGATCAGTAGATCTCGGGGCTCCGCCCCGAACCCCGACCCTCCTCAGAGACCGCTACGGGTCTCCTCGCCCGGGCACCCAAGGGGCTGCCCGAGAACCCCGGCCAGACCGAGAACCCCGGGCAGGGACATGCCTGCCGACCGAGGAGACCCGCCACCACAGCGACGCTTGACAGCCACCATTGAGACTCGTCTGGTAGGGCGCTCCACCTTGTCCCCGTCCGGGGAGGCTGGACGGTCTGGCGACTGCCCGACGAGGAGATCCGCTTCAGGCCCCGGGATCACTTCGGAAGTGTTGCCCGATGGCCGAGATTCAGCGTGCGGTGGTGGCCAGGCGCAGCCCCAAGGCGATGAGCACGCTTCCGCTGATCGCTTCGAGTCGGCGTCGGATCACCGGTCGGCGGAACCAGGCCCCGGCCCGGCCCACGGCAACGGCCAAGGTGAGATAGAACGCCGTTTCGATTAGCACCTGTACGGCAGCCAACAGCGCCGTGGTGGCCAGCAGGGGACGGTCCGCCGGGACGAACTGGGGATAGAAGGCGATCATGAAGACGGCGGCCTTGGGGTTGGCCAGCATCACGACTACTCCCTCGCCAAAGGCCTTCCACCAGCCCTGCCCACTCAGCGACGACGAGACCACCGCCGCTCGCTCCACCTCCGAGCTGGTGCGGCTGCGCCACGCGGTGCGCCACGCCTTGACGCCCAGGTAAAGCAGGAACACCGCACCGGCGATGCGCAACACGACGAAGGCCACCTGAGAGGCTGCCACCACCGCAGCCAAGCCTGCCCCAGCGCACAGAGCCCACACGTACAGGCCGGCCTCCAGCCCCAGTACCGTCGGCACCGCCGCACGCAGGCCATGCAAGGCCGCCCGTCGGAAGATCAGCGCCATGGCCGGACCAGGTGATGCGGAGATCAGCAGTACGGCCACAACGAACGCGGGCAGCACAGCGAGAAGATCCATCGGCTGATCCTGCCGTCACCTGATCACCGACACAACCTCTTGCCGCCGCGCTAGCAGGCGATCGCATCCGGCCAGCGCTCGCGGCGAGCACGCGGCGTGCCATTAGCGTGCCATTGGCCGAGGAGAACGGGGGCCAGGCGAGGACACGAGAGACTGCCGAGACCAGGCCGCCAAGCCGCTGGCCTGCCGGTGATCGACAATTCCCAAGCTGTTCCTGGGTCCCTTCGGGGCGCCGCACATGCGGGAAAATGGACACGCCAACCGCCCCGAGGCCCGTAATCAAAGCCGTGGCGCGGGGTGGGAGCACGGCGGGCCATAGCTGTTACCTGCAGTTTGTCACTCTGGCCGTCGGCTGGGGAGCCCATTTTCGGGTCTGACAGCGCGGGTTCGATTCCCGTCACCCGCTCCACTCACCCGCTCCACCCGAAAGGCCCTGGCCAGGACGAAAGTCCCAACCAGGGCCTTCGACGTTCCAAGGTCAACGATCATGCCGCGTACCATTGGCGTGCCATTAGCCCCGGTCATCCCCAGCCCTGTCCGAGTCCGCTGTCCGCTTCTTGCCTTTCTTGTCGCTTGACGGTCGGACGTCGGTCTTGGTCGCTTAGCCCTTCTGGTTACGGTCGGTGACACCTCGACCGGCCGTGGGCGCACTCACATGCCGATGAGCGGATGCCGACGGACTGGCTGTCTGCATGACACCGGAGTTGGCTCTGCACGCGCTGGCCGACAACGGTGCCGTCGGCTGGGTCATATGCTCGCCGGGTGACGGACGAGGAGACTACGGAACTTGTCATCGATCGCCTGCTCCTAGCGTTGGCGGCGCAACTCGACACGTCGGGGGGTCCGGCCCTGGCGGCCGATGCGGCCGAGGCGCTCGCCGACGTGAGCAGAGCCCAGGCCGATGTCATCTTCGGCCAGGCGGGCCATCTGGTTCACTACGGCGCGGACACCGAACCGCTGAAGACTCTCATCCACGCGATCACGGCCATCCAACGCGATGAGGCTCCGGCAGATGCCGCGGTCAAGCCGGGTGACGAAGTGCGACTCGTGGGTGAAGTGCCAGAGAGTCTTGCCGACTATGACGAGACGTGGCTCCGCGAGACCACGTTCGTCGTCCGCTACGTCGGTAGGAACGCGATGGTCGACGTGCAGCCGGACCTGACCGAGGATTACGTGATCGCGACGGTGCCGGCCGCCGGCGTGGAACCCTTGCGAAGGGAGAGCACTCCGTAGCATCGCCGCATCCGCTCAGGTACAACTGTCGTCCATGCGTCCGGTGGATACGTCGGCGACAACCATGATGCCGGACACGCCGACGACGGCGACGCGTGCCCGCCCACGTCCGTTTCTGCCGCTACCCGTGCGGGCGCGGTGGTGCGCTGTTCCTGTTCAGGCGAGTGGTTATCGGCCGCGTGTGAGGGCGGCTGCTAGCGTTTACTTCGGCGCGCGGGGCCGCCGTATAGGTGGACACGGTTGTCGACATCGTGGTCCGGTTCGCCGCGCGGAAAGCGGTCGTGTGCAACATGGCCGTTGCTGACATGGACCGCCCAGTCCTCGTAATACCAGCTGGGGTCGCACGCGCAGTCGGTGAACCGGAACCGGAAGTTGGCCCTATACCGGCCGACTTGCCCGTGGGTGAGGGTGAACAGGCGGGTCGACACTCCCGTTCGGGGAAACGCTGCCCGGCCGGGCAGGCGCTCGACGGTTACCGCCGAGCCGTCGACGGTGAGCCATAGATTAAGGCTGCGGGCGATGCTCACGCCGCCGGTCAGCACCTCACCGCGACGTGTGTAGCCGGCGGCCTCATCGGTTAGGACGTCATGGACTACGACGTCGCCTGCGGGCAGCGGCGCAGGAAGTGTCACCGGCCGGTTGAGTCCTCGACGGGCGTCGGCCTGTGGAGCGCCGCGCCCAGCCGCGCTCTATCGCACGCGTACCCGCTGGATGACGATCACGCCCTAACCATGGCCCACTGGCCGCACGCCTCGCCAGCCGATATCCGCTCATGCCGCGAAGTGCTCGTCACCGACGGTGATGTCGGCTACGTCCGGTCGCCGGCGTCCGGACGTAGCCGATGAGCGGATGTCTGCTGTCGCGATGACTGCCGGGCTCTGCCGCGCTGGTCTGTGAAGCGGCTGCCAGCAGGCAGCTGCGGGCAGGCTACGAGTCCGACCGAGGCGGCCGAGTGACGAGCGGAGGCGAGTCGTCCGCAAGCCGGACACGCTTTCGCCACCGGTAGTGGCGCCACCCAGCGACTGCGACGGCCACGGCAACGAGCAGCGCGGTGGCGCCTTTCCAGGCGCGCTCGAACCACGATCTGTCGTCGCCGAACGCCGCATCACCGGCAGTCATCAGCCATAGCCCCACCCACGCCCACTGCCAGCCGCGTGGCCGGGAGAATTTGTCGGGCGGGTTGGAGAACCCGACGGAAACAGCGGCTGCGGCACAGACGACGACGATCAGCGGTACGCCGATGCGCCAGAGGGCTTCCCACAGCGACACGAACCGATCATGACACCCCGTTAGCGTGAATCACCAGAGCCGTTCCTCGCCTAACTCTTCGCGGCGGTGAGGTAGCACGGGCGGCCCTACCACCTAACGCCCGCACATGCCGCGAGTCGCGCGCCACCCACCGTTACGACGGACGGCGAAACATGGACATGGCGCAATCAGGAACCGCAATCGCGTGACCGCCACAGAGCCGCAGTTCGGAACGCGGGCGTACAGGGCGTCGCGGCAGGCGCGGCGGTGAGATCCTGGGCGGCATGACAGACCTCGACGCGAAGGCGAATCTCTATCGGTACCTGCGGGAGGCGCGCGAGGCGCTGCTCGGGAAGCTCGACGGGCTGTCGGAGTACGACGTACGGCGCCCGCTCGTGCCGACCGGGACGAACCTGCTCGGGCTGGTCAAGCACGTGGCCTCGGTGACCGCCGGGTATTTCGGCGAGGTGTTCGACCGCCCCTTTCCCGAACCCGTCGCGGGCCTGGACGAGGACGCCGAGCCGAACACGGACATGTGGGCCGCAGCCGACGAGTCCCGCGACGACATCATCGGACTGTGGCACCGAGTCTGGGCACACGCGGACGCCACGATCGAGACGCTTCCGATCGACGCGCCCGGCTCGGTGCGGTGGTGGCAACACACGCCGGTGACGCTGCACCTCATTCTCGTGCACGTGCTCGCCGAGCTGAACCGGCACGCCGGGCACGCTGACATCGTGCGCGAACTGGTCGACGGCCAGGTCGGCTGGCGGCGGCCCGGCGACAACGTGGTCGAGGGCGACGAGGCGTGGTGGGCCGCCTACCGCGAGAGGCTGGAATCCACCGCGCGCGAGTTCGCCTGAGGACGCGATTTTCGTGTAACCCCGCGGATGCCGTCCAATGCGTCCGAGAAACCGTCTGCATTCTGCCAGCGGCCGTCGCAGCCCGAAGCCAAGGTAGACATGCACGGATTTGCCGCGGACGGTGCGCTGCGGAGCGTCACGATCGCTTGAGCCAGGCGCCGTCCGGTCGTGCCGATGTGAGTGCACGGGGGCTCGCCGACTCAGCTCACCCTTCGGTCGCGATTGCCGCGATGGCGGCGTGTGGCCGATGAGTGCCTTCGCTGGGCCGCTGCAGGCGCTCAACTTCCGTGAAGCCGGCTCGCGCCAGTCGCTCGGAGAACTCGTCAACGGGCCAGCGATAGGCGGTAACGACCTTGTGGTCGAAGGCGGCGACCTCGTCACCTACGAAGAAACCAAGCACTAACGTTCCGGCCGGGGCCATTACTCGCCGGAACTCAGCGAGTACGCCGTCGAGATCTTGCGGCGGCAGATGGATCAACGAGCCCCAGGCCAGGATGCCGGCGATGGAGTGGTTGGCAACGGCGAGATTTTCCATCGACCCGAGTTGGTAGCTACCGCCCGGGTGGGCTGCCTGCGCATGGGCGATGAACTCGGGGACCATGTCGATTCCCGTTGCGTTGACGCCCAGCGAGCGAAGGTAATCGGTGATATGGCCAGGCCCACAGCCGAGATCGAGCACCGTGCCCGGTCGGCCCGCCAGATGTCGCCCGATGAAGGCGAGGTCGTCGGCGTGTACCTGCTGGCTTGTACCGAACAGCTCGATGTAGAGCTCCGCGACGGACGCATACGCCTGCCGGACCTGCTCCAGTTTCACCAGGCGACAGTACGGGCTCTCGGATTGGCAGAGTAGGCCGGGGCCAGCGCGGGGACGCCCGTCGATTCTCGCCTGCCCGCATCCGGCGATCTGAGGGCAAGGTCAGGTGAGCATATCCGCCGATGTGCGTGGGTGAGCCGCAGGTTTCAGGTTGCAGTAGACGCTGGCTTCAGACGCTTGCGCTCGACAACGCTTGTTGCTGTCACCACACTCAGCGGCGGCACGTCCTTCGCGACAACGGCGCCCGCGCCGACGACCGAGCCCCGACCGATTGTCACTCCGGGGGTGACCGTGGCTGCGGCGCCGATCCACACATCATCCTCGATGACGATGGGCGCGTGCGTGATGAAGTCGTACCGCTCGTCGAGCTCGACGGGGTGTCCGGCCGTGCTCAGCGTCACTCGGGGACCGATCAGGACGCGGTCACCGATGGTTATGCCCCCGTAGTCGAGGAAGAAGCATCCCTGATTGATGAACACGCGCTCTCCGAACGATGCTCCAAGCCCGTAGTCGCAATAGAACGGGGGCAGGAGGGACAGCGAGTCAGGGATGGGTCCACCGAAGATCTCGGTGAGCACCGTCCTGCGCGCGCCGAGGTCGTCAAACGGCAGCACGTTGAGGCGCGAGGTCAGGTTCATGACGAGCTGTACGCGCTCCGCGAAGGCTCGGGACTCGGGCGTCCGTGTTGGTAGGCGTTGCTCGTTGCGCACGAGGCGATCCTGGCACGGCGAGTCTGGTCGAGTTTGTCAGGGCCGGTTGTGCACGAACCACGCGTCACCGGCGGGCAAGGCAACGGCGACCTCCCACCGGCTCAGGTCGAGGTTCGGGGCGAGCGCCTTGACTTGGCCGGCCGCGGTCCACGCCTCGTCACCCGGTGCCGGGCGACGACCCACCTGGAACTGCAGCATGGTGCCCCACGACGCGACCAGGCGGGCGTCCCACCGGTGACGCCACTGCGCCAACACCTCGGCGAGTGTCCGCTGGTACTCCCGGGTGGGCGCACCGAAGAAGTCCACCCAGTATCCCGAGCTGCGGACGTCGCTGGTGGGCAGCAACATGAGCAGGACGCTGTCCAGCGTGTACCAGTGGTCGGTCTGCGTCACGAACCGCACGCTGCCGAGCACCCGGGCGTACAGGTCGGCGTCGGCGAGCAGCCGACCGTGCAGCGCCCGCTCCAGCGCCACATCCGACACCAGGGCCGTCAGGTCCAGGTCGACGCCGGCCATGCCACGCGCGTAGTACTCGACCTCGCCCTCGTCGACCTCGTCGTCCTCGCTGTAGTGGCGGTAGACCAGCCAGGGTTCGGAAGACTCGGCCGCCTCGGCGAACGCGCGCAGCTCCGACTCCGACGGACCCGGCTCGGGCCGGATCCTCAGCGTGTCGCCGAAGTCGTCGGTGACCATGACGGGCAGGCGTCCGATGACCGGCACCAGTGCGTCGGCAACCCGCCAGGCCTCGTGCAGGCGATTGGGGTCGATGTCGGCGACGAGGACAGTGCCCGATGGGCCGTGCCCGATCGGCAAGCCGGCCAGTGGCGACGCGGCGTGGAGGTGGTCCGGGTGCACATCAGGATCCGGCGAGCAACGCACGCAGCATCGCCCAGGTCTGGTCGCGGGGTTCCTCGCCGTGACCGGATGACTGTCACCGCCCTAGCCTCGGTCTTTCACGGTGTCCGTGATCTTGAGGGTTGAGAAGGCTCGGTAGAGACGGCGAAGTGCCTGCCGCGTAAG
>NZ_JBRIQN010000044.1:0-48402 GCF_052981855.1 Micromonospora sp. LZ34
CAACTCCCGACACAACTCCTGGTAACCGGTCAGCGGTGCGTCGTGGCGGCGGCGTCGCCACGCGTTGACCTCCAGCAGGCACGCCCACACGTCACCCGCCGAGCGCAACAGGCCGAAACACCGCCGCCGCTGCCCCGCCGTCACCCGCAACCCCACCCGCGCCGTGCGATGCACAACCCGCGGCGCGGCAGGATCCCGACGGCGAGGCACAAACCCCAGCCAACACCACCCCTACGACAATTCCCCAACCCCGACCAACCCGGCGAACGTTAATGGCCACCGCACTAGCCCGGACGGCTCAGGGCCGCCCGCCGCCGACGGCCCGCGGGGTGGGCGCCGTAGGGCGTCTGCGCCGCGGCCCGCCGGACACCTGCGCGGCGAGCGCGGCCATGACGTACGCCGCGTCGCGTCCGACCCCGCGCAGGGTGTTCGACGAGAACGAGCGCTGGAACTCCAGGCCGAGGTAGCCGAGCCCGGGATGGGTGGTGGAGATTCCGCCGCGCTGCCGGGGTGTGCCGCGCTCGACGCTCCCGAGCGGTTCCAGGTAGTCGAGGTGCGGGCGGTAGCCGGTGGCGAAGATGACGGCGTCGACCCGCTCGACGCCGCCGTCGCCCCAGACGACACCGTCCTCGGTGAAGGCGGTGAACATCTCCCGGCGGGCGGGCGCGCCGGAGGCGATGGCGTCGCGGTAGCTCCCCGCGTCGATCACGGCGGCGTGCCGCACCAGCCTGGTGAGCACCGGACGAGGCAGGCGGTCCGCGCCGGTGACGCGGAGCCAGTGGTGCAGGTCCCGGCCGCGGACGCGCTGCGGCAGGAACCGGACGGGTGCCCGGGTGGCCAGGGTGACGTCGGCCTGCGCGGCGATCTCGTAGGCGACCTGCACCGCGGAGTTGCCGGCCCCGACGACCACGACCCGTTTCCCCGCGTACGGGTCGGGCCGTCGGTAGTCGGCGACGTGGCGCAGGTCCCCCGTGTACCGGTCGCGGCCCGGCAGGACCGGCAGGTACGGGTTGCCGAACGACCCGCTGGCGGCGACGACACCCGCCGCCGCGAACTCGTCCCCGGCGTCGGTGCGGACGAGGTACCCGCCGCCGGGACGCGATCGCACCGCGGCGACCCGGACGCCGGTGCGGATCTCCGCGTCGAGCCTCGCGGCGTAGCGGCGCAGGTACGCCACCACCTCGTCACGGCTCGGGTAGCGGTCCGGGTCCCCGCCGAAGTCGAGGCCCGGCAGGGCGCTGTAGCGCGCCGGGGAGAACAGGGTGAGGCTGTCGTAGTAGTGGGGCCACGAGCCGACGGGTTCCGCACCGGCGTGCAGGACGACGGGGCGAAGGCCGGCGGTCAGCGCGACGCGGGCGGCAGCGAGGCCGGACTGGCCGCCACCGACGATGATCACGGGTTCGGACTGGGTAACCACGCCATCATCATATCGTCGTTTCGTTGAATGACAATATGATGGCGATACGGAAAGGTGGAGGCATGACGCAGGCGACCTCCGGGCAGGCGGCACCGCCACCCTCGGCCACGAGCCAGGTCGACGCCGGATCCGGGCTGGCGCCGCAGACCCAGGACTTCCTCAAGGCGCTCGGCAGTCCGACCCGACAGCGGATCATGATGCTCTTCGCCCGGGGGGCCGAACTGTCGGTGGGAGAGGTGGCCGAGCGCGTCGGCATCAGTCAGGCCACGGCATCCCAGCAGCTGATGCTGCTGCGCAGAGGGCGGGTCGTGACCTCCCGGCGCGACGGGAAGACGGTCTACTACCGGGCGGACCGCGACGGCGCCCTGGCGGCCCTGACCGAGCTGCAGTCGTACCTGGCGACCTGCTGCTGACCGGACGCCCGACACACCGCCGCTCCCCACGACTCCGAGCGCGGCTTCCGCTTGACACGATCGGGATAGCTCAGCAATAATTGACTCAATGAGCATTGAGCCTTTCACCCTGACCGGTCGCGCCCGCGTCCACGCCGCCCTCGGCGACCCGGCGCGCCTGGCGATCGTGGACGCGCTCACCCTCGGCGACGCCTCGCCCGGCGAGATCGCCCAGGCCCTCGGCCTGCCGACGAACCTGGTCGCCCACCACGTCAAGGTGCTCACCGCGGCCGGGCTCGTCGTCCGCGGCCGGTCCGAGGGCGACCGGCGCCGCAGCTACCTGCGACTACGGCCGGAGACCCTGGCCACCCTCGGCGCACCCCCGCTGGCCGGAGTGGGCCGGGTGGTCTTCGTCTGTACCCACAACTCCGCCCGCTCCCAGCTCGCCGCCGCGCTCTGGCGGCACCGCACCCACCGCCCTGCCGCCTCGGCCGGCACGAAGCCCGCCGCCCGCGTCCATCCCCGGGCGATCGCCGTGGCGCACCGCCACCACCTCGACCTCGACCCGACCGGCACCGCGCACGTCGCGGACGTGGTCCGCGACGGCGACCTGGTGATCGCGGTGTGCGACAACGCCCACGAGGACCTCACCGGCCCGGTCCGGCCCCGGCTGCACTGGTCGGTGCCCGACCCGGTCCGCGTCGACACCGACGCGGCGTTCGAGGCCGCCTACACCGAGCTCGCCTACCGCGTCGACCGGCTCGTCCCCGCCGTCACCCGCTAGCCACCCGCCGGGCCGCCCGGTTCGGGACGTCACCTGAGGAAAGAGCACAGACTGATGACCATCGCACTCCGGCGGCGCCTGCTGGCCGAGTTCCTCGGCACCGCCCTGCTGGTCACCGCCGTGGTCGGCTCCGGCATCATGGCGACCGCCCTCTCCCCCGGCGACGTCGGTCTCCAGTTGCTGGAGAACTCGATCGCGACCGCGCTCGCCCTGGGCGCGCTGATCCTGGTCTTCGGCCCGGTCTCCGGGGCCCACTTCAATCCGGTCGTCTCGGCGGCCGACTGGTTCCTGGGCCGCCGCGCCGGCACCGGCCTCACCGGCCGCGACCTCGCCGGCTACACCGTCGCCCAGGTCGCCGGGGCGGTCGCCGGGTCGGTCCTGGCGAACCTGATGTTCGACCTGGCCGCCGTCGACCTGTCGGGCAAGGATCGCACCGGAGCGAACCTCTGGCTCGGCGAGGTCGTCGCCACCACGGGCCTGATCCTGCTGATCTTCGCCCTCGCCCGCTCCGGGCGCGCGCCCGTCGCACCGGCCGCCGTCGGCGCCTACATCGGCGCGGCCTACTGGTTCACCTCGTCCACCTCGTTCGCCAATCCGGCGGTGACGATCGGGCGGGCGTTCACCGACAGCTTCGCCGGGATCGCGCCCGCCTCGGTGCCGGGATTCGTCGTCGCCCAGGTGGTCGGGCTGGCGGTCGGCGTCGGCCTGCTCGCCGCGCTCTACCCCGACGCCGGTACGGCCGCCGACCAGGTCGTCGTCCCCGCCCGCGACGAGGCCACCCTCGACCGGCCACGCTGACCACACGCCCGGACCCGTTCCCAGGAGAGGCACCCCGATGAGTGACAAGCCCAGCGTCCTGTTCGTCTGCGTACACAACGCCGGCCGGTCGCAGATGGCCGCCGGTTGGCTGCGCCACCTCGGCGGGGACGCCGTCGAGGTGCGCTCCGCCGGGTCGGCGCCCGCCGAGACGGTCAACCCGGCCGCCGTCGAGGCGATGCGCGAGGTGGGCATCGACATCACCGACCAGACGCCGAAGCTGCTGGAGTACGCCACCGCGGAGTCCTCCGACGTCATCGTCACGATGGGCTGCGGCGACGCCTGCCCGGTCTTTCCTGGCAAGCGGTACGAGGACTGGAAGCTCGACGACCCGGCCGGCAAGGGCGTGGCGGCGGTGCGCCCGATCCGCGACGAGATCCGGGTGCGGGTGGAGCAGCTGCTCAGCGAGCTGACCGCCGGCCGCTGACCGCCGCCACGGTGGCCCCGGTCAGCCGGCCGGGCCGTCGGCGAGCACGTCGAGCAGCAGGGCGGCCGTCCAGCCGAACGCCGGTGAGCCCAGGCCGGCCCCGGTGTCCGGGTGGAAGTACTCGTGGCAGCCCGCCCCGGCCACCAGCTCCACCATCGACTCGCGCAGCCCGGCGGCCAGGTCGGGGCGGCCGTGGGTGAGCATCCCGCGCCGCACCAGCCAGGCGATGTTCAGCCAGCTCGGGCCGCGCCAGTAGCGCAGCGGCTCGAAGTCCGGGGCGGTCCGGTCGTAGCTGGGCAACGGCCGGTCCATCCGGCGGGCCACCCCGAACCGCGCCGAGCGTGCCTCGACCACCAGCGCGTCGACCTGCCGGGCGGGCAGGTCGGGCAGGACCAGCGGGGCGAGGCCGAGCACCGTCCGGGCCGGGACGAGCCGGCCGGTGCGCAGGTCGCGCGGCTGGAAGGTACCGGTCGCCGGGTCGTACAGCCGCCGGACCAGGGCCTCGGTGATCCGGGCCGCCCGTTCCCGGTGCGGGCCGGGGTCGGCGCCGACCACGGTGGCGATCCGGGCCAGCGTGTGCTCGGCGAGACCCAGCGCCGCGTTGAACAGCGGGCACTCCACCAGGAACGGGTGGCCGGCGGCCAAATCGTCGTCGCGGTAGCGGTGGTCCCGGTAGGCGGTGACGATCGCGAGGTAGCGCGCGTAGTCCAGGTCGGTGGGGCGGTGCGCGGCGTCGGCGTGCGCGGTGTCGTGCCGGCGGTACTCGCGCATCACCGCCGCGTCGGCGGGCACCGCGGCCATCGGGTCGTCCCACGCGGGGCTGTTGTCCAGCCCGGACTCCCACGGGTGCACGACGCAGGCCAGCCCGCCGCCGCCGACGTCACGCCGCCCGGCGAGGTAACGCTGCTGGGCCACCAGCCGCGGGTAGAGCCGGCCCAGCGCCGCCCGCCCGGCCTCGCTCGGGGCGCGGCGGTGCACCAGCCAGGCGGCGAGCGCGTGCACCGGCGGCTGGACCAGCCCGGAGGTGGCCGCCGGCGCGCCGGCGGCCGCCTCGGTACGCCAGAGATCGGGCCCGGGAAAGTACGCGCCGACCCGCAGCGTCGGGTTGAACACGATGTGCGGCACCCGCCCGTCGGCCCACTGGGCCCGGAACAGGCTGTCCAGCTCCCGCCAGGCGCGCTCGGGACGCACCTGCGCCAGCCCGATCGCGATGAACGCCGAGTCCCAGCTCCACTGGTGCGGGTAGAGCGTCCGCGAGGGCACCGTGTGGTCGTGCTCCCAGTTGGCGTCGAGGGTGGCCAGCGCGAGACCACGCAGTCGGGTGAGCGTGCCCGCGCCGGCCGTACCCGCGCTCACGCGGCGGCCTGCCGGGGCTGGGCGTGCCGCAGCACCGTGGCGGCCTGCTGGAGGGCGCGTACCGGATCGCCGCGCAGCCGGCACTCCAGCGCCAGCCAGCCCCTGTAGTCGATCTCGAGGAGGGTCCGCAGCAGCGCCGGCCAGTCGAGGTGGCCGGCGCCCGGCTGGTACCGGTTGGAGTCGCTGACCTGCACGTGCCCCAGGTACGGCGCGGCGCCGCGCAGCGCCCGGTGCACGTCGTCCTCCTCGATGTTCATGTGGAAGGTGTCGGCGACCACCCGCACCGAGGGCAGCCCGACGGCGGCGCAGAGCGCGACCGCCTCGTCGAGCCGGTTGACCATGTGGTCCTCGTACCGGTTGAGCGGCTCCAGGAAGAGGATGACCCCCTCGGCCCGGGCGTGCTCGCCCAGCTCGCCGAGGGCGTCGACGAGCAACCGCCGGTCGCCGGCCGGCGAGCGCGGCGGCTCGAACGGCGGCAGTCGCCGGGAGAACATCCCCCACGCCGCCGGGGTCATCACGCCGACGCCGCCGAGTTCGGCGATCACCGACAGTTGGGAGCGCAGGTTGCGCACCGCGTCCCGGGACCGCTCGGCGTCGAAGTCGCCGATGAAGTGGTCCATCTCGACGCAGACGGTCGGCATCACCACGCCGGCGGCACGGGCCCGGCGCAGCTCGGGCAGCCGGCGGGCGAGGCCGAGGTCGCCCCGGCCGCGCAGCTCGATGCCGTGGTAGCCGAGCGCGGTGGCCAGGGCGTACTTCTGGATCAGGTCGGTGCCCGGCAGGAGCTGCTCCTGGCAGGCGATCGGGATGGTCATCAGAACCTCAGCACGACTTGGAGGGGCTCACCGTCACCGCGGTCGAGCAGCGCCAGCGCGTCGGCCACCGCGCTGGCGTCGACGACGTGGCTCACCAGCGGCAGCGGGTCGACGCTGCCCTCGGCCACCAGGTCCATGAAGGTCTGTGCGACGCGGGCACCGGTCCACCGGCCGGCCATGCCGGGCGCCGGGGTCGGCCCGGAAACCTGGGCCGCCACCAGCTGGATCCGGTTGTGATGGAACTCCTCGCCCAGGCCGAGCCCGTCGGCCTGGCCCTGGTAGAAGCCGGCGGCCACGACGCGGCCGGCGTGGGTGGTGGCGCGGATCGCCTCGTGCAGCGCCGGGTACGCCCCGGACAGCTCCAGGCAGACGTCCGCGCCGCTGCCGCCGGTGGCCCGCCGGAGCACGTCGGCGGCGGACTCGGTGGCCGCGTCGACGACCAGCCGGGCGCCGAGCCGCCGGGCGTGCGCCAGCCGGCCGGCCACCCGGTCGACGGCCACCACCCGGGCGCCGGAGAGGGCGGCGAGCCGGGTGGCGAGCAGCCCGATCACGCCCTGCCCGAAGACCCCGACCCAGTCGCCGAGGTGCAGGTCGCCGGCGAGCACGGCGGTGAGCGCGATGGCGCCGGGGCGGGCGAAGACGGCGGCGAGCGGGTCCAGCCCGGCGGGCAGCGGGTGTACCGCGCCGGCCGGCACCACCGCCTCGGCGCGGTGCCCCCAGATGCCCCAGACGAGCTGCCCGGGGCGCCGGTCGGCGACGTCGGGCGCGACCTCGACGACCTCGCCGACCTCCTCGTAGCCGAAGCCGACCAGCGGATAGGGCACGGCCGCCTGCCGGGGCACGAACATCCGGGTGACGTCGTCCCAGTCCTTGCTCAGCCGCGGGTTGCTGCCCCGGTAGAGGGTGAGCTCGGTGCCGGCGGAGATGCCGGAGTAACAGGTGCGGACCCGGACCTGGCCGGGCCCGAGCGGATCCGGGGGGCAGGGTTCGAGGCTGATCCTGCGGGGCCCGGCCAAGGAGACAACCCAGTTGACCATGAGTCACATCCCGGTAGCACTGGGCTCCATCGTAGAACAAAAAATCGGCATATGTCTTGTAATTGATCAATCGACGGCGTTGAATCCCTCATGTACCCTTCGAGAGGAGTGCCACCGATGTCAGCACCTCCGATGCGGATGCTCGCCGCCACCCTGATCATGACACTCGCCGGGGCCAGCCTGCTGGCCTGCAGCGACGACGATTCCGGCGACGACAGCAAGAAGATCACGGTCTGGAGCCTGGAGGACGTCGCCGACCGGGTCACCGCCACCAAGGCGATCATCGCCGACTTCACCGCCGAGACCGGGATCACCGTCGACCTGGTCACCGTCAACGAGGACCAGTTCCCCTCCCTGATCGCCTCCAGCGCCGCCGCCGGCGAACTGCCCGACGTGGTCGGTTCGGTGTCGCTGGCCGGCATCCGCACGCTGGCCGGCAACGAACTGCTGCACCCCGAGGCGAACGCGGAGGTGGTGGAGCAGCTCGGCCGGCAGACGTTCTCGCCCCGGGCGCTGGAGCTGACCTCCGACGACGGGAAGCAGCTCGCCGTGCCCAGCGACGGCTGGGGCCAGCTGCTGGTCTACCGCAAGGACCTCTTCGCCGCCGCCGGCCTGCCCGCCCCCGACACGTACGAGAAGATCACCAACGCCGCTCGGACGCTGCACCGCGACGGCGTCGCCGGCATCACCGCGGCCACCGCCCCCGGCGACGTCTTCACCCAGCAGACCTTCGAGCACCTGGCGCTGGCGAACAACTGCCAGCTCACCGACGACTCCGGCGCGGTGAAGCTGGACTCGGCCGAGTGCGTCGAGGCGTTCCGCTTCTACGGCGACCTGATGCGCAACTGGTCGGTCAAGGGCGGCCAGGACGTGGACACCACCCGGGCCACCTACTTCGCCGGCAAGGCGGCCATGCTGGTCTGGTCGCCGTTCATCCTCGACGAGCTGGCCGGGCTGCGCAACGACGCCAAACCCACCTGCCCGCAGTGCCAGGCCGACCCGACCTTCCTCGCGAAGAACAGCGGCTTCGTCACCGGCATCCAGGGCCCGAACGGCACCGGGCCGGCCCAGTACGGCGAGATCAGCTCCTGGGCGGTGCTCGACGGCGCCGCCGCCGACCCGGCGAAGTCCTTCGTGTCACACCTGCTCGACGGGGCGTACCCGCGCTGGTTCGGCATGTCGCCGGAGGGCCGCTTCCCGGTCCGCAAGGGCACCCCGGCCGAGCCGGAGAAGTTCCTCACCGCCTGGAACACCAGCCAGGCCGGGGTGGACGCGAAGAAGCCGCTCGCCGAGGTGTACGGCGACGAGGTGCTCGCCGAGCTGCGCCGCAGCCCGGACACCTTCCAGCGCTGGGGCCTCACCCAGGGCCAGGGCAAGCTGGTCGGCGCGATCCTCGGCGAACTGCCGGTGCCCAAGGCGCTGAACGACGTGGTCTCCGGCAAGTCCGACGCGGCCGCCGCCGCCGGCCGGGCGAAGAAGGACGTGGAGGCGATCAAGGCGGGCGTCAATTGACCACCACCGCCCCCGGCACCGGCCGCTCCCCCACCCGGGAACGGCCGGCGCCGGCCCGCCGCCGCAAGCCGCTCACCCTGCGCCGCCGCGAGTCCCGCGCCGGGCTCGCGCTGGTCGCACCCACCCTGCTCGTCGTCGTCGCGGTGATCGGCATCCCGATCGTCTGGACGGTCGTGCTGGCCTTCCAGCGGGTCCGCCTGGCCACGCTGCGCCGGACCGGGCTCTTCGGCGAGTTCACCATGGACAACGTCGAGCGGGTGCTGAACACGCCCGGCTTCGCCGACACCCTCTGGACCACCCTGGTCTACAGCCTCGGCGCCACCGCCGGCTCGATCGTGCTCGGCCTGGTGGCGGCGCTCGTCGTCCGCCGGCCGTTCCGGGGCCGCACGCTGGTCCGGGCGTCGATGCTGCTGCCGTACGTGGCCCCGGTGGTCGCGGTCACCTTCGTCTGGCAGGTCATGCTGGACCCGCAACTCGGCATCGTCAACGACTGGGGACGGCGGTTCCTCGGCTGGGACACCCCGGTGCCGTTCCTGTCCCAGGAGTCGACCGCGCTGGCCACCGTCATCGTGTTCGAGGCGTGGCGCTACTTCCCGTTCGCGTTCCTGTTCCTGCTCGCCCGGCTCCAGGCGGTGCCCGGCGAACTGGAGGAGGCCGCCCGGGTGGACGGGGCCACCCCCAGCCAGCGCTTCCGGCACATCCTGCTGCCCCAGCTGATGCCGGTGATCGCCCTGCTCGGCGTGCTGCGGTTCATCATGACGTTCAACAAGTTCGACGACGTCTACCTGCTCACCGGGGGTGCGGCCG
This sequence comes from Micromonospora sp. LZ34, assembly GCF_052981855.1. Lineage (NCBI taxonomy): Bacteria > Bacillati > Actinomycetota > Actinomycetes > Micromonosporales > Micromonosporaceae > Micromonospora > Micromonospora sp. LZ34. The sequence goes on from NZ_JBRIQN010000044.1 coordinate 9,364, forward strand.
GCACCGAGGTGGTCAGCGTCCGGGTCTACGAGTTCCTCACCGCGCGTACCGACATCGGCGCGGCCGCGGCCCAGGCCGTCGTGCTGGCCGTGGTGCTCGTCGTGTTCGTGCTGATCTACCTGCGCTTCTTCGGACGGAGGGCCGGCTGATGGACCGGGACCGGGTCGAGACGGTGAGCCTGCGCTGGCTGCGCCGGCTGGTGATCGCCGCGTTCCTGCTGGTCACCGTCTTTCCCTTCTACTACATGCTGGTGCTGTCGGTACGCCCCATCGAGCGGCTGCTGCTCGACCCCGGCTCGCTCGTGGTCGGCCTCGGCGAGCTGACCGTCAGCACCTACGCCGAGGTACTCAGGGCCACCGACGACGGCGGCCAGGGCTTCCTCACCTTCATGCGCAACAGCGGCCTGGTGGCCGTCGCGGCGACCCTGCTCACCCTGCTGGTGTCGATCCCCGGCGCGTACGCCGTGTCCCGGCTGCGGTTCTTCGGCCGCCGCCAGGTCGACTTCCTGTTCCTGGCGGTCTACCTGTTCCCGTCCATCGTCATCGCGATCCCGCTCTTCGTGGTCTTCACCCGGGCAGGGCTGCGCGGCTCGCTGCTCGGCCTGATCCTGGTCTACATCTCGCAGACCCTGCCGGTCTCGGTCTACATGCTGAAGAACTACTTCGAGACCATCCCGGTCAGCCTGGAGGAGTCCGCGGCCATCGACGGCGCCGGCCGGCTCGGCATCATCCGGCGGGTCAGCCTGCCCCTCGCCGCCCCGTCGATCATGGCGGTCGCCCTCTACGACTTCATGATCGCCTGGAACGAGTTCCTCTTCGCGCTGCTCTTCCTGGTGGACAAGCCGAACCGGTGGACCGTGTCGCTCGGGCTGGCGCAACTGGCCGACGGGGTCGAGGTGCCCAAGACCGTGCTGATGGCCGGCTCGGTCATCCTCACCCTGCCCATCGTGATCCTCTTCTTCGCCAGCGAACGCCTGCTCACCGAGGGCCTCACCAGCGGCGCGGAGAAGGGCTGACGGCCCGCTCCGGGGCCACCCGCGGTGACACCCCGCAGACCGTCCGGTCACCCGACGCACACCTGCACAAACTGGCCAGTCAGTTACCCCACAGCGTGCCCCGGAGGCCGTAGCATCGGGGCCGGCCCGGCCCCCGGACACGGGGGAACCCGGTTGAACCACCGTGTGCGGGTCGGCCGCAGGCGCGCACCACCCCCGTACCGACGCAGGCAAAGGATCCGGCGATGAGTCAGACAGGGCAGGAGAACACCACGGGCACGGCGGGCGAGGACTACACCCGCCGGCTGCAGCGGTTGGGCGGCGCGCGGTGGAAGCAGCTGCTCGACGTTCAGGCGCCCTACCGGTGGAACCTGCGCCGGCTCCAGCTGGGCCGCACCCTCGACGTCGGCTCCGGCCTCGGCCGCAACCTGATCAACCTGGGCGGCGACAGCGTCGGCGTGGACCACAACCCCACCTCGGTCGCGCACTGCCGAGAGCTCGGGCTGGAGGCGTACACCACGGAGGAGTTCTTCTCCACCGAGTACGCCCAGCCGGCCGCGTTCGACTCGATGCTCGCCGCGCACCTGCTCGAGCACATGCCGGCCGAGCAGGCCCGCGAGGTGATCTCGATGTACCTGCCGTTCCTCCGTCCCGGCGGCCGGGCGGTGTTCATCACACCGCAGGAGCGCGGTTACCGCAGCGACGCGACGCACGTCCGGTTCGTCGGTTTCGCCGAGGCGGCGGAGACCTGCCGCGAACTCGGCCTGACCGTGGAGCGGCAGTACTCGTTCCCGTTCCCCCGGGCCTTCGGCAAGATCTTCACCTACAACGAGTTCATCACGGTGGCCCGGCTGCCCTGACCCTCCGGGGCCCTCGCTAGCGTGGGGGCATGGCCAACCCGACCCGCTGGGCCACCGACACCGGCCCGGAGCACTCGCAGTGGTACATCGACCGGTTCCGCCGGTTGGCGGCCGAGGGCGCCGACCTGGCCGGTGAGGCCCGGCTGCTGGACGCCATGGTGGCGCCCCGGTCCCGGGTCCTCGACGCGGGCTGCGGCACCGGCCGGGTCGGTGCCGCGCTCGCCGCCCGCGGGCACACCGTGGTCGGGGTGGACGCCGACCCCGCGCTGGTCGAGGCCGCCCGGGTCGACTACCCCGGGCCCCGGTGGCTCGTCGCCGACCTGGCCGAGCTGGACCTGGCCGCGGCCGGCGAGCCCGAACCGTTCGACGCGGCCGTGGTCGCCGGCAACGTGATGGCCTTCGTCGCCCCGGGCACCGAGCGGGCGGTGCTGCGCCGGATCGCCGCACACCTGCGCCCCGACGGCGTGGTGGCGGTCGGGTTCGGCACCGACCGGGGCTACCCGCTGACCGACTTCGACGCCGACGCGGTGGCCGCCGGGCTGCGCCTGGAACACCGCTTCGCGACCTGGGACCTGCGTCCCTGGCGCGACGACAGCGACTTCGCGGTGAGCGTGCTGCGCCGCCCGGCCTGAGACCGCCGGCTCAGGCCGGCGCGGCCACCGTGCGGCTCAGGCCGGCGCAGCCACCATGCGGCTCAGGCCGGCGCGGCCACCACCCGGGCCGCCGCCGGGTCGAGGGTGGCGCCGGCGGGGACCAGGCTTACCAGGCCGGCGGGCAACCGGGCCGGCCGGACGTCGCGGTAGCCGAGCATGCCGAGCACCTCGCCGCCAGCGAGCACGTACCGCCGACCCAGGTCGGTGACGACGGAGACCGCGCCGCCGGACGCGCCGGGCGCCGCGACCGACTCCACGACCGCGCCGCGGCCCGGCTCGACCACGACGTGGTCGGCCCGCACCCCGCCGCCGGCCGGCGCCGGCGTCCGCGGGCTGGCCCCGAGGTCGGGCAGGGCGGCGCCGAGCCGGACGTCGACCACGGCCCCGTCGTCACCGAACCGGGCGCACAGCGCGGCCCCGTCCAGCGCTGCCAGCCTCGGCGGTACGGTCGGCGGCGCGGCCGGGCCGGTCGGCGCGAGGTCGGGCACTTTCGGCAGCGCGGCGAACCGGCCCAAGGTGATCGACTCCGGCTCACCCTGGCCGGTGCGGGCGAGCAGCAGGCCGGCCTGCAGTTCGGTGATGCCGGCCAGCCCGTCCCGCAGCGCGACGGCGTACTGCCTACCGCCGCCGGAGTTGCGCACCAGGTAGACGTCGCCGATCCGGGCGCCGGCCACCCGCTCGGCGGGCTCGCCCTCGTCCGGCAGGGCCAGCGGTGCCAGGTCGGCGCCGGCCGGCAGGACGTTGAGCAACGCCGGGGCGACCCGGCACCGCGCGGGCCCGGGTGGCCGCCAGCGCCGCGAGCACCCGGTTGGGGTCCCGGACGAGGTGCCGCCGGTGGTGCCAGAGCAGGTGCAGCGCGCCGTCCGGGTGCCGCAGCAGCAGCGCGTCCTCGCCCAGCGGCCGGCCGCCGGCGGCGTCGACGCCGACCAGCAGCGCGGAGCGGGGCGCCGCCGGCGCCGCCCCGGTCGGGGCCGCCGAGCAGACCGTCCACGGCGCGGTGACCAGCCGGCCCGGCGCGGGCAGCGAGTCGGGGGCGTCGGCGATGCCGAGTGGCAGGCCGCGCGGCACGCCGTCGATGGAGCGGCGGGAGACCAGCACGGTCTTCGGCCGGTCCGCCCCGATGATCAGCAGCGCGGAGGCGTAGTTGAGCACCGGGTGCAGCTTCTGCTCCCGGTAGACGAACCGGGCACCGGACTCCTTCTCCACGATCACCGCGCTCGCGTCGCGCCACTTCGTGCCGCCCCCGGCGAACAGGCCGTAGAGCGCGGAGCCGCCCACCGCGATGGCCGCGACCAGGACGCTGGCCAGCGCGGCGCCGGCCAGCCGCCGGAACGGCGACTGCGCCGGGTCGGTCTCGCGCATCACCAGCGCGGCGACCGCCCGCTGGACGGTGAACTGGTACGAGTGCAGCTGGTCCTGCCGCGACGGCACGGGATCCCTTCCGGCGATTCGGTCGGGGCACAGGATAAGCGCTGCGTCGATGTTCCGAGGACCCTGCGTGGCCGACGAGCGGTGCGGTCAGGGCTGCAGGATCAGCCGGATCGGGTTGCCCTGTTTGCTCTGCACCCGCCGCACCGCCTGTTCCGCCTCAACCAGCGGCAGCACGTCGCTCACCGACCCGGACAGGTCCAGTCGCCGCTGCCGGGCCAGCGACACCAACTGCACCACGTGCTCGGCCTCCGAGCCGTAGTGCCCGAGCACGGCCTGCTGGAGGTAGTTGAACGGGCTGTCCGAGGCGATGGTCACCGGCTTGTTGGCGATGCCCGCCAGCACCAGCCGCCCCCGCCGGCCGAGCACCGTGAGCGCCTGCTCGCGGACCGCGGTCACCCCGGCGAAGTCGAACGCCACGTCCAGCCCCCGGCCGTCGGTCAACCCCAGCACGGTGTCCCGGAACGCGCTGTCGCCCGGGTCGAGCGCCGCGTCCGCGCCGAGCGTCCGCGCCCGCTCGCGGGCCGCCGCCAGCGGCTCCACCGCGATCACCGGGGCGGCGCCGACCAGCCGCAACAGCTGCACGGCGTGCGCGCCCAGCCCGCCGACGCCCCAGACCGCGACCGCCTCACCGGGCCGGGTCCGCCCGGTGTCGGTCACCGCCGCCCAGGGCGTGGAGACCGCGTCGGGAATGATGCAGGCCTGCTCGAACGGCAGGTCGTCCGGAATCGGCACCACGGTCTCCTGGCTCGCCACCGCGTACTCGGCCCAGCCGCCGTCGTAGTCCACGCCCCGGGTGAAGACGGTGCCGCGCCGGTCCCTCTCCCCCGCCTGGAGCAGCACCCGCTGGCCGGGCTGCCAGCCCTCGACTCCGTCACCGAGCGCGTCGACCACGCCGGCCACCTCGTGGCCGAGGGTGACCACGTCGCCGGGCAGGTAGAGCGGGGTGAGCGTGCCGTCGATCAGGTGCACGTCCGACAGGCACACCCCGGCCGCCGCGACCTTGATCCGCACCTGCCCGGGCCCCGGATCGGGCACCGGCACCGTCTCCAGGCGCAGTGCCCGCTCCGCCAGGTGCAACCGTCCGGCCAGCATCTCCGCCACCGTGTGTACTCCCTGTCCGGCCCCCGTCGGGCGCCTCGGCCAGCCCGCATACCCGGCGACGGCGGATGGATGCGCCCGCCCGGGCGCGGACCGCCCGCGCGCCGGCCGCGTGCCGGCCGCCCCGGCGGGTAGCATCCGGGCCCGTGGGTGTGCGATTCGAGGAACTGGCCTGGCGGGAGACCCCGATCGGCGCGATCAGCCTGCGCCGGCGCCGCGACCCCTTCCTCGACACCGAGGTGTACGAGGTCAAGCTCGACGACGAGTTCCTGATGTCCAGCCTCTTCCCGGTCGCGGAGATCGAACTGGCCCGGCTGGGCCTGGCCGCGCTCGCCGACCCCGCCGTCGACGTGGTCGTCGGCGGCCTCGGCCTCGGCTACACCGCCCGGACGGCGCTGGCCGACGAACGGGTCCGCTCACTGGTCGTGGTGGAGGCGATCGCGGACGTCATCGACTGGCACCGGCGCGGGCTGCTGCCCTTCGCGGCCGGGTTGGCCACCGATCCGCGGACCCGGTTCGTCCAGGCGGACTTCTTCGCCGCGGTCGCCGACGGCACCGGCTTCGACCCGGACGCCCCCGGGCGACGGTTCCACGCCGTGCTGCTGGACGTCGACCACTCGCCCCGCCAGGTGCTGCACCCGAGCCACGCCGCCTTCTACACCCCGGAGGGGCTGCGCCGGCTCGCCGCGCACCTGCACCCGGACGGGGTGTTCGCGCTCTGGTCGGACGACCCGCCGGATGCCGGCTTCGAGGCGGTCCTCGCCGAGGTGTTCACCACGGCGCGGGCGCACGTCGTGCCATTTCCCAACCCGCTGACCGGCAGCGATTCGGCCAACACCGTCTACGTCGCGCACACCCCGGCCTGACGACGCGACGCCGGGCCGTGCCCGGTTCCGCCCGGCCGTAACTCGGCCATGGTCGGCGATCCGACAGCGCTGCAACCTCCCGGCGCCGTCACACGTCCTGCCGTGTATCGAGGCCCGGACAGCCGGGCCGCACACGGGGGAGGAACCCATGACCAACGTTTCCCGGCGCCGGATCCTGGCCGGTGTGGCCGCCGGCCTGATGGCCGCCTCGTTCGGCATCGCCGCCACGCCTGGCACGGCCACCGCGGCCACCGGGCAGAGCATCCGCCTCTGCGCCATGCGGCCGCTGCCGTTCCCGGCCGATGCGTACCGTGCGACGGCCGACGCGGTCGACCCGACCGGCCGCTTCATCGCCGGTTCCGGCCGGCGGAACACCGCCGGCGGCGCCACCGAGCCGCTGCTGCTGGTCTGGGACGAGGGCCAGCTGACCACCGTCGCCTCGCCCCTCGTGGAGGAGATCGCGGGCGTCAACGCCGACGGCGCGGTGATCGGCAACGGCTGGGTGAACGGCGTGAGCCAGCCGTGGCGGTACCGCGCCGGCCAGCTCGAGTCCCTGCCCACCGGCACGTTCAGCTACGTCGGCGTCTCCGCGATCAACGGGAGCGGGAACATTGTCGGCTCCGGCTACACCCCCACCGGCGAGCAGGTGGCGCTCCTCTGGCCCGCCGCCCGACCGGGCACGGTCGAGGTGCTGGACGCGCCGGCCAACGCGGCCGCGCGGGACATCACCGACGACGGCACGATTGTCGGCAGCGCCGGTGACTTCGGAGCCTGGACCGGCTGGGTGCGCACGCCGGCCGGCGAGATCCAGCCGCTGACCCTCGCGGGTGCGACCGGGTCGCAGGTCGACGCCGCCAGCGGCCGGTACGTGATCGGCCGGGTCAACCTCGGCGAGCCGAACCAGGTGAGGGTGCGGTGGGACCTCGTCAAGGGCACCAGCGTGACCCTGGACCCGCGGTTCGCGGTGCTGAGCGACGTCAACCAGCACGGCGTGGTCGTCGGCGGCGACCGGATCAGCCGGGGTGCCAGCTCCGTGGTCCTGCCGGGTGGCGGCACCGGCATCACCATCGGGGCCCGCGCCATCGCCGACAACGGGACGGTCGTCGGCTTCCACAACAGCACCCGCGTCACCGCGGTGCGCTGGACCGGCTGCTGACCACCGGCCGAGACCTGCGCGTAGGTCAGCAGAGGTGAGGCAGGTGGCCCTCGACCGTCATCCGACGGTCGAGGGCCACCTGCCGCTGCGTCGACGGGCGGCGGGCCGAGTCGGACGATGCGGCGCCGGATTCCCTGGCCGACAAGGACAGGCGGGCCGCCCGGCCAGGGTCAGAACCACTCGTCGCGCATCTCCAGCGTGGTGCGGTCCAGGCTCTCCAGGAGGTCGAACTGGGGGCCGGTGCGGGGCAGCTCGTAGCGGAAGAAGTACCGCGCCGCCTGCCGCTTGCCGGCGTAGAAGGCCATCTCGTCCGCGGAGTCGGCCGGGCCGGCCGCGGCCTCGACGGCGAGCAGCTGCTCCAGCCACATCCAGGCGATCACCACGTGGCCGACCGCCTCCAGGTAGATGCTGGCGTTGGCCAGCGCCAGCTCGGGGTCTTCCCGTTCCCACAGTCGCCGGGTGACCAGCGGGACCCGGTCCAGCGCGCCGCCGAGCCGGGCGGCCAGCTCCGCGGCCTCGCCCTCGGCCTTCCAGGCCCGGCTCACCGTGGCGCGGATGGTCTCGATCAGCAGCGCCAGCCCCGCCCCGTCCCGCATGGTCATCTTGCGGCCGAGCAGGTCCAGCGCCTGGATGCCGTGGGTGCCCTCGTGGATCGGGTTGAGCCGGTTGTCCCGCCAGTGCTGCTCCACGTCGTAGTCGCGGGTGTAGCCGGAGCCGCCGTGCACCTGGATGGCCAGGTCGTTGGCGGCCAGGCACCACTGCGACGGCCAGCTCTTGGTGATCGGGGTGAGCACGTCCAGCAGCAGGCGGGCCCGGTCGCGATCGGCCTCGGCCGGTGCGGTCTTCTGCTCGTCGAGGAGCCGGCCGCAGTAGAGCACCAGCGCGAGCGCGCCCTCCACGTAGCTCTTCTGCGCCAGCAGCATCCGCTTGACGTCGGCGTGGGCGACGATCGGCACCTGCGGCGTCGTCGGGTCCTTGTCGGCCACCGGGCGGCCCTGCGGCCGCTGTCGGGCGTACGCCACGGACTTCAGGTAGCCGGTGTAGCCGAGCGCCGTGGCGCCGGCGCCCACCCCGATGCGCGCCTCGTTCATCATGTGGAACATCTGCGCCAGACCCTGGTGCGGCTCGCCGACCAGGTAGCCCACCGCGCCGGGACGCCCACCCGGCCGTTGCACCCCCTCGCCGAAGTTGAGCAGGGTGTTGGTGGTGCCCCGGTAGCCCATCTTGTGGTTGAGGCCGACCAGCACCACGTCGTTGCGGGCGCCCAGCGCCCCGTGGCCGTCGACGAGCACCTTGGGCACGATGAACAGGGAGATCCCCTTGACCCCGGGCGGGCCGCCCGGAATCCGGGCCAGTACCAGGTGCACGATGTTCTCGGCGAGTTCGTGGTCCCCACCGGAGATCCACATCTTGGTGCCCCGCAGCCGGTACGTCCCGTCGTCCTGCGGCTCCGCCCGGGTGGTGATGTCCGCCAGCGAGCTGCCGGCGTGCGGCTCGGAGAGGCACATGGTGCCGAAGAACCGGCCCTGCACCATCGGCCGGACCCAGGTGTCGATCTGCGCGGCGCTGCCGTGCGCCAGCAACAGGTTGGCGTTGCCGAGGGTGAGGAAGGGGTACGCCGACGTGCCCACGTTGGCGGCCTGGAACCAGGCGAAGCAGGCCGCCGAGACGGCGTGCGGCAGCTGCATGCCGCCGATCGCGGAGTCCAGGCTGGCGGCCAGCAGCCCGGTCTCGGCGAACACGTCCAGGGCCGCCTTGACCTGCGGGATCAGCCGCACCCGGTGCCCGTCGAAGGTGGGCTCGGTGAGATCGGCGGCGCGGTTGTGCGGCGCGAACCGCTCGGCGGCCACCTGCTCGGCGAGTTCCAGCACGGCGTCGAAGGTCTCCCGCGAGTGCTCGGCGTAGCGGGGCCGTTCGGTCAACCGCACCACGTCCAGCCATTCGTGCAGCAGGAAGCGCAGGTCGCGGCGGGACAGCAGAGTGGACGTCACGGGTCTCCTTCTTCCTCGGCGGGCCGGACGTGCGGCACCGCGACCCGGCCCGGACGACCTCCCGCAGCTCATCCTGGCTGATCGGGCCGCCCGACGCACCAACCGCGCACCCCCGCCGCGTCGCGCCGGACTGACTGGTCCCCGTCACGCCGGGTCGGCCCGCGGGCGGTCCCCGTCGGCTACACCGGCCGCCAGGACGCCGGGTCGTCCCAGCCGTCCACCAGCCGGATGGACGCGGCCAGGTCGAGCCCGCCCGCGCGCCCGCCCAACGCCGTCTTCCCCGCCACGGTCTCGGAGGCGACCTCGCTGACACAGCCCGTACAGCCACCGGGCAACTGGGCGACCCGGTAGACGGCCATCCCGGCGGGTCCGTCGTCAGCCATGGCGCGCCGGCCGGCCACGGTGAGACCGGGCGGGAACTGGCTGCCGTCCCCGGCGAAGATCCCGTTGCTCAGGCCGAGCACGAAGTCGGCCCGGACCTTGTCCGACCCGACGGTCGCCGGGAGCACGTATCGCAGGGACGCATCCAGCCACTGGCCGCGAAACGTCCGTGTGAGGGTGCCCTTCAACACCGCGCCGGCGGGGACGTCCACCGGCGTGAACGGGACGGTAACCGGCCGGTAATCCCAGACCAGACCCTCGGCGACCTGGCGGGCCAGATCCTCCGGCCGGTCGTACTCCCGCACGCTGATCGCGATCCAGCCGTCCGGGGCGTACTGCCAGGAGAGGACGGAGTCCTTCCCGTGGGTGTAGAGGAACGCAGGATGCCCGTTCACCGGCGCCACGGTCGCGCCGGGCAGCGGGACCACCGGCGGGGGGCCACCAAGTCGGCGGTCCTCGACCCGTTCGCGCTCGTTGAAGAAGACGTCCACCCCGCGCGCGCCCATCCGGACCGTCACCGACGCGCTGAACGCCATGATCGGCCCCGGCTCGACCGGCCCGCCCGGGCTGATCGCGTCCGGCACGCTCGCGTTGACCGTCACCCTGCGGTCGTCGGTCTCGTAGGTCTGGTGACCCACGTTGTCGGGCAGCGAGCCGAGTCGGAACGGCTGCCGGGTCGGGTCGAACCGCTCTGGCGCGACCGTGGGCGGGCCGGACGGCGGTGTCCCGCTGTCTGCCGGTGTCGGTGTCCGCCCCGGCCCGGCGCCGCCGGCCAGCACGGATGCGCCGAGCAGCGCGACCGCGGTCAGCACGGCGGCCCCCGCGACGGCGAACCGCCGCCGGCGCAGCAGCCGCTCCCCACCGGCCAGCAGCTCCGCGGCCGGCACCCCGCCAGGCGGCAGCTCGTCGGCCATCCGGGTCAGCACGGCGCGCACCGCCCGCTCCTCGTTGTCGTTCACCGCGCCGCTCCCTCCGAGTTGTCCAGCGGCAGCCAGCGGCGCAGCGCGGCGAGTCCACGTGCGGTCTGGCTCTTCACGTTGCCGGTCGAGCAGCCGAGCACCCCGGCCGTCTGCTCGACAGAGAGGTCCGCGTAGAACCGCAGCACCAGCACGACCCGCTGCCCCGCCGGCACGGACGCCAGCGCGCGGCGCATGGTGACCGCGTCCACCACGGCGTCGCCGGGGCCGGGTGGATCGTCGCGGGGCACCGGCTCGGGCGTACGGTCCAGCAGTCGCACCCCCCACCAGCGGGAGCGCCGTTCCTCCTGGAAGACGCGCACCAGCATCCGGTGCACGTACGCCTCGACGTCGTCGGCGCCGCGCACCCGCTGCCACTTCAGGAAGAGCCGGGTGAGCGTCTGCTGCACCACGTCGTCGGCCCGGTGCTGGTCGCCGGTGAGCAGGTAGGCGGTGCGCCGCAGCTTCGGGGTCGCGGCCGTGACGAACTCGACGTACTCGTGCCGTTGTGTCGCCTGCATCAACCAACCCCCGTCCGGCTGCCCTCACCCTAGGGATGGGCACGGCGGGCGATCCGGTTGCACGAGCGGACCCGCGTCCCGTCGGCTGGAGTCGGGCGGACCGTCAGCCGCGGCGCAGCCCGGCGAGGCCCTCGCGCAGGTCCTGCTGGTTGATCGGACCGACCGGCGCCGCGCCGGTGGCCTCGCGCATCGCCTTGGCCAGCTGCACCCGGCGCAGCACCTCGCGGAGGTCCGCGCCGGTGAGCCCCGGGCTGAGCGCGGCCAGCTCGGCCGGGTCGACGTCCTCGGCGAACATCCGGAAGTCCGGCCGCTCGTGCCGGGCGATCAGCTCGCGGACCATCTTGGCGATGATCTCGGCCCGGCCGGCCTCGTCGGGCGGCGGGATGGAGAGCTTCACGTCGAACCGGCCGGACCGGATGAGCGAGGCGTCCACCCGCTGCGGGAAGTTGGTGGTGGCCACCACGATGACGTTCGGGTTCTCCTCGATCAGCGTGTTCATCTCCTGCTTGAAGATGCCCGCCACCGCGTTGACCGCCTGGCTCGCCGCGTCCCCGCCGGCGCCCGCGTAGCTGATGATGCTGTCGAACTCGTCGAACAGCAGCATGGTGGGCTCGCGATAGCGGCGCGCCTCCCGGAAGATCTGCTTGATGTTGCGCTCGGAGCCGCCGAGCCACTTGTCCAGGATCTCCGGGGTGCGGATCTCCCGGAAGTCCGCGCCGATCTCGTTCGCCAGCGCCCGGGCCAGCATGGTCTTGCCGGTGCCGGGCGGCCCGTACATCAGGATGCCCTGCGGCCGGCGGGCGCCCCAGCGCGCCATGACCTGCGGATGGCGGAACGAGATCGCGATCTCCCGGAACTGCGCGACCACCTCGGCGAGCCCGCCCACCTGATCGAGCGTGACCGCCTCGCTGCGCGCGGCCGGCCGGGCCGGCACCGGCGCCGCCGGGCGCCGCAGGACGTACGCCCGGCCGCGCAGCACCCGCGGCTCGGGGCCGTCGCCGGCCAGTTCCCGGACCACCTGGAGCAGCAGCCCGACCAGAGCCCGCAGGTGCGCGGGCGTGACCGCGTCGGCGGGCACACCGGCCCGGACGGTGACCGCCTGGCCGCCGGTCGCCGGCACCTCGGCGATCTCCGGGCGCAGGCCGAGCGCTTCGGCCTCGGCCAGCACCTCGGCGCCCGCCGGGTCGGCCGGGTGCGGCCGGTCGGCCAGCGCGGTCGCCCGCGGGGCGTCGAGGCCGAGCCGGCGGGACGCCTCGGCGGCCACCCGGCCCGCCCGGGCGGCCAGCGGCCCGGCCGTCGGCCCGGCAGCCGCCAACCGCCGGACCAGCAGCACCCCGGCCGGGCCGGCGACGCCGAGGGCGAGCCAGCGCAGCGGCCCCTCCACCAGCCGCTCGGCGGCGACCGTGCGGATCTCCGCCGCCATCACACAGGTCCCGTCGTCGGGACGCAGGGTGAGCCGGACGTCGATCACCGGGGCGGGCAACGACCCACGGAGCCGCAGCTCGACGGGACCGGTGCGGGCCGAGGCCAGCAGCCCGGCCGGGTCGACGATGGCGACCCGGGCGCCGAAGCGCTCGACGGTGTCCTCGTCCGGTCGGAGATGGTGCTCTTCCGGCATGCTCCCCCGCCCCTCGACGCGACGGCATCGACCAGGCAAAGTGTGACAGGCACCCCGCGGCCCCGCCACCGGCCGGGCCCGTCAGCCGACCTCGACCAGGTGGTCGACCAGGTCGCGGGGCAGCCCGTGGGTGTCGTGCAGCCAGCGGTAGTCCTCACCGGTGAGCGGCCCACGGGAGCGCCGCCGGGTGACCACCGGCCGCCCCCGGCGCAGCAGCCCGCGGAACCGGCGCTCCTCGTCGCCGAGCACGTCGAGCAGCTCGCCGACGTCCGTACGCTGCCCGAACCGGTCGAGGGTGTGCCGCATCGGCTCGGTCGGCAGGTCCGACAGGCTGCGCGACGGGTCGTCCCGCCACAGGGTGGTGAGGACCCGGCGGACCAGCCGGCGCAGCACGTAGCCGCGGCCGGTGTTCGACGGGCGCACACCGTCGCCGATGACGACCACCCCGGAGCGGAGGTGGTCGCAGACCCGGCGCACGGAAACCTCGTCCAGGTGCCACAGGTCGCCGACGCCGCGCACCCACGGCCGGAAGCCCTCGCCCTCGAAGACCGACCCGAGGCGGCCCAGCACCATCTCCAGCCGCTCCAGCCCCATCCCGGTGTCGACGTTGGGCTGCCGCAGCGGCTCCAGCCGGCCGTCGTCGCGCCGGTGGTAGCGCATCTGGACGTGGTTCCACACCTCCATCCACCGCTCGTCGGTGCCGGGGGTGCCCCGGGGCGGGCCGTCCCCGGTCCACACGAAGATCTCCGAGTCCGGTCCGCACGGCCCGGTCGGGCCGTTGGACCACCAGTTGTCCTCCCGGGTCAGCTCCACCGGTACGCCGAGTTCCGCCCAGGTCTCCAGCGAGATCCGGTCCGGCCCGAGCTGGTCGTCGCCGCCGAACACGGTCACGTGCAGCCGGTCGCGCTCGACGCCGAAGCCGTCGCGCAGCAGCTCGTACCCCCAGCGCAGGCTCTGCGAGACGTCGTAGTCGCCGAGCGACCACGAGCCGAGCATCTCGAACACGGTCAGGTGGGTGCGGTCGCCGACCTCGTCCAGGTCGGTGGTGCGCAGGCAGCGCTGCACGTTCACCAGCCGGCGGCCGAGCGGGTGGGGCCGGCCCTCCAGATAGGGCGTCAGCGGGTGCATCCCGGAGGTGGTGAAGAGGACCGGGTCACCCGGCGGTGGGATGAGCGAGCTGTCGGGCACCAGCAGGTGGCCGCGCTCGCGGTAGAAGTCGACGAAGGTCCGGACGATCTGGTCGCGGTTCATGGCGGTGGCCTTTCGGGTCGTTGGTGACCGGAAAGGGCCGCGGGCGCGGGGAGGGAGCCGTGACACGAAAACGCCGGCGGACCGTTTCCGGTCGCCGGCGAAGGGGTCGGGAGATCAGGCGGCGGCGACCGACGAGCTGGCAGCTCGTGCGGTCGCGGCGATGCTTCGGCGCCTGGACTCCATGCCCCCGACTGTACGCGTCCCCGCCGCCGTCGCCCAGCGGGTTCGCCCGGCGCCGCCGCCCGGGCTGCCCTGACGGCGGCGGGGCCGGTCAGCCGCCCAGGGACGGGGCGAGGGTGCGGGTCGGCCGGTCCTCGGCCGGGCGCGGGTTGGCCGGGGTCCGGTTGGGCAGCGAGAGCCGGAAGACCTTCCGCCAGGCGGAGAAGACCTGCCGGGGCAGCGACCCGGTGGTGTAGTTGAGCCCGTACCGGGCGAAGAGCGCCCGAACCTCGGGGGCGATCTCCTGGTAGCGGTTGCTCGGCAGGTCCGGGAAGAGGTGGTGCTCGATCTGGAAGGAGAGGTTCCCGGTCATCAGGTGCAGCAGCCGGCTGCCGCTGATGTTGGCCGACCCGAGCATCTGCCGCAGGTACCACTCGCCGCGGGTCTCTCCCTCGATGGACCGCTTCTCGAAGGTCTCCACGCCCTCCGGGAAGTGGCCGCACATGATCACCGAGTGGCTCCACAGGTTGCGGATCAGGTTGGCGGTGAAGGTCGCGGCCAGGGTGCTGAGGAACGAGGGGCCGGAGAGCAGCGGGTGCAGCACGTAGTCCTTCAGCACCTGCCGGCGGATCTTGCGAAGCACCGCCTTGGCCCGGGCCCGGAACTGCGGGTCCCGGCGCCGCCCCCGCTGCAGGTTCTTGCCCAGTTCGAGGTCGTACGCGGCGATGCCGTATTCGAAGAAGCAGGCGTTGATGAAGTTCCACAGCGGCTGGCCGAGGTGCATCGGGTGCCACGGCTGGTCCTCGTCGACCCGCATGATGCCGTAGCCGAGGTCGTTGTCCTTGCCGACCACGTTCGTGTACCGGTGGTGCAACTCGTTGTGCGAGTGCTTCCACTGGTCCGCCGGCGAGACGTGGTCCCACTCCCAGGTGGTCGAGTGGATCTTCGGGTCGCGCATCCAGTCCCACTGGCCGTGCAGGACGTTGTGCCCGATCTCCATGTTCTCCAGGATCTTGGCCACCGCGAGACCGGCGGTGCCGACCACCCAGGCCGGCGGGAAGAGCGAGAACAGCAGCACCGCCCGGCTGCCCAGCTCCAGCCGGCGCTGGGTGCTGATGACCTTGCGGATGTACGCGGCGTCCCGCTCGCCCCGGCTGGCCACCACCCGGTCGCGGATCGCGTCCAGTTCCCGGCCGATGGCCTCGATGTCCTCGGCCGTCAGGTGCGCGATCGGGTTGTCGGGCTTCTTCTGGATCACGGTCACGTCGGGGTCTCCGATCAGAGGTCGAGGTCGCAGGGGCCGGCCGCGGCCGACACGCAGGTCTGCACGAGGACGCCGTCGCCGGGCACGGCGGTGGTGAGCTGGCCGTTGCGCAGGTCGCGCACCGCGCCCTGGCGCAGCGGGAGGACGCAGCCGAAGCAGATGCCCATCCGGCAGCCCGAGGGCATCAGCACCCCGGCCCGCTCGCCGGCGTCCAGGAGGGGCGTGGCGCCGTCGGCCTCGACGGTCACCGCCGCCCGGGTGAAGGTGACCGTGCCCCCCTCGCCCGGCGTGACGACGGTAGGCCGGAACCGCTCGGTGTGCAGCCGGTCGGCTCGCCCGCGCGACGCCCAGTGCTCCTCGACCGCGTCGAGCAGGCCGACCGGCCCGCAGGCCCAGGTCTCGCGCTCCAGGTGGTCGGGCACCAGGGCGTCGAGGTCGGCGACGTCCAGCAGGCCGTCGGTGTCGGTGTGCCGTTCCACCAACCGGATCGCCCCGTCGGCGGCGAGCCGGCGCAGGTCGGCGCCGAAGATCACGTCGGCCGCCCCGGGCGCGGAGTGCACCACCACCACGTCCGTGCCGGCGAGCCCGCCCGCGCGCAGCATCCCCATCACCGGGGTGATCCCGCTGCCGGCGGTCAGGAAGAGGACCCGCGCCGGGGCGGGGTCCGGAAGGACGAAGTCGCCCTGGGCCTGGTCGAGCTGCACGATCGTGCCGGGCCGCAGCCGGCGGACCAGGTGGTTGCTGACCAGCCCGTCGGGGATGGCCTTGACGGTCACGGCGATCGGCTCGGCGCGCCGGCCGGGCGCCGAGGTGACCGAGTAGGCCCGCCACTGGCGTACGCCGTCGACGTCGACGCCGAGCCGGACGTACTGGCCGGGGATGTGCCGGCGCCAGCCGCGGCCGGGCCGGATCACCAGCGTCGCCGCGTCCGGGGTCTCCGGGCGGACGGCGAGGACGCGGCCGCGCAGGTCGGCCGAGCGCAGCGGGGCGACGAGGTCGAGGTAGTCCTCGGGCAGCAGCGGGGTGGTGACCGCGGCGGCCAGCCGGAGCAGCCCGCCCCGGACGGACCGTTTGGCCCGGGGGGCGGGGACAGTCGTGGTCATGTCTCGATGGTCGCGGCGGCCTGGCATAAAATCTTGGCCTGGGAAGGTGAAGCGGTCCGGCTATCTTGTGCGGGGAGAACAAACGTGGCGGAGGGCACCGGGGCGACCCACCGCGCGGCCCGGCTGGAACTCGACGAGCGGCTGGCCCGCGCCCTGCGCGACCGGCTGCCGCTGCTCGCCGAGCGCACGGTGAGCGCGATCACCGCCGAGGTGCCCAGCTACTCCGGCACCCTCACCGGCCAGATGCGTGACAAGATCGCCAACGCGGTGCAGATCGCGCTCGGCACGTTCCTCCAGTTGCTCGAGCGGCGGCAGGCCGGCGACCCGAGCACCCCGCTGGTCCCGGCGCTGGAGGCCGCGTACGCGCTGGGCAGCGGCGAGGCGCGCTCCGGCCGGAGCATGGACGCGCTGCTGGCCGCCTACCGGGTGGGCGCCCGGGTCTCCTGGCGGGAGATGTCCGCCACCACCGTCGAGGGCGGGCTCGCCGCCGCCACCGTGGCCGAGTTCGCCGAGCTGATGTTCGCCTACATCGACGAGCTCTCCGCGGCCAGCGTCGCCGGTCACGCCGACGAGCTGGCCAGCGTCGGGCGGGCCCGGCGGCGCAACCTGGAACGGCTGACCCAGCAGCTGCTCACCGGCGAGCCGGAGGAGGTGCTGCTGCGCAGCGCCGAGCGGGCGGACTGGCCGCCGCCGCAGACCCTCACCGTAGTCCTGCTGCCGCGGGCCAACCTGCGCGCGGCGCTGGCGCTGCTCGACGAGCACACGCTGGAGAGCGGGGAGGACCTGCCCGCGGCGGAACCGGGCGCGGAGATCGCCGTGCTGCTCGTCCCGGACGCGCACGGCGCCCGGCGCCGGCAGCTCACCCGGGTGTTGCACGGCCGGCGGGCGGTGCTCGGCCCGGCCCGCCCGTGGACCCGGGTGGCGTACGCCTACCAGCGCGCCGTGCGGGCGCTCGCGCTCGGCGTCGCGCACCCGGCCGACGGCGCCCCGCTGGACACCGAGCGGCACCTGGCCGAGCTGCTGCTCGGCACGGACCCGGAGGCGCTGGCCGACCTGCGGGCCCGGGCGCTGGCGCCGCTGGCCGGGCTGCCGCCGGCCACCGCGGACCGGCTCGCCGAGACGCTGCGCTCCTGGCTGCTGCACCAGGGCCGGCGCGACGACGTGGCGGCCGACCTCTTCGTCCACCCGCAGACCGTGCGCTACCGGATGGGCAAGCTGCGGGAGCTGTACGGGGACCGGCTCACCGACCCGGCCAGCGTCCTCGACCTCACGGTGGCCCTGGCGTTCCGGCCGCCGGCCGGGCCGGGCGCGGTGGACCCGGTCTGATCCCTGAATCGGGTTGCCCGGGCGACATCGCCGCTCATCCTGGTACCGGCGATCCCTGGACAGGCCTTCTCTGGATGCCGCCCGCGGCGGACGCCATCGTTGGCCGCGGCCCAGAGGAACACCACCGACCAGGGAGTTTGTTGTGCGTGACGTGCAGGTACCCGATCTGACCGGAAAGCTCGCCGTGGTGACCGGCGCCAGCGACGGGCTCGGCCTCGGCCTGGCCGTACGCCTCGCCCGCGCGGGCGCCGACCTGGTGCTGCCGGTGCGTAACCCGGCCAAGGGCGCCGCGGCGGTCGACAGCATCCGCGCGGCGGCGCCGCGCGCCGTCGTCTCCACCCGGCAGCTCGACCTCGCCTCGCTCGACTCGGTCTCGGCGCTCGCCGACTCGCTGCACCGCGACGGCCGGCCGATCGAGATCCTGATCAACAACGCCGGTGTGATGGCGCCCGCCACCCGGCACACCACCGCCGACGGCTTCGAGCTCCAGTTCGGCACCAACCACCTCGGCCACCTGGCGCTCACCGGGCGCCTGCTGCCCCTGCTGCGGGCCGGCCGGGCCCGGGTCACCACCATGTCCAGCAGCGCCGCCCGCTCCGGACGGCTCGACTGGGACGATCTGCAGAGTGAACGGCGCTACTCGCCGGTGCGCGCGTACGGCGCCTCGAAGCTGGCCAACCTGCTGTTCGGTCTGGAGCTGCACCGGCGCAGCACGGCGGGCGGCTGGGGCCTCACCAGCAACGTCGCCCACCCCGGCACCACCCTGACCAACCTCTACGCCGCCGGCCCGAACCTGGGCCGCGACCGGCGGTCCCCGTACGAGTCGATCATGAAGCGTCTCGCCCGGTGGGGGCTGCTGGTGCAGTCCGTCGACGCCGGCCTGCTGCCCGCCCTGCACGCCGCCACCAGCCCGCAGGCACAGGGTGGCCGCTTCTACGGGCCGGACGGTCTCGGCCAGTTCACCGGCGGCCCGACCGAGCTGGCCGTCTACCGGGCGGCCCGCGACGCCGAGGCGGCGGCCCGGCTCTGGGCCGTCTCGGAACGGCTCACCGGCGTCACGTTCCCCGCCCCCTGAGCCGCGACCACCAGAAAGGAGTGCCGATGGACCGGGCGCAACTCGCCGGCTTCCTGCGCACCCGACGCGCGGCGCTGCAACCCGAGGACGTCGGGCTGCCCCGGGGGCCGCGGCGCCGCACCGGGGGGCTGCGCCGGGAGGAGGTGGCCGCGCTGAGCGACATGTCCACCGACTACTACACCCGGCTGGAGCAGCAACGCGGCCCGCACCCGTCGGAACAGATGCTGGCCGCGCTCGCCCGCGGCCTGCGCCTGTCCCTGGCCGAACGCGACCACCTGTTCCGCCTCGCCGGCTACGCCACCCCGCACCGTGCCCTGCGCGCCGACCACGTCAACCCCGGCATGATGCGCATCCTCGACCGCCTGCAGGACACCCCCGCCCAGGTGGTGAACCAGGTCGGGGAGACCCTCGCGCAGACCGGGCCGGCGATCGCGCTGCTCGGCGACGCGAGCCGGCACACCGGGCTGGCCCGCAGCGCGCACTACCGCTGGTTCACCGACCCGGCGGCCCGGCTGGTCCACCCCGCCGAGGACCACGCCGCCCACAGCCGGCTGGTCGCGGCGCACCTGCACGGCGCGTACACCCGCGACGGCCGGGGTTCCCGGGCGGCCGCCGTCGTCGACGCGTTGCTGGCCGGCAGCGACGAGTTCGCCGAGCTGTGGCGGGAACATCCGGTGCAGGGCGCGTACTGCCCGCCGAAGCGGTTCCTGCACCCCGAGGTCGGCCCGCTCGAGCTGCACTGCCAGACCCTGGTGGACCCGGACCAGTCGCAGACCCTGCTGGTCTACACCGCCGAGCCGGGCAGCGAGAGCCAGGAGAAGCTGCGACTGCTCTCGGTCCTGGGCGGTCAGCGCTTCTGACCGTGCCGCGTCCGGTGTGCCGGGCGGAGGCGACGCGAATCAGAACTCGATGACGAGCCGGCCGCGGACGCCGCCGGCCTCGAGCAGCCGGTGCGCCTGAGCCGCCCGCTCCGGCGGGAACCGGTCGGCGACCCGCAGGCTCAGCGAGCCGGCCTCGGCCAGCCGGCGGAGCAGGTCGAGCTTGTCCCGGCGTCCGTCGTAGGCGTGCACGAACACCGGCACCAGGCTGACGCCCGCCCGCGCGGCCGCCCGCGCGAACGCCGCGTGGTCCGGCGCGCCCCGCACGTGCGCCAGCGCCCCGCCGCGGCGGACGGCCCCGAGCAGCGGTATACCGACGAGGGCCGCGTCGACGGCGGCGTCGACGCCGTCCGGGGCGAGCGCACTGAAGCGGTCGGCGACGCCCGCGCCGCGCGCCACCACGGCGTCCGCGCCGAGCCCGGCGACGAGTCCGGCGTCGGCGGGCGCGGCGTCGGCCAGCACCCGCAGCCCGGCGACCTTGCCCAGTTGTACGGCGTACCCGCCGACCGCACCGGCCGCGCCGGTCACCGCGAGCGTGTCGACCGGGGACAGGCGCAGCTGGTCGAGGGCGTGCAGGACGGTCAGTCCGTTCAGCGGCAGGGTCGCGGCCTCGGCGTGACTCACCCCCGCCGGCGCCGGCACCACAAAGTGCTCCGGGAGCGCGACGTGTTCGGCGTAGCCGCCGCCGGCCGGGCGGGTGGGGTTCACCAGGGCCATCACGTGGTCGCCGAGGGCCAGGTCGGTGATGGTGCCCGGGCCGATCTCGTCGATGGTGCCGGCGATGTCGGAGCCGGGGATCACCGGTGCGGAACCGTGTTGGCGGACGGGAGTCAGCCCGGCTCGGATCAGCGTGTCCGACGGGTTGACCGCGGCGGCCCGCACCCGGATCCGCACCTCCCCCGGCCCCGCGTGCGGCGTCGGCCACTCGACCACGCCGAGCATTTCCGGTCCGCCGTGTCGGAAGAACCCTACGGCGCGCATCTCGTCTCCTTCATGCTGATGGGTGGCCGGCGGGCCGGCCACCAGGGGTCACTTCACGGACTGGGTCGTGGCGGTCACGGAGGCGCGCTCGACGGCGTCGATGAGTCGGTGTCGGGCCAGCGCGTGGGCGAAGTCCGGCACGGTGTGGGTGCCCTCGGCCAGGTCACGGGCGAGCCGCTGGTAGAGCCGCGCCACGTTGCCGGCGGGCGTCCGGCCCAGGTCGCCGGGGACGTCGCCGGTGTAGGAGGCCGGCATCTCGATCGGCGCGACGGTGCTGTCCGCGCCCCGGCCACCGGCCAGGTTGAGCTGGGCGACCTGGAGGTTGCCCCAGTCGGCGGTCAGCACCAGGTCCCCCTCCGTGCCGTTGATCTCCCAACGGAGGTTGTCGCCCCGGGACGCCCCGCCCCGGTAGAAGACCGAAGCGGCAGCACCGCCGGCCAGCGTGCCGATCAGGGCCACCTGGTCGGGCGCAGTGACGGGAACGGTGCCGCCGTCCTCGGTCACCGTCGCGTGCTTGCGCCCCACCACGAGGTTCGCCGCCAGCGTGTCGAACTCGCCGAGCACGTGGTGCAGCGCGTCGAGGGCGTGCAGCGCCGCGGAGGTGAGCGGGGTGGCACCGTTGGTGTTGTCGTACCAGTAGGCCTGGCTGCGGGTGGCCACCTCGCCGCCCCAGACCATGCCCGAGCCGACCAGGGTGGTGCCGAGCACCGTGCCGACGTAGCCGTCGCGGATCAGGTTGCGGGCGAGCCGGATCTCGGGCGCGTAGCGCCCCTGGAGGCCGACGACGGTGCGCACCCCGGCCCGCCGGGCCAGCTCGGCGAGCTGCTCGGCCTCGGCCAGCCCGTTGCCCAGCGGCCATTCGCTGTAGACCATCTTGCCCGCCTCGATGGCCGCCGCGACCAGTTCGAGGTGCTCGGTGACCTTCACCGACACGACCACCAGGTCGACGCCCGGATGGGCGAGCAGGTCCCGGTGGTTGTCGTAGCCGGGTACGCCGTACCGGGCCGCTGCGGCGTCCGCCGAGCTCCGGCGGGACGTGCTGACGGCGCGCAGCTCGAAGTCCGGCGACGCCGCGATCACCGGAAGGTGCGAGGTCGCCGCCCATCCCGCGGTACCGCCGCCGATGATGCCGACTCCGGTCGGGCTCATGTTGTCTCCTCGATTATCTTGAACGTTCGTTACACAATTTGGGCAGGGGAAGGCACCCGGTCAGCCCAGGCGGCTCGGCTTTCAGTCCAGGCAGCTCAGCGCGACCTCCGCGGACCGCATCAGCGCGGCCCGGTCGGGGTCGATCGACCCCATCACCCGCAGGCCCTGCAGGCTCGTCACCAAGAAGGCGGCCAGATCGCCGGCGCTGCGGTCAGCGGGAACCTCGCCGCACAACTGCCCCTCGGCGAGCACGTCGTACAGCGCCGCCTCCAGCGACCGGGTCGTCGCCCGCAGCCGTTCGGCGACCTGCCGGTCGTCACGCCGCTCGGTCGCCGCGCCGACAATCAGGCAGGCCAACCGCCGCCCGTCGCGGGCGATCTCGTCGACCGCGGCCACGAAGATCTCGCGGATGACCTCGCGCACCCCGTTGCCCGAGCGCAGCAGCTCGATCAGCGGGACCGCGTACCGCTCCCGGTAGAGGTCCAGGGCGGCCAGGTAGAGCCCCTCCTTGCTGCCGAACGCCGCGTAGATGGAACCGCTGCCCAGGCCGGTAGCCTCGGCCAGGTCGCGCATCGAGGTCCCCTCGTACCCCGTACGCCGGAACGCCTCCATGGCGGCGGCCACCGCCGCGTCGACGTCGAACTCCCGGGTGCGTGCCATGCGCCCACCGTACGCTATCTGGAACGATCGACAAAGAATTATGAGCGAGGTCGCAGCCGATGCGGTCGGGCCGGCGCCGATCCACCCGCCCCCTCAGACCACGTGCTCCAGGTAACCGGCGATCGCCTCGTCGAGCACCGCCCGGCCGGGCCGGGACCAGACCTCCTCCGCGAAGACCTCCACCTCGATCGGGCCGGTGTAGCCGGCGGCGTCGACCGCCGCCCGGAAGCGGCGCAGCTGCACGCAGCCGGCGCCGGGCAGGCCCCGGCCGAGCAGCACCCCGGCCGGCAGCGGCGTCACCCAGTCGGCGACCTGGAAACAGGCGATCCGCTCCGCCCGCCCGGCCCGGGCGATCTGCGCCCACACCTGGTCGTCCCACCACAGGTGGTAGGTGTCCACCACCACGCCCACCGCCTCCGGCGGGTACGGCTCGACCAGGTCCAGCGCCTGGCCGAGGCTGGCGACCACGCACCGGTCCGAGCAGAACATCGGGTGCAGCGGCTCGACCGCGAGCCGCACCCCCGCGGCGAGCGCGTGCGGCACCAGCGCGCCGATCGCCTCGCCGACGTGCGCCCGGGCGGCGTCGAGGTCCCGGCTGCCGGCCGGCAGCCCGCCGGAGACGAGCACCAGCACCGGCGCGCCGACCGCGGCCGCCTCGTCGATCGCCCGCCGGTTCTCGTCGAACCAGCCGGGCGCGTCGAAGAAGCCACCGCGGCACAGCGACGTGACGGCGAGACCGGCGTCCCGGACCAGGGCGGCGGCCGCCTCGACGCCGTGCGCGGCCAGGTCCTCGCGCCACAGCCCGACGCTCGCGACGCCGGCGTCCACGCAGCCGGCGACCAGGTCCGGCAGCGGCCAGCGGCGGGTGGTGGCCGAGTTCAGCGCGAACCGCTTCACTGTGCCACCCCCGCCGTGGTCAGGAACGCCCGCGCGCGGTGGGCGGCCAGTTCCGCGTCGGGCAGCAGGCCGGCGGCGTCGGCGAGCCGGAGCAGCCGCGCCAGGTGCGCCGGTGACCGGCCCGACTGCAGGCCGCCGACCATCGTGAAGTGGTCCTGGTGGCCGGCCAGCCAGGCCAGGAAGACGATGCCGGTCTTGTAGTAGAAGGTGGGCGCGCCGAACAGGTGCCGCGCCAGCGGCAGCGCCGGCGCGAGCAGCCGGTCGTACCCGGCCAGGTCGCCGCCGTCGAGGGCGCGCAGCGCGGCGGCGGCCGGCGGCGCGATGGCGGCCAGCACGCCGAGCAGCGCGTCGGAGTGGCCCTCGGCGTCGCCCCGGATCAGCGTCGGGTAGTTGAAGTCGTCGCCGGTGTAGAGCCGCACCCCGGCCGGCAGGCGGCGGCGCAGCGCCACCTCGAAGTCCTCGTCCAGCAGCGACAGCTTGATCCCGTCGACCTTGCCGGGGTGGCCGGCGATCAGCGCCACCACGGTGTCCGCGGCCCGCGCCGGGTCGGCGTCGCCCCAGTAGCCGGCCAGCGCCGGGTCGAACGCCGGGCCCAGCCAGTGCAGCACGACCGGTTCGTCCGCGTCGTCGATCAGCCGGCCGTAGACGTCGAGGTAGTCCCCGGCGGAGCGGGCCGTGGCGGCGAGGTGCCGGCTGCACATCAGCACCGGCCGGGCCCCGGCCTCCTGCACGTCGGCGAGCTGCTCGGCGTACGCCTTGCGGATCTCGTCGAGGGTGGCCGGGCCGGCCGGCAGCTGGTCGGTGGCCACGCCGGCGCAGATCGCGCCGCCCTCCGCCCGGGCCTCCGCCGCGGACCGGCGCACCAGCTCGCGCGCCGTCGGGTAGTCCAGCCCCATGCCCCGCTGGGCGGTGTCCATCGCCTCGGCCACGCCGAACCCGTACGACCAGAGGTGGCGGCGGAACGCCAGCGTCGCCTCCCAGTCGACGGCGGCCGGCGCACCCGGCACGTTCTCGGCCCGCGGGTCGGCGACCACGTGCGCGGCGGCGTACGCCACCCGGCTGGTGAACGGCGCGCCCGGGGTGGCGTGCTCGCCGCCGGCGCCGGAGAGGGTGTACGCCCCGTCGGGCAGCCGCACCGTGGCGCTCATGCCGGCTCCCCGCCGGTCAGCTCCGGGATCTCCACCCGCCGGCCCTCCCGCGCGGACAACAGGCCCAGCTCGGCCAGCTGCACGCCGCGCGCGCCGGACCACAGGTCCCAGGTGTACGGGGCGTCCTCGGCGACGTGCCGCAGGAACATCTCCCACTGCGCCTTGAACCCGTTGTCGTACACCTCGTTGTCCGGCACCTCCTGCCACTGCGACCGGAAGTCGTCGGTGGAGGGCAGGTCCGGGTTCCACACCGGCTTCGGGGTGCTGGCCCGGTGCTGCACGCGGCAGCGGCGCAGCCCGGCCACGGCGCTGCCCTCGGTGCCGTCGACCTGGAACTCGACCAGCTCGTCGCGGTTGACCCGGACCGCCCAGGACGAGTTGATCTGCGCGACGACGCCGCCGTCGAGTTCGAAGATGGCGTACGCGGCGTCGTCGGCGGTGGCGTCGTAGGGCTGGCCGTCCTCGTCCCAACGGCGCGGGATGTGGCTGGTGACGTGCGCGGTGACCGCCCGCACCGACCCGAAGACCTGCTCCAGCACGTAGTGCCAGTGCGGGAACATGTCGACCACGATGCCGCCGCCGTCGGCGGCCCGGTAGTTCCAGCTCGGGCGCTGCGCGGCCTGCCAGTCGCCCTCGAAGACCCAGTAGCCGAACTCGCCGCGCACCGACAGGATCCGGCCGAAGAAGCCGCCGCGCACCAGCCGGTCCAGCTTGCGCAGGCCGGGCAGGAAGAGCTTGTCCTGCACCACGCCGTGCCGCACGCCGGCCGCGTCGGCGGACCGGGCCAGTTCGACGGCGCCGTGCAGGGTGGTGGCCAGCGGCTTCTCGGTGTAGATGTGCTTGCCGGCCTCGATGGCCAGGCCGATCGCCTTCTCCCGCTCGCTGGTCACCTGGGCGTCGAAGTAGATCGAGGTGTCCGGGCGGGCGAGCGCCGCGGCGAGGTCGGTGGTCCAGTCGGTCAGCCCGTGCCGGTCCGCGACGTCGCGCAGCTTGGCCTCGTTGCGGCCGACCAGCACGAGTTCCGGCCACAGCCGCCCGCCGCCGCGCAGCGGGACGCCACCCTGCTCGCGGATCGCCAGCAGGGACCGCACCAGATGCTGCCGGTAGCCCATCCGCCCGGTCACGCCGTTCATGACGATCCCTATCGGGATACGTGCCGTCATCGCCTCGCCCTCCAGGTAAGCGGGGATCTCGCGCACCCGGCCGCCCGGCCGGGTGCCGCATCTCGGGGTGCCCCGGCGGGGTACGGCGGCCACGTCGCCGCCGCACCCCGCCGGCGCGGGTCAGGCCGGCGTGCCGGTCACCGTGAGGTGACGCAGCCGGCCGACGTTGTCGAAGGAGCCGAAGCCGACCCGTCCGGAGCCGAACGTGGTGTCCTTCGCGGTCATCAGCGGGTCCCTGCGCCCGTCGAGGTAGACCGCGATCTCCCCGGTGGCCGGCAGGTGCTTCACCCGCACCTTGTGCCAGTCGGCGTCGGTGATCGCCGGGTTGGCGCCGCGGGACCGCCCGTTCCACTGGTGGTCGATCCGTTCCCGGTCGGCGTTGTTGACCTTGAAGATGCCGTTGTGCGGGTAGATCGTGTTGTCGGTGGAGAGGTGGGCGTAGTAGAACTCGGTGTCCGAACGCCAGCCGAAGACGATGATGACGTCCCGGTTGGTCACCTCCACCGGCGTGTCGAGCCGTACCCGGGCCTCGACCTCGACCGACGACCAGGCCGGCCCGGCGGTCAGCACCGCGTACTCGAACGGCCGGCGCGGTCCGGGCCGGCTGACGCCCGCCTCGGCGAGGATCACCTCGTCCTTGGTGAACTGCCACTTCGACGAGGTCACCGGCGCCCAGTTGGCCGCGCCGGCGGTCCTGCGCAGCCGGGTGTCACCGACGTCGCCGCCGGCGAAGACCCGGGTGCCGGTGACCTTCCAGACCTTGCCGTTGGCCTTGGCCAGGATGTACAGCTCGCCCGCGGCGTCGGTGCCGAAGCGCAGGTCGACCCGGTTGCGGTCGCCGGGCGCACCGGGGCCGGAGAGGTCCTGCATCCGCACCGGGTTGCCGGCGGTGTCGAACAGCGCGAGCCGGTGGATCGGAGCGAGACCCTCACCGCGGCGCATCTGGTGCGCCTCGGTGTAGAGCACCCGGCCGTCGACCAGGTCGCCGAAGACGTACTTGCCGCGCAGCGCGGGCAGCTCGCGGCCCCGGTAGACGAACCCGCCGGCCACCGCGACCCCGACGTCCGAGGTGCAGTTCCAGCCCGGCGCGGGGTCGTGGTCGTACGCCGCGACCGGGTAGGTGTAGCCGTAGCTCGCGTCGTCGGCGGGCAGCGGCAGGAGCTTGTTGCACGGGTTGGTGGCCGTCTTGTCGAAGACGTAGGCGCCCTCGCGCTCGCTCCAGCCGAAGTTGTCCCCGGCGCGCACCTCGTAGATCGCCTCGACGGCGTGCTCGCCGATGTGCCCCAGGTACATCCGGCCGGTGGCCCGGTCCCAGCTGAACCGGTGCGGGTCACGGAAACCGACCGCGTAGATCTCGCCGAGCGCGCCGGCCTGGCCGACGAACGGGTTCGCGGCCGGGATGCCGTACTGCCCGTTGGCGGAGTTGCTGCCCCGCGGGTCGATCCGCAGCAGCTTGCCGTGCGGCATGGCCAGGTTCTGCGGGTCGGTGTTGCGCACCCCGAGGCCGCCGTCGCCGACGGCCAGGTACAGCAGCCCGTAGTCGCTGTCGTGGCGCTTCGCCGTGGGGTTGAAGTTGATCTCCTGGATGCCGTGGATCTGACCGCCGAACCCGATCCGCAGGATCTCCCGCCGGCTGCCGGCGAAGGTGTCGGCGGCCGGGTCGGTCGCCGTCCACTCGGTGATGACGCCGTGGAACAGGGTGTTGGCCTGGGCGTAGTCCGGAACCTCGGTGGTGGCCGACGCCTGTTCGGTGTGGATGGTGTAGAACCGGCCGTTGCTGCCGAACTCCGGGTGGAAGGCGACGTACCCGAAGCCCTGGCCGAGGCCGCGGCCGGAGAAGAACTGCGGGGCGAAGGTCTTGGCGACGTCGAGGTAGACGTGCGGCACGCCGTCCTCGACCAGGTAGAGCAGACCGTTGAGATCGGGCACCGCGCGGCGGCCGGAGCCGTCGGGCAGTTCCATGATGGTGTTGATCCGCGCGGTCCGCATCAGCCGCTGGTCGGTCGGCGCGGGGGTGGGGAACGACTGCGGGAAGCTGGCGTACTCGGACAGGACCAGCCCGAGCCGGGACTGGGTGGGCATCTCGGGTACCGGATCGTAGACCGGGTCGGCCGCCCGGGCGGGCGCGGCGACCAGGGTGGACAGGACCAGGGCGGCGGCCGTGAGCCCGGCCGTCAGTGTGGATCTGCGGATGCTGCCGATACTGCGCACGCGTATCTCCTTCTCGGTGGGGTCGTGCCGAGGGTGGTCAGCGGGCCAGGTAGCGGTACTGCTTCTCGACGTCGCGGGCGGAGACCGCGGTGTCGAGGAACATCAGGGCGTCCATGCGGCAGTCGCACGGGTTGCGCTCGAGGGTGTCCTGCGGGAAGCTCCCGCCGATCTTGATGCCCCGGGGGTCGGAGGCGGTGGTGACGTGCGGGCCGGGTCCCGACACGAGCCACGGGTCGTCGCTACGGGTGTAGAAGCCGTCCAGCGGCTGGCCGTTGCGGTAGAGCGCCATCGTTCCGGTGCCGAAGTCGAAGGTGGCCGCGAGGTGCACCCACTCCCCCTTCGGCAGCAGGGTGCGCCAGTCCCCGCTGGCGGCGAACGTCTGTGAGTTGCCGCCGTCGAGGCGCCGGCCGAGGGCGACCAGCCGCAGTTCGCCGTTGACGTCGATGAGTTCCAGCAGCGCCCGGACGCCGTGGCCGTCGGAGTCGCCGGTCAGCACGCCGGCCAGGCCGATGGCGTTGAACCGGTCGTCCGGGTTCGGGGTGGTGGAGTTGGGCAGTGGGCTGTCCATCTCCAGCTTGAACCAGCCCATCACGGTGGTGCCGGCGACGGCGCTGAACGGGCGCAGGGTGCGTACGCCGCTGGCCGAGAAGATGCCGGCCTTCCAGTCGTCGTTGCCGGCCTGGGCGGGGTTGACCTGCCGGGTCTGCAGGGCGCTGCCGCTGCCGGGGTAGGCGCGGTCGGGCACCCGCATGGCGGCGCCGCCGTTGACGAGTTCGATCTCCGTGCCGGAGCGGCCCTGGTCGCGCTCCAGCGCGACGTCGCCGGTCACCGGATGGTCGAAGTCGTAGTAGGCGACCAGGTGCTCGCGCAGGGTGGGGTGGACGTCGCGGGGGCGGTTCCGGTCCGCCTGGGCCGGCGCGGTGGCGGCACCGCCCATGACGCCGACCGCCAGCAGGGCGGCGGTGACAACGGCGGCGCGTCTGGCTCTGGTCATCGCGTACACCTCTTCTCGTGTCCGCGTGGCACGCAACCGCTTTCGTAAGCGCTTACGTGTCGCGCCCGGATCATCTGGTCGTGCCGTCTGTCGTGGGATCGGTCAGCGTTTGGGCGAGGCCGCCGGCTCGGCGGGGCGCCCGCCGAGATACAGCTCGCCCAGTTGGGGATCGGCCAGCAGCTGCGCCGCCGGCCCGGAGATGTGCACGCGCCCGAGGTCGAGCACGCAGCCGAGGTCGGCGGTCTCCAGCGCCCGCCGGGCGTTCTGCTCCACCAGCAGCACCGCGGTGCCGGCGTCGCGCATCCGGACCACCTGCTCGAACACGGTGCTGGTCGCCTTCGGGTCCAGCCCCATGGACGGCTCGTCGAGCAGCACCACCTTGGGGTTCACCATCAGCGAGCGGGCGAACTCCACCTGCTTCTGCTGGCCGCCGGAGAGCAGCCCGGCGAGCGCGTTCCAGCGCTGCGCGACCACCGGGAACAGCTCCTTGACGAACGCGGTCCGCTCGGCGATCAGCGCCTTGTCCCGCATCGTGTAGCCGCCGAGCAGCACGTTCTCCGCCACGGTCATCTCCCGGAAGACGCTGTGCCCCTGCAGGACGTGCGCCACCCCGCTGGCCAGCATCCGCTGCGGACCCTGGCCGGTCACGTCCACCCCGCCGACCAGGATCCGCCCGGAGCGCGGCTTGAGCAGGCCGCTGGCGACCTTCAGCACGGTGGACTTGCCGGCGCCGTTGGGGCCGACCAGGCAGACGATCGTGCCGGCG
This sequence comes from Micromonospora sp. LZ34, assembly GCF_052981855.1. Classification (NCBI taxonomy): domain Bacteria; kingdom Bacillati; phylum Actinomycetota; class Actinomycetes; order Micromonosporales; family Micromonosporaceae; genus Micromonospora; species Micromonospora sp. LZ34. The sequence continues at coordinate 38,914 of NZ_JBRIQN010000044.1, forward strand.
GGCACCGAGACGGTGAGGCCGCGCAGCACCGGCGCCGCGCGCCCGTACCCGGCGTGGACGTCGACGAGTTCGATTTCAGACGCCAAGGTAAGCCCCCAGGACACGTTCGTCGGAGCGGATCAGCGACGGCGGACCCTCCGCGATCGGGCGTCCGCGGTCGAACACCACGATGTGGTCGCTGACGCTCATCACCAGGTCCATGTTGTGCTCGACGATCACGAAGGTCCGCCCCTCGGCGTTGAGCTCGCGCACGAGGGAGCCGATCCGGTCCAGCAGCGCCGGGTTGACCCCGCCGGCCGGCTCGTCGAGCAGCACGGTCTCCGGGTCGCTCATCAGCACCCCGGCGAGCTCCAGCAGCTTCTGCTGGCCCCAGGACATGTTGCGCGCCTCCACGTCGGCGAGGTGCTCGATGCCCAGCCGGGTGAGCCAGCCCCGGGCCCGGTCCACCTCCGCGCGGGTGCGCGCACCGCGCAGCTGGCCGGCCAGGCCGGCCGGACGGACCGCCGCGAGCACGTTGTCCAGCGCCGACATCCGGGGGAACACCCGGCACAGCTGGAAGGTGCGGCCGATGCCGGCGCGGGCGATGGCGTGCGGCGCCCGGCGGGTGATGTCCCGCCCACGGTAGGTCGTCCGCCCGCCGTCCGGCCGGATCATCCCGGTGACGCAGTTGAAGAACGTCGTCTTGCCCGACCCGTTGGGCCCGATCAGCGCGTTGACCTGGCCGTGCCGGAACGTGACCGTGGCGCCGTCGAGTGCCACCACGCCGCCGAACGCCTTGATCAGGCCCTCGGTGGCCAGGCTCGCCGCCTCGCTCATGCCGGCACTCCGCGCCTCGCTCATGCCCGTTCCTCCGTCGTCTGCGCACCGCCGCCGGCGGGGACCGCGGCGGCGTCGACCGGTTCCCGCGCGCCCGCCGCCGCGCTGCCCGCCGTACGCTCGTCGCGCAGTTGGGCGGCGCTGACCTCGCGGATGGAACTCTGCGCCGTCCCGGACAGCCGGGTGGCCAGCGCGCCGATCGCCGGCAGCACGCCGTCGGGCATGAACAGCACGACCAGCGCGAGCAGCAGACCGGTCGCGACCAGGTGCAGCGGCGTGTTGCCGAACTGCACCTTGAAGTACTCCAGCGCGACGCCGACCACGAGGGCGCCGACCAGCGGGCCGAACAGGTGCCGGACCCCGCCGAGCAGCGCCATCAGCACCAGGTAGGAACCGGTCAGGATGGAGAACTGGAAGACCGGGTCGAGGTCGCCGAACCAGAGCGCGTAGAGCCCGCCGGCCAGCGCGGTGAACCCGGCCGAGACGACGAACACCACGAGCTTGTAGGCGAACGTCGGGGTGCCCAGCGCCTCCGCCTTGTCCTCGTCCTCCCGGATCGCCTTGAGCCCCAGGCCGAACCGCGAGCGGTCGATCAGCCACCAGGCCAGCAGCGCGAGCCCGAGCAGGCCGGCGAAGAGGAAGTAGAACACCCGGTGGTGCTCCGGGCGCAGCAACCCGGGGAACGGCCGCGGCACCACCAGGCCCCGCGAGCCGCCGGTGAGCGAGGCCCAGCTCTGGAAGACCAGCAGCAGGATCAGCACCAGGGCGATCGAGACGATGACGAACGAGGCGCCGCGCACCCGCAGCGCCGCGTAGCCGATCGGCACGGCCAGCGCGGCGACCAGCAGCGCCGCGACGACCAGCGCCACGAAGCTGGGCAGTCCGGCCTTGGTGACCAGCAGCGCGGTGCCGTAGCCGCCGAGGCCGGCCAGCGCCCCGTGGCCGAGGGAGATGTAGCCGGTGAAACCGCCGACGAAGTTCCACGACGTGGAGAGCACGGCGTAGTTCAGCACCACCACGCCCGCCGACAGGATGTACGGGTTCGGTGCCAGCGACGGGAACGACAGCACCGCGGCGGCGAGCGCCAGGATCGCGACGAGCTGGGCGATCCGGCCGACCCGCCGGCGTGCCACCGCCGGGGGTGCCGTGGTGGCGCCCGGGTCCCGCCCGGCGGTGGCCGGCCCGGTGCTGGGCGGCCCATCGGTGGCCGGCCCGGTGGTGGGCGGCATGGCGGTCGGGTCAGAAGCGCTGGGCAAGGCGACCTCCGAAGAATCCCTGTGGCCGGAACGCCAGCGTGGCGAACAGGGCGAGGTAGAAGATCGTCTGCGCCCAGGTGGTGCCGAGCGGGATCTGCAGCAGGCTCTGCGCCATCCCGAGCACCATGGCAGCCATCGCGGCGCCCGGCACGCTGCCGAGGCCGCCGACCACGATGATGGCCATCAGCGGGCCGATCCAGTGCCAGTGCAGCGACGGGTAGATGGTGGTGTCGAGGGCGAGGGCGGTGCCGCCGACGGCGGCGGTCGCCAGGCCGAGGCCGAAGCCGTACCCGGCCACCCGCTCGGTCTCGATGCCGACCAGCCGCGCCGCGTCGCGGTGCTGGATGGTGGCGCGCAGCGCCCAGCCGAACGTCGTCTTCTTCATCAGCAGGTAGAGGGTCAGCAGCGCGACGGCGGCGAGACCGAACGCGATCAGCTTCACCACCGCGATGCGGGCGCCGAAGATGCCGAAGCTGGCCGAGCCGTAGCCGAGCTGGATGCGCCGCTGGGTGCCGGTGAAGGCGTAGCCGAGCAGCCCCTCGATGGTGACCGCGATGGCGAACGTCAGCAGCACCGACATCATGGTCAGCGTCGCCGCGCGCAGCCGGGCCAGCAGCAGCCGTTGCAGCAGCACGCCTGCGCCGAAGAAGAGCGGCACGGTGACGACCATCGACAACAGCGGATCGGCCCCCAGCCGGTTGTGCGACCACCAGGCCAGGTACGCGGCCAGGATGAGGAACGCCGAGTGGGCGATCATCACCACCCGCATGATGCCGAAGTAGAGGGTCAGGCCGGCCGCCAGGAGGGCGTAGAGCCCTCCCAGCAGCAGACCCAGGATGACGCTCTGGAAGAGCAGCGCACCGGAGGGCATCGCCGCCTACCAGGCCGGCTTCGGGTAGACGAGGTCGGTCTCCTTGGCGTCGGCCGGGAGCACGATCTGGATCTCGCCGCCCACCCACTGCTGGATCATGTGGGCGCCCTTCGGCTTGCCGGTCTCGTCCCAGGACAGCGGTCCGACGACCGTCTCCACCGTGTTCCCGCGTACCCAGTCGACCAGCTTCTGCTGGCACTCGCCCTGCTCGGCGCAGCCCACCGCGGTCACCGCCGCGGCGACGACCTGGCCGGTCGTGTACGCGTTGGCCTCGTCCTCCTCGGGCGGCGTGCCGAACTGCGCGGTGTACTTCTCGACGAACTCCTTGTTGCTCGGGTAGGGCGCCTTCTGGGTGTAGCCGGTGGGCGAGAGGATCCCCTCGGTCTTGTTGCCGATGGCCGCGGCGAACTCCGGGTTCGTCGGGGCGGTGGAGAACGCGGCCAGCTTCGGCTGGAACTTCAGCTGCTGGAGGGCGACGATCAGGTTCACGCCGTCCTGGTACTGCGAACCCCCCACCACGATGTCGGCCCGGGAGGCCGCGATCTTCGCGGCGATGCTGCCGAAGTCGGTGGTGTTCGGCGGGTAGACCTCGTCGACCACCGTGCGGACGCCGGCTGCCTCCAGCTTCGCCTTGAGCCCGTACGCCGTGCCCTGCGCGAACGGGTCGTCCATGGCCGCGTACGCCGCGGTCTTCGGCCGCTGGTCGGCCGGCAGTGCCAGCAGGTAGTCGGCCAGGTGGTTGTAGTGGTCGTTGGCCACCGCCGGGGCGGCGTAGAACAGGTTCTTGAAGCCCTGCTCGAAGACCTCCTTCGCCGCGCCGGCCGGCTCGACGAAGAGCATGCCGTACTCCTCGGCCACCCGGGCCGCGGGCACCACGAGGCGGGTCGAGAACGGCCCCACCACGAGGTCGACCTGGTCGGAGCCGATGAGCTGCTCGTAGTCGGCGACCACCCGGTCGGCGTTGGACTGGTCGTCGAGGATCTTCAACTCGACCTTGCGGCCGAGCAGACCCCCCTTGTCGTTCGTGATCTTCGCCCAGGCCTCGTACCCGCGCTGCACGCCCTTGCCCGGCTCGGAGAAGTCTCCGGTCAGCGGGAGGGAGATGCCGACCACGATCGGATCGTCGCCTCCGGCGGATTCCCCGCCGCCGTCACCACTGCAAGCCGCCAGCGCGAGCGTCATCGTCGCGCCGATGGCCGTCATCCATCGGATTCGCCTGTATCGGTTCGTCATCCCGCAACGCTCCTTTGTCCGGGACGGAAGCGCTTACGAAAGCGCTTTCGTAGCCTAGGCTGTGTCCTACGCCACTGGCAATACCGTCGTTGCATCGATGTTTCCGGGGAGTTGCGGATGCCCAAGCCTGGCCCGAGGCTGCGCCTCGTCGACGTCGCCGAACGCGCCGGCGTCTCGCTGGCCACCGCCTCCCGCGCCCTCTCCGGCCGGGAGGGCGTCAGCGAGGAGGTCGCCCGGCACGTCCGGCAGGTCTCCCGCGAGCTCGGCTACGTCGCCAACCCGTACGCCCGCACGCTCGCCGGCGGCGCCAGCTCCACAGTGGGCCTGGTGGTGCACCAGGTGGACGACCCGTACTTCTCAGAGATCGCCGGTGGAGTCATCCAGGTCGCCGCCGAGGAGGGGCTGCTCGTGCAGATCTGCCACTCCGGCCGCGACCCCGACAACGAGCTGCAGCAGTTGCGCCACCTCATCGCCCAGCGGGTGGGCATCATCCTGATCGCCGGCTCCGGCTACAACGACCCCCGGATCGAGGCGGAGGCGCGCGCCGAGCTGTCGGAGTTCCAGCACGGCGGCGGCCGGGTCGCGGTCATCGGCCGGCACGCCCTGGGCGTCGACGCCGTGCTGCCGGACAACTCCGCCGGCGGCCGGGCGCTCGCCGAGCACCTGCTGGAGCTCGGCCACCGGCGGATCGCGGTCGCCGCCGGCACCGCGGCGCTGACAACCGTAGCCGACCGGCTCGCCGGCGTCGCCGCCGCGCTGAGCCGGCACGGGCTCACCCTGGACGACCTCCCCGTCGTCCACTGCGACTTCACCCGCGACGGTGGCCGCTCGGCCGCCGAGCAGATCCTGCGCGACCACCCGGAGACCACCGCGATCATCGCGCTCAACGACGCGATGGCGATCGGCGTGCTGTCCACGCTGCGCGCGCACCGCATCCCGGTGCCCGAGCGGATGTCGGTCGTCGGCTTCGACGACGTCTCGGTGGCCGCCGACCTCGCGCCCAGCCTCACCACCATCCGGCTGCCGATGACCGACATGGGCCGGATGGCGCTGGGCCTCGCGCTCAAGCCCCGCGCGGCCCGCCCGCGCCGCCGGTCCACCGGCCACTCCCTGGTGGTACGCGACTCCACCGGCCCCGCCCCCCGCACCTGACCCCGCCGCGGGGGTGGTCCGTCGGGGTGTACCGATCGGCCCCGCCGGGGGCGGGGCCGATCGGGTTGTGCGGCGTGGGGTCGCGGGGTGGGGTCAGGCGGTCGGGGCGACGGCCTTCTCGTCCGGCTCGCTGCCGGCCACCGCGGCCGCCTCGGCCTCGGCGATGATGCGCCGCTCCTCGTCCCGGTTGGCCAGGTACTGCCGGACGGAGTAGGCCAGGGCGGCCGCCCAGACCAGGTAGATGACGGCGTAGACGGTGTAGCGGACGCCGTCGGACGCGTCGATCCAGTCGCTGCGCAGCAGGGTGCGGGCGTTGGTCAGGATGATGATGCCGCCGACGGCCGAGCCGAGCACCCGCGGCGGGATGTGCCGGACCAGCCAGGCGGCGATCGGCGCGGCGACGATGCCGCCGGCGAGCAGGGCCGCGACCCAGGCGTAGTTCACGCCCTCGGAGCCGATGCCGATGATGAAGCCGATGCTCGCGGCGACGGCGACGAGGAACTCGCTGGTGTCGATCGAGCCGATCGTCTTGCGCGGCTCCAGGCGGCCACTGGCCAGGATGGCGGGGGTGCCGACCGGGCCCCAGCCCCCGCCGCCGGTGGAGTCGACGAACCCGGCGACCACACCGAGCGGGGAGAGGAACCGCTTGCGCAGCGGCTTGCCCAGGTTGCCCTTGGGCAGGCCCAGGGCGGTGAACCGGATCAGGATGTAGATGCCGAGCGCGAGCAGGATGAGCGACATCAGCGGCGCGGCGGTCTCGGTCGACAGGCTGGACAGGAATGTGGCGCCCGCGAACGCCCCGATGGCCCCGGGTATGCCGATCTTCCAGACGACCTTCCAGTCGACGTTGCCGAACCGCCAGTGCGAGGCGCCGGAGACCAGCGTGGTGCCGATCTCGGCCAGGTGCACGGTGGCCGACGCGGCGGCCGGGTTGGTGCCGATGGCCAGCAGCAGCGTCGTGGAGGTGACGCCGTAGGCCATGCCGAGACTGCCGTCGACGAACTGGGCGCCGAGGCCGACGAGCGCGAGCAGGATGAGTTTTCGCATGTCAACCGCCAGTGGGGTGAGTTCGGAGAGGGTCGGTCGATCGGGCGGCGCGGCCGTCCCCCGGCCGGCTTCTCGATATTTCCTAGTGGTTAGGTGGAGAATAGGAGCCGGGATGGTCCGCGACAAGCCCCCTTCCCACGTGCTGGTCACCGGCCCCAACCGAGCCGGGCCCGACGTCGCCGGCCGGCGCCGCTCTGGTCTCCCGTCGGACCCATCGCCTAGCCTCGACCCGTGACCGTCCACGAGCTGTCCCGCAGCGACGCGCGCCGCATCGCCGTACGGGCGCAACTGCTGGACAGTTCGCGGCCGAGAGACCTGCTCGACGTGGTGCGTCACCTGACGCTCCTCCAGGTCGACCCGACCGCCGCCGTCGCACCGAGCGCCGACCTCGTGGCGTGGAGCCGACTCGGGCCGTCGTACTCGCCGGCCCGGTTGCAGGCGGCCCTGGCCGACCGGACCCTGCTCGAACTCCGGGCAATGATCCGGCCCAGCGAAGATGTGGCCCTCTACCGCGCCGAGATGGCCGAGTGGCCCGGGCGCGGCGAGCTGCGCGACTGGCAGCGGGACAACCGCGACTGGGTACGCGGCAACGACGCGTGCCGTCGGGACATCCTCGAGCGGCTGGCCACCGAGGGCCCCCTGCCGTCGCGCCAGATCCCGGACACCTGTGCGGTGCCCTGGACGTCGACCGGGTGGACCCACTTCCGCAACGTCACCCAGTTGCTGGAGTTCATGGTGCGGCGCGGCGAGGTCGCGGTCGCCGGGCGCAAGGGCCGGGACCGGCTGTGGGACCTGGCCACCCGGGTCTACCCGGCCGGCCCGGCGGTCCCGGTGGACGAGGCACGTCGTGTCCGCGACCAACGAAGGCTGCGCGCGCTCGGCATCGCGCGCGCCCAGGGGCCGGAGTGCCCGGTCGAGCCGATGGACGTGGGCGTGGCCGGCGAGCCGGCCGTGGTCGAGGGCGTCAACGGCCTGTGGCGGGTCGACCCCAGCTACCTGGGTCAACCGTTCTCGGGGCGGGCGGCGCTGTTGTCACCGTTCGACCGACTGATCCACGACCGCAAGCGCACCATCGAGCTCTTCGGGTTCGACTACCAACTGGAGATGTACAAGCCGGTGGCCAGGCGCCGCTGGGGCTACTACGCGCTGCCGATCCTGTACGGCGACCAACTGGTCGGCAAACTCGACGCCACCGCCGACCGCAAGGCCGGCGTGCTCCGGGTCGACGCGATCCACGAGGACGTGCCCTTCGACCAGGCCATGGCCGCCGCGGTGCATGCCGAGATCGAAGACCTGGCCAACTGGCTCAAGCTGGACCTCACCCTGCCCGGCCGGCCGCGGTAGCCGCCGAGGCCGGTGTGCTGCGGCGGAACGGGTCAGCAGGGCCCGGACGCACCAGTGCGGAACGGGTCAGCCGGGCATCCGGGCGCGCAGGGCCCGGACGCACCAGTCGAGCACCGGCACCAGGCTTTCTCCGGTCACGGGCCAGCCGTTGATCACCGACAGCAGGTGCAGGTACCGCTCCCGGCGCGGGTCGCTCGCGGACTCCAGCCGAGCCACCAACCGGCGCCGAAGCTCGACGTCGTCGGGACGACCACAGAGCCGCGCGTACTCACCCATGACCGCCGCGACGACGGGGTCGGCCCGGCGGGAGACCGGGTCGACGCCCGCTGTCACAGCTGCCCCGGCCTGGTCACGCACCACCGCGACCGCGTCCCGGCGTACGCCTGTCGCGCCGTCGCGGTCGGCGGCGTGCTGCTCCACCACGCGCCGCATGCTGGCGCGAAAGCCGGGGTCCTGGGACAGCTCGGCCAGCTCCACCCACGCCTCGACCTGCTCCGCCTCCGGGTTGTCGGGCAGCTCGGGGGTCATCGAGCGGATGATGCCCGCGAACGCCGGGTTGGCGTCCTGCTCGCCGAAGGCGGCGTCGAGGAACTCACCGATCAGGCGCCGCCGCTCGTCCGCCGAGAGCTTGGCCAGCTTGTGCATGAGGTCCATCTCCTCAGGGGTGGAACCGCGCTGGGCGAACGCCGTCAGGACCGCCCGCCGCAACCGCAGCGTCCGGATCTGCACCGCCAGCGCCTCGGCGTGCGCCACGGCGACCTCCGGCAGCGAGACCTCCCGGTCCACGACCCTTCGGATCGTGGCAAGGTCCAGACCCAACTCGCGCAGCGTCCGAACCAGGTCCAACCGGGCGACGGCGTCGGGGCCGTAGCGGCGGTAGCCCGTCGGGCCACGGTCGGTCGGCGGCACGATCCCCCGGTCGGAGTAGAACCGGATGGCCTTGACCGTCAGGCCCGTCCGACGGGCCAGGTCGCCGATCGAGTAGCGCGTGTCGCCGTTCATGCCCTCACCCTCACGCCTCCCCTTGCGGGAGACTCAACCACTCCCCGGCCGGACGACCAAGATCATGTTGCGGGACGCCTTCGTACGCACGGCCGACGGAGCTGCGACTGAAACCCCGGCACCCGGCTGGTCGCCCCGCCATCCGTCGGGTCAGGGAATCTGGCTCAGGGCCTGCGCGCAGGCGACGAAGAGCAGCACCGTAGCCACCGGCCAGGGCCACCAACGGCGGGCCTGGTAGATGCGGACCAGTGACATCACCAGGCAGCCCGCTCCCGGCAAACCCGCCGCAGCGGCCACGATCCAGAACGTCCGCTGCTCCGGACGCCAGCAGACTCCCCACCCGTCGACGGCGGGATCGCACGGGTCGGGTCCGGGGCCGTCCAGGGCAGGAGACCACCAGGCGAGGTTGAACACGACGAGGGCGAGGAACGGGACGCTGATGATCACGAGCGGGATCGCCACCGCGAGCCGCACAGTCTGGACACGGGTACTGATCGCTGCGGGTTGAGCGCCTCCCGAGCGACGGCTGACGGTGGTCACATCGACATCATCCTCGGCTGTGAACTGTTCGTCGTCGCCCCAGCGTCTCGGCCGACTCGCCGATTCGCCGATTCCACCTTGGAGACCCAACTGCTTCGCTGGGCGAAGCGCCCCCGGGCACGAGGCCGGGCCGGGGGCGCTTCGATGGGGGCTAGACGAGTAAGTCCTAACTCTGATCAGTGGTCGTAGGCGATCAAGGACCTGGTCACGGGTTGTCTGGTGGTCCGG
>NZ_JBRIQN010000045.1:0-47450 GCF_052981855.1 Micromonospora sp. LZ34
GCCGACTCGGCCAACCCGGACACCGCCTCCTACCGGATGAGCGTGGACAACCTGGCCGACTGGATCGCCACCCGCGGCTACACCGCCTGACCCACAACCAGAACAACCACGAAGGGCCGACCCCCGGGGGCCGGCCCTTCGCCGTCTCCAGATCAGGGACGGAGCCGTTCTTCCATCCAGCGGGGCACGTATTGACAATTGTCGACGTCGGGGTGACCCTGGCGAGAGAGCGCTCTCTCACTCGCCCCGGGCACAGCACACCACCACCAGTCTGGCCAGGGATCTCCGATGCCTTTTCGGCGGCGGCACCGGTAGGGGTCCCTGACCCGTACCCCGACAGGAGTCACGAGATGGACAGGGCCGCACCCCTCTCCGGTACCCGCCGCCGGTTGCGCCTCGCGACAGCGATCGGCGCCCTGCTGGCGCTCCTCGGCACGTACGCCGTGCTCACCGCCGCGCGGGCCGACGCCGCACCGGCTCCGAACGTCATCCGGGTGGCCGAGTTCCCCGCCGACTGCCCGTACAGCCACCGGCTGCCCGACGACCCGATCATCTTCCCCGGGCTGCCCGGCGCCTCGCACATGCACAGCTTCTTCGGCAGCACGGTGACCAACGCCCACACCGACCTGGCCGACCTGCTGAACTCGACCAGCACCTGCAATCCGCGGGTGGACCTCTCGTCGTACTGGGTCCCGACGCTGTACCGCGACAACGTGCCGGTCGAGCCGTCCATCGTCACGTTCTACTACCTCGGCGAGGGCGTCCGGAGCGACATCGTCGCCCGCACCGAGCCGATCCCGCAGGGGCTGCGGATCGTCGCCGGCAACGCCCGGGCCACCGGCCCGAACGACAGCATCGCCCGCTGGTCCTGCCTGCACGCCGGGCACGTACCACCCTCGAAGGACTTCGTCACCTGCCCGGCCGGCACGATGCTGGAGTCGTACCTGGACTTCCCGCAGTGCTGGAACGGTCGCGACCTGGACTCCCCCGACCACAAGAGCCACATGGCGTACCCGGTGAACCAGGCCTGCCCGGCGACCCACCCGGTGCCGGTGCCGAAGCTGCGCCAGGTGCTGCGGTACCCGGTCAGCGGTGACCCGTCGCGGTTCCGGCTCGCCTCCGGACCGGGCTACACCATGCACGGGGACTTCTTCAACGCCTGGCCGGTGGAGGAGATGGCCCGCCGGGTCCGGGACTGCATCCGTCCGGTGATCAAGTGCGGGGCCGACGGCCGGCCGCTCTGACCGCACGCGATCGCTCCTACCGGGAGCGGGCCCGACAGCACGGGCCCGCTCCGCAGGGAAGGGAGGCCGGATGCACACCCGGGTCACCGTGCCGTTCGCCCTGCTCGCCGCGGCGCTGCTCGGCGCGGGCTGCGCCGGCGGCGGCGGACCCGCCGCCGGCACGCCGCCGCCGGACGGCGCCGTACCCGCCAGTGAAGCCCGGTCCCCGGACGGCGCCGCGGCCACGGGCGGCTCCGCGCCGGCCGCGGTGCCGCCTGCCGGGACGGCCGGCGAAGCGGGCGCGTTCAACGCGACCGACGTCGCCTGGCTCCAGCTGCACGTGGCGATGACCGAACGACTGCTGCCGGTGCTCGACCTGGTGCCGGCCCGGACCACCGACCCGGCCTGGCAGCGGCTCGCCGCCCGCGTCGCGACCACCCACCGCGCCGACCTCGCCCGGTCCCGCCGGCTGCTGGCCGACTCCGGCGCGCCGGCGACGAACCCGCACGAGGGCCACGACATGCCGGGCATGGTCACCGCCGAGGAACTCGCGGCGCTCCGGGCGGCCACCGGGGTGCCCCTGCACCAGCTGCTCGCCCGGCACCTGCGCGCGCACCTGGCACAGGCGGTCCGGCTCGCCGCAGCGGAACAACACGCCGGCGCCCACCCGGCGACCACCGCGCTCGCCGCCGCGATCGCCCGGGAGAGCCGTTCGGCGCTCGCTCGGCTGGACCGGCTCGATCAGGCGTCCCTACCCGGCACGGCGCGGTAGCGGCGGCGCGGTCGCCGCCGGGGCCGACGGGCGGGCCTCAGGCGGCGTACCGGGCGGCCAGGTCGACCGTGCGTCGGGCCGCCGCCACCATCGCCCGGTCGGCGAACCGGCCGTCCGGCAGCACCACGGTCCCGGACTCCCGGGTCTGCGCCTCGGCCACCGCGGCGAGTAGTTCCGCGGCCCGGGCCACCTCCCGCTCCCCCGGTCGGAACGCCTCGGCGATCACCGGAAGCTGGCGCGGGTGGATGGCCGCCCGGCCGAGGAAGCCCAGTCGCCGGCCCACGGCGCAGGAGGCGGCCAGACCGTCGGGGTCGGCCACGTGCGGGTACACCGACATCGCCGGCGGCGGCAGGCCGGCCGCTCGGGCCGCCACCACGATCCGGCCACGCGGCCAGGTCAGCCCGTCCTCGTCGGTGACGCCCAGGTCGGAGCGGAGGTCGGCCTCGCCGAGCCCGATCGAGGCCACCGCGGGATGGGCCGTGGCGATGGCGTACGCGGACTCGACGCCGAGTGCCGACTCGACCAGCGGGTGCAGCGGCACGTCGACCCGGGTCGCGAGCGCGGTCACCGTCGCGGGTGACTCCACCTTGGGCAGCCGCAACCCGGTCAGCCCCGGCCGTCCCGCGACGGCGGACAGGTCGGCGGCGAGGTCCGGGCCCGCCAGCTCGTTGACCCGGACCTGCACCGGCACGGGGTGCGGCTGCGCCAGGAACTCCGCCACCGCCGCCCGGGCGTACGCCTTGCGGCCGGCGACCACGGCGTCCTCCAGGTCGAGGATCACCGCGTCGGCGCCCGAGGCGACCGCCTTGGCGAACCGGTCCGGCCGGTCACCGGGTACGTAGAGCCAGGTGAGCAGCATCAGACCACGCCCTGCGCGCGAAGCTGGGCCAGCTCGGCGTCGTCCACGCCGAGAGCGCGCAGCACCGCGTCGGTGTCCTGGCCGTGCCGGCGCCCGGCGTGCCGGATCTCCCCCGGCGTGCCGGAGAGCCGGAACGGCACGTTCTGCATCCGCACCTCGCCCAGTTCCTCGTCGGGCACGGTGCGCACGGTGCCCAGCGCCGCGTACTGCGGGTCGGCGAGGATGTCCCGCACGTCGTAGACCGGGGCCACCGCCGCCTCGGCCGCTTCGAACGCGGCCACCACCTCGTCGCGGTCGCGCTCGGCCACCCAGGCGCTCACCGCCGCGTCCAGCTCGTCGGCGTGCGCGGCCCGGCCGCTGCCGGTGGCGAACCACGGCTCGTCGACCAGCTCGGGACGGCCGACCAGGCGCAGCACCCGCTCGGCGATGCTCTGCGCGCTGGTGGAGACCGCGACCCAGCGCCCGTCCGCGCAGCGGTACGTGTTGCGCGGGGCGTTGTTGTTGGACCGGTTGCCCAGCCGGGGCTGGACGTAGCCGAGCTGGTCGTACCAGGTGATCTGCGGGCCGAGCATCGCCATGATCGGCTCGATGATGGCCAGGTCGACCACCTGCCCGGCGCCGGTGAGCTCCCGGCCGCGCAACGCCAGCATGACCGCGTACGCGGCGGCCAGCGCGGTCACCGAGTCGGCCAGCCCGAACGGCGGCAGGGTCGGCGGGCCGTCCGGTTCGCCGGTGGCGGCGGCGAAGCCGCTCATCGCCTCGGCCAGGGTGCCGAATCCGGGCCGCCGGGCGTACGGCCCGACCTGGCCGAAGCCGCTGATCCGGGCGATCACCAGCCGGGGGTTGACCGCGTGCAGCTCGGCCGGGCCGAGGCCCCACCGCTCCAGGGTGCCGGGGCGGAAGTTCTCCACCAGCACGTCGGCGTCGGCGACCAGCCGGCGCAGCAGTTCGGCGCCGCGCGGGTCGCCGAGGTTGAGGGTGACCGTGCGCTTGTTGCGCCCGAGCACCTTCCACCACAGCCCGACACCGTCCTTGGCCGGGCCGTGCCCGCGCGACGGGTCGGGCTTCGCCGGGTGTTCCACCTTGACCACCTCGGCGCCGAAGTCGCCGAGGAACGCCGCGGCGAGCGGCCCGGCGAAGAGGGTGGCCAGGTCCACCACCTTCACCCCGTCGAGCGGGCCGGGCCGGCCCGGTTCGGCTGCGGCGGTCACGGCGTTCCCTTCGTCGGCTCGATGGTGGCGAGGAAGACGTCCCCGTTGCCGAGCGCCCCGCCCGGCAGCGTCCCGGCGGTGAGCCCGCTGACCAGCAGCCGCCCGTCGGCGCCGGGAGCGGCGTAGACGTTCTCCTCGCCGAAGGCGTCCGCGGCGTCGTCGCGGGCGGTGCCGTACTGGGCCGCACCGAGTTGGCGGCCGCGGGAATCCAGCCGCAGGGTCAGCACGTCCGCGCCGCCGACCGGCACCCCGAGGCTGCTGCCGGTGAAGCCGACCACGGCCACCGCCCCGCCGGGCAGGGCCACCACCTCGGCGCCACCGTCGGCGCCCCGGCCGCCGGTCACCGTCCGCCAGCGCTGTTGGCCTGCCGCGGTGTAGGCCACGGTCAGCACGTCGGAGCCGCCGGCGGTGGCCTCGCCGCCGACCGAACCAGTGGCCACCACCGTGCCGGTGGAGCTGACCGCGACCCCGCCGAGCAGGTCGTCACCCGCCCCGCCGACCGAGGTCGTCCAGCCGCGGTTGCCGGCCGGGTCGAACCGGGCCAGCCACCCGTCGGTGCCGCCGAGCGCGGTGGTGCCGGGCAGGCCGGCCGAGGTGCCACCGGCGACGTACACGCCGTCGGCGTCGACGGCCACCGCGTACGCCTTGTCCTCGCCGGCGCCGCCGAACTGCCGGCTCCAGGCGACCGACCCGTCTGGGGCGATCCGGGCCAGCACCGCGTCCTTGTCCCCGGCCGGGGCCGTCCCGTCGAACGAGCCGCTGGTGTAGCCGGCGACGTAGGCGCCGCCGTCCGGGGCGGCCGCGACGGCGTAGAACCGGTCCGCCTTGGCCGGGTCACCGGCCTGGGTCAGCCAGGCCCGCTGCCCGGCCGCGGTCAGCCGGGTCACGAACCCGTCGTCGGCGGGGCTGCCGGGGTGCCGGCCGTCGAGGTCGCCCCGGGTGTAGCCGGCCGCGACCACGCCGCCGTCGGCGAGCGGCACCACCCCGTAGAGCCGGTCGTTGGCCGGGCCGCCGAACTGGGTCGTCCACCGCGCGCCGGCCGCGTCGAGGCGGCTGACGACGGCGTCCAGCCCGCCCGCGTACGGCTGGCCGGCCACCGGCCCGGAGGCCGCGTACCCGATGGTGGTGGCGCCGTCCGGGTGCGCGGCGACGCCGCCGGCCCAGTCGGTGCCCGCGCTGCCGTACGCCGGCCCGGGCAGCCCGGCCGGCGGGGTGACGCTCAGCGTGGGAGCCAGTCGCCGTAGACCGTCCACGAAGGCCGGTCGCCAGACGTCCCAGTCGTGCCCCCCGTCGAGCACCCGGAACTCGGCGGCCACCCCGTCGGTACGGCGCACCGTGTTGTAGAGGGTCGCCGCTTCGTAGTCCAGGTCGTGCACCGCGTCCGCCGGGTCCGGGTTGGCCCACTCGTCGTCGCCGACCGCGATGTACATCCGCACCGGCGACTCGGCCGCCACGCCGGGCAGCAGCGCCGGGTAGTTCGACCGCTGGTAGACCTCGTCGGAGAAGCGCTGTTCGCCGGAGCCGAAGGCGCCGAACTCGCGCGCGGAGGAGTCGGCCGGCGGCAGCGGCCGGTACACCGCCGGGCTGAGCACCAGCGCGTTGGCGAAGAGGTCCTGGTGGGCCAGCGCGTAGCGCAGGGCGCCGGCGCCGCCCATCGAGTAGCCGCCGACCAGCCGGGCGCCCCGGTGGGCCGCGGTGCGGTAGGTGGCGTCGACGTGCGCCACCAGGTCCCGGGTGAGCGCGGTCTCCACCGGCCGGCCCGGGTCGTCGGCGCCGGTGTACGCGGAGTCGACGTACCAGCTGCCGCGGCTGCTCCACGGGGCGTCGGGCAGCACGGCGACCACCGGCGGCACCTCGCCGTCGGCGATCAGCCGGTCCAGGTCGGCCTTGACCCGGGTCCACGCCGCCATGGTGTCGCCCCGGCCGTGCAGCAGGTAGAGCACCGGGTAGCGGGTGGCGCCGGACGCGTCGTAGCCGTACGGCAGGTAGACGGTGTAGTCGATGTCGCCGTCCAGCGCCGGCGAGGGCGCCGAGGCGGTGGTCAGCGTGCCCACGCGGAGCCGCTCCGCGGCGGCCGGCGCCGCGCCGGCCAGCCCGAGCGCGAGGAGTACGGCGGCAACGCCGCCGCCGATCCGCCAGCGCCTGCTCATCAGCTCACTCCTGTCCGGTCGGGAGGTCGGCGGCGCAGCGGAAGCCGACCTGGTCGGAGCGGGTCAGCCCGGCGCCGGTCAGCAGCAGCTTCACCGACACGTCCGGTGGCTGCGGTCCGCCGTCGACGTACCAGTCCGAGCCCTCCGCCCGGTACGCGGCCCCGCCCTTGACGATGACGAACCGGGTCCGCCCGTCGGAGTGCTCGCTCTCGGTCAGGTTCCACACCAGCGGCTCCCGGCGGGCCAGCAGCCCCGCCTCGGCGGCCACCTGCCACTCGTCTTCGGTGGGCAGCCGCAGCCCGGCCCACGCCGCGTACGCCCGGGCGTCGGCCAGCTCGACCCCGGTGACCGGGGAGTCGGCCGGCCCCTGGCCGGCGGTGAACCGCTCCGGACGCACCGGCCGGTAGCCGGTGGCGCGCAGGAAATCGGCGTACTGGCCGTGGGTGACCTCTTCGGTGGCGATGGCGAACCGGCCCAGTGCCACGCTGCGGCGCAGGGTGCCGGTGTGGTGCAGCCGCGGCGGCAGCGGCTTCCACTCGTCGACGTACGGCGTCTCCCCGTACAGCCCGGTCTCCCGCACCCGGTGCCGCACCAGCAGCTCACGCCGGCCGCCGTCGACGGCGACCATGCCGTCGGGCACCGCAGCGCGCGGTGCCCACGGGGTGCGCGCCCGCACCGCGGCGCGGGCCGGGAAGGACGGGTCGCCGGTCGGGGCGGGGTGCGCCGGCACGGCGGCGTCGGTGGCGACCACCGCGGCGATCGCGCCGGCGGGCAGCGGGCCACCCACGGCGACCCGGCCGTCCGGGGTCGGCGTGGCGGTCAGCTCGGCGCCGGTGACCAGGTCGACGAAACGCCGGCCGGCGCGCGCCTCGGTGACCAGCCAGGGTCCGTCGTGGTCGCCGCCGCGGTTCGCCACCGTCCACAGTGGCTCGCCGTCGTGCGTCCAGCGGGACGCGTACACCTGGCCGGTGCCGGGGTGGTCGGCGAGCGGAACCCAGTCCTCGGCGCGCAACCACGCGGCGTGGCTGGCCTGCACCCGGCGCATCGCCCGCAGCACCGCCCGGTCGCGGGCGTTCCAGCCGACCCAGACCCCGAAGACGCTCTCCCAGACCAGCACCCCGACCCCGTTGAGCCAGGCGGAGTGCAGTTCGTCGAGGTGGTCGCGGTGCCACCGGCGGGTGTGGTGCAGCACGTGCCGGCGCTCGAACCACTTGGCCCGCAGCACGCCGGGCACCTCGGAGTCGGCGAACCACTGCGCCCACGACATCGCGTGGTCGGCGATCCGGGCCAGCGGCACCCGGCTCTCCCCCTCCAGCACCATGCCGGGCCGGACGGCGTCCAGCTCGCGGCGCAGCTCGTCCGCGCCCTCCTTGAGGGTGTCCAGGAAGACGCCGTCGACGCCGAGCTTGCCGGCCAGCGCCGCGACCTCCTCGGCGTCGGTGCCGGTCTCCCGCCGGGTGCCGGTGTCCCACGGGTTGTAGTCGACGAACACCCGCACCCCGTGGGCCTGGAAGGCGCGCACCACCTCGGGCAGCTCCGGCACGTCCCGGTACCAGTCGAACTGGTTGCGGTCGTCCAGCCCGATCACCGGGTACGCGTGCCAGAGCACCACGCCGTCGAAGCCGCCGAAGTCCCGGCCGGCCGCGTCGAGGAACGCGTCGACGGTGAAGACGCCGCGCTCGTGGTCGTAGAGCGTCTCGTCCCAGAGCCAGGCCAGGCAGACGGTGAAGCAGTCGAGGGGGATCTCGTCGTAGTGCGCCCCGGTGTAGCCCAGCCGGGCCCGCGCGTCGGCGCGCCAGCGGGTGAGCTGGTCGCGCCAGGCCGGCCAGAGCGCCGGGTCGTCCGGCGCCGCGAAGATCTTCGCCTCGTCCAGCGCCGCCAGGTCGGCGTGCCCACCGAGCGGCACCTCGGTGGGCCGGTCGATCGGGCGCGGCACGTACGGGTTGAAACTCACGGGGTCCCCCGGTATGTCTCGGTGTACAGGGCCTCGATGGCGGCCCGCTCGGGCAGCGCGGTCGACGCGCCGGGGCGCTGGGCGCAGGCCGCGCCGGCGGCGCACGCCCAGCGCAGGATCGCGGTGACCGTGTCGGCGTCGAGCGCGCCGCCGCGTTCGGCCCACCCGACCGCCAGCGCCGCGGTGAACGCGTCACCGGCCGCGGTGGTGTCCACCGCCTCGATCCGCGGCGGCGGGATCTCCAGCCGCAGGCCGCGCCGGTCGGCGTACGCGGCGCCCCGCGCACCGAGCGTCAGCACCACCCGCGGCACCAACTCCAGCAGGGCGTCCAGCAACATGGGCGGGTCGTCGGCGAAGACGCCGGCGACGACCGCCGCCTCGTGCTCGTTGACCACCAACACGTCGACCAGGTCGAGCAGCTCCGCCGGCAGCGGCGCGGCCGGCGCGGCGTTCAGCACCACCGTGGTGCCCTCGGCGCGGGCCAGGTCGGCGGCGGTGACCACGGTCGGCAGCGGCACCTCCAGCTGGAGCAGCAGCACGTCCGCCGCGCCGATGGCGGCCCGGTCGGCGGCGTCCAGGTCGGTCAGCGCGGCGTTGGCGCCGGGGGCGACGACGATGAAGTTCTCCGCCGACCAGTCGACGGCGATCAACGCCACCCCGGACGCGCCGGGCACCGTGCGCAGGCCGGACACCGCCACGCCGGCGTCCACCAGGTTCGCCCGCAGCTGCCGGCCGAACTCGTCGTCGCCCACCGCGCCGACGAACGCGCACGCGGCGCCGGCCCGGGCGGCGGCGACCGCCTGGTTGGCCCCCTTGCCGCCGGGCACGGTGCGGAAGTCGTCGCCGAGCACCGTCTCCCCGGGGCGGGGCAGCTGGGGCGCGGTGACCACCAGGTCCAGGTTGGCGCTGCCCACCACGACCACCTCGGCGGTCATCGGGCACCTCCCGCGGTCGCGGCCGGGTCGGCCAGCGCGGCGGTACGGGTGGCCAGCTCGGCGAAGCCGACCCCGTCGAACCCGGCGATGCTGCTGGCCAGCCGCCCGCGCAGCGGGTCGACCCAGCGGCCGGGCAGCCCGGACGCGCCGGTCAGCGCCCCGGTCACCGCGCCGACGGTGGCGCCGGTGGAGTCGGTGTCCCAGCCCCCGCTGACCACCGCGCAGATCGACCGCTCCAGCTCCCCCCGCCCGTACGCCAGCGCGGCCGCGACCAGGGCGGCGTTGTTGCGTACGTGCACCCAGTGCAGGTGGCCGTGCCGGGCGTACAGCTCGTCGAGCACGGTCTCCCAGTCGTCGGTGCCGGCGCCCAGCGCCCGCGCCTCGCGCACCGCCGCGGCGAACCGGCTTCGCGGCGGCAGCACCGCCTCGCCGGCGTCAAGCACCTCGTCGACGTTCCCGGCGACCGTCGCGGCGGCCGCCATGGCGGCCACCCAGATCGCCCCGTACACGCCGCCGCGGACGTGGCTGACGGTGGCGTCGCGCCAGGCCAGCTCGGCGGCCCGGTCAGGGCGGCCCGGGTTGACCCAGCCGTAGACGTCGGTGCGGATCTGCGCGCCGATCCACTCCCGGAACGGGTTGTGCCGCCGCGCGGACTGCGGCGGGGCCAGCCCGAGCAACAGGTTGCGGTAGGCCACCCGCTCGGCGGTGAAGACCCGGCCGCCGGGCAGCCAGTCCAGCCACGCCTGGGCCACGTCGGCGCTGGTGAAGTCCCGGCCGTGGGTCTCCAGCACGCGCAGCGCCAGCAGCGCGAAGTTCAGGTCGTCGTCCTCGGGCATGCCGTCGATGTTCTCGGCGAGGCTGGTCGGCGCGCTGCGCCGGTTCCACGGCCAGCGGGCGGCCACCTCCGCGGGCAGGCCCCGCGCGGTGAACCAGTCCCGCAGCGGCCACCGGCCGGTCGCGGTGAGGATCTCCCGGATCCCGTGGCGGGGGATCTTCTCCACCGGCTTGCCGAGCAGGCAGCCCACCGCCCGGCCCAGCCAGGCGCCGTGCAGCCGGTCGTACGCCGCCGGTCCGGCCGGCAGCGACCAGGTCGCCGGCCAGCCGGCCCGCACGTCGGCGAGGTCCTCCGGTTCGGCCGCGGAGCCGGCCGGCGACAGCGCGTCGGCGGCGTCCAGCAGTTCGGTGGCGAGCGCCCGCAGCCGCGGCGGGGCCGGGGTCGCCGAGGCGCCGCTCACCGGCGGGGTGGCATCCCCGCCCGCGGCGACCCACCGCTCGGCGATCGCCGTCACGTCCCGCCCCTCGTCCCGGCTGGCCGCGATCTCGTGCGGCAACAGGTCCTCGGGCTGCACCCAGGTGATCCTCACCGGGCCGACTCCCCCGCCGCCTCCCCGGCCCGCTCCGGCGTCCGCGCCAGCCCGCCGAAGCGCTCGGCCCGGCGGGCGAACCGCGCCCGGTCGCGGTCGAAGACCTCGGTGGCCACCGCAGCGAGCACCCGCGCCGGCTCGACCAGGTCGGTACGCGAGGCGGTGCCGACCACCGTCGACCACTCGGCGGGGACCGCCGCCGCGCCGCCCAGCGCGCCGGCGATCGCGCCGGCCATGGTGGCGGTGGAGTCGGCGTCCCGGCCGTAGTTGACCGCGCCGAGCACCGCCCGCCGGTAGTCGCCGCCGGCCACCACCAGCATGCCGAGCGCCACCGGCAGCTCCTCGATGGCGTGCAGCCGGCTGGGTCGGCGGGCGCCCAGACCGGGGTTGCGGTACTCCTCGCCGACCGTGTCGTAGGGGGCCACCGCGGCGCGCAGCGGTGCGATGGCGACCCGCCAGTCGTCGTACCCCCGGGCCTCCTTGACCACCGCGTCGATGGCCGCCCGGGTGCCGTCGCGGGCCACGTCGAGGGCGGCGGCGACGACGTCCTCGACGCCCGCCCCGGGGGCCGCGGCGGCGGCGACCGCGGCGGCGAAGACCGCCGCGGCCTCCCGCCCGTAGCTGTGCTGGTGCGCCCCGGCGATCTCCACCGCCTCGGCGTACGCCCCGGCCGGTTCGCCCGCGTTGACGATGCCGACCGGGGCCATGTACATGGCCGCGCCGCAGTTGACGATGTTGCCCACGCCCGCCTCGCGGGGGTCGGCGTGCGCGTGGTGCAGGCGGGTGACCAGCCACCGCTCGGCGGCCGCGAGCCGGTGGAAGGTCACCCCCTCGCGCTCCAGGTCGGGGATGTACACCACCCGCTCGATCAGGTCGGGGACGAGCAGTTCCACCACGTCGTACGCGTCGAGGTGGTCCCGCTTGGCCGCGTACGCCCGCACCAGCGCGTGGGTCATCAACGTGTCGTCGGTGATGTGCCCGTCGCCCTTGTGGTACGGCGCGAGTGGCCGCGCGGTGGCCCAGTCGGCGTGGAACGGGGGCACGATGCCCTCGACCCAGCCGCCGAAACGGGTGCGGATCTGCTCCGGAAGTGCCGTCTCGGTGGCCCCGCCGAGGGCATCGCCCACGGCGGCGCCGACCAGACATCCGACCGACTTGTCGAGCAAGAGTGACATCGTTACCTCAGAACCTGCTTGCCACCGTCGACCAGCTGCGTGCCGAGCTGGTCCAGGGTGATCTTGTTGGCGAAGTACTGCTGCAGGGCCGGGGTGGCGTACTTGGTCTTCCACTCCGGGTAGCCGTCGGCCATCTGGAACGGCGCGACGGTCAGGTCGGCCGCGCTGTCCGCGGCGACGTCCCAGCCCTGCTTGCCGCCGGTCAGCTTGACCAGCTCCTGGTTGGCCTGCTTGCCGGTGGGGACCAGCCAGTCACCCTTGGCCAGCGCGGCCATGTTGGCCGGGTTGAGGAAGTACTCCAGGAACTGCGCGGCCTGCTTCTTGCTCTTCGAGTCCTCGGCGATGGACAGCGTCTGCGGGTTCGCCGCCTGCTTGCTGGAGAGTCCCTTGACCGGCGGCAGGGTCACCCACTCGAAGCCGGCCGGCGCCTGCTCGACCATCTGCTGGCGCAGCGACACCGAGCCGGGCAGCATGGCGTACTTGCCGCCGAAGAAGCCGGGCAGGGTGTCCGCGCCGCTCATCCCGAGCGCCTCCGGGGACGCCGACTTCGTCGTGTAGATCATGTCGTGGATCCGCTTCGGGACCTCCTTCTCCGCGTCGCCGACCTTGACCTCGGTCTTGCCGCCGTCGGTGTAGAAGAACTTCCCGTCGAAGTTGAGCGCCAGGTTCAGCACCCGGTTGGTCGGCGACTTCAGCGCCCACGCCACGCCGTACTGGCCGGGCTTGGTGAGCTTCTGCGCGTTGGCCTGGAACTCGTCCCAGGTCCAGCCGCCGTCGGCCGGGGGCACCGCGACGCCGGCCGCGTCGAGCAGCTTCTTGTTGGCGATGACGACCTGCGACTCCAGCAGGAACGGCACGCCGGTGACCTTGCCGTCGTAGGTGACGGTGTCCCAGATGCCCTGGTCGATCTGACCCTTCAGGTCGCCGGAGATCAGGTTGGACAGGTCGGCCAGGTAGCCCTGCTTGCTGAACTCGCCGATCGCGGACGCCTCGTAGTGCACGATGTCCGGTGCGTCGCCGCCCTCGAAGGAGGTGAGCAGCTGGTCGTGCACCGAGTTCCAGTCACCCTGGACGTACTCGACCTGGATGTCCGGGTGCTCGGCGTTCCACTTGGCGACCAGGTCCTTGTTGGCCTGCAGCGACTCCTTCTGCCAGGCCAGGCTGAGGAAGCGCAGCTTCACCGGGCCGGACGTGGCCTCGTCGTCGTCGCCGCCGTCGCCGCACGCGGCGAGCGCGCCGAGGCCGACGACCGCGACCGCGGCGGCCGCGGCGAGTCGACGGAATCTTCTACGGAGCATGGGGGGATACCTCCTCGGTGGTGGGTGGGGGTCAGCCCTTGACCGCGCCGGCGAGCGACCCGGACGAGAGCCGGCGTTGCATGAACGCGAAGAAGACCAGGCTGGGCAGGGTGGCCAGCAGCGAACCGGCGGCCAGCGGGCCCAGCCGGGCGGTGCCCTCGATGCCGACGAACCGGGCCAGCGCCACCGGCAGGGTGGCCAGCTCCGGGGTCTTGATCAGCACCAGGGCGAAGAAGAACTCGTTCCAGGCGGAGATGAACGAGAAGAGCGCGGTGGCGACCACGCCGGGGGCGAGCAGCGGGAAGACCACCCGGCGCAGCACCTGCACCCGGCTGGCGCCGTCCACGCTGGCGGCCTCCTCCAGCTCGCGCGGGATGTTGCGGACGAAGCCCTGCAGCATCCACAGCGCGAACGGCAGTGCCCAGACCACGTAGATGAGCACCAGCCCGGCGTGCGTGTTGGCCAGCCCGACCTGCCGCAGCACCAGGAAGATCGGGATGATCAGCAGCACGAACGGGAAGAGCTGGGACAGCAGCACCCAGCCCAGGGCCGCGGTGCCGAGCTTGGAGCGGAACCGGGCCAGGGCGTACGACGCGGGCAGCGCGACCAGCACGGTGAGCACCGCCGAGGCGAGCGAGACCTGGAGGCTGTTCAGGGCGGCCCGGCCCAGCTCCTGCTCGGTGAAGGCCTGCACGAAGTTCTGCACCGTCGGGTTGCCCGGGATCAGCGTCGGGTGCAGCTGCACCAGTTCCCGGGGCGGCTTGAACGCCGTCGAGACCAGCCAGACCAGCGGGAACCCGAGGAAGATCAGGTAGCCGGTCAGCGCCAGGTACTGCAGCGTCCGCCCGGTACGGCTCGGCCTTCCGATCATGTCAGTTCGCCTCCCTCAGCCGGCGACGCAGGTAGACGGCGAGCAGCGCCACGATGATCACGACCATCACGTTGCCGAGCGCGGCGGCGTAGCCGTAGTTGCCGTAGCGGAACGCCTCCTCGTAGGCGAAGAGCATCGGCAGCATGGTCTTGCCGCCCGGCCCGCCCGCGGTGAGCACGTAGACCAGCCCGAACGAGTTGAAGTTCCAGATGAAGTCCAGCGAGGTGATCGCCACGATCACCGGCGTCAGCGCGGGCAGCGTGACGTGCCGGAACCGGTGCCAGGCGCTGGCCCCGTCCACGGCGGCCGCCTCGTGCAGCTCGCGGGCCACCCCCTGCAGGCCGGCCAGCAGGACGACGGTGGTCTGCGGCATGCCCGCCCAGACGCCCACGAGGATCACCGCGGGCAGGGCCGTGCTGAAGTCGCCGAGCCAGTTGGTCCGCAGCCCGTCGGCGCCCACCCGGTGGAAGAACTCGTTCAACAGGCCGGCGTCGGGGTGGTAGACCAGCTTCCACAGGATGCCGACCACCACCGGGGGCATCGCCCAGGGCACCACGGCCAGCACCCGCGCCACGCCCCGGAAGCGCAGCTGCTGGTTCAGCAGCAGCGCCAGGCCGAGGGCGAGCAGGAACTGCAGCACGGTCACCCCGAACGCCCAAAGCAGACCGATCTTGAACGAGTTCCAGAACAGCTCGTCGCCGAGCAGCTCCCGGTAGTTCGCCAGCCCGGTGAAGCTGACCTCGACGTTGCGTCCGGCCCGGGCGTCGGTGAAGCCCAGGTACATGCCGCGGAGCAGCGGGAAGACCGACAGCACCAGGATCGGCAGCAGCGACGGGAGCAGCAGCAGGTAGATCATGGTCCGGTCGGAGCGGGAGCGGATGCCCCGACCGGGCTTTCCGGCCCGTTCGACGTCCGGCCGCTCGGCCAGCGTGGTCACGGGATCACCTCCTCGCTCGCGGCTGCGGGGCTCGCGGACGCACTCCTCGCGGGCACAGCTGGCACCTCTCCGGTGGACGGGCGGGGGTTCGGCACGGCGGCCCGGCTGGAGGCACGCACGGCGAGGCTGGGCGGCACCTGCTCGCGCCGGGGCGGCAGCGCCGGGTCGGCGATCCGGGTCAGCAGCAGCTCGGCGGCGCGGCGACCGCGCTCGGCCGAGCCGAGGGAGACGCTGGACAGCTGCGGGAACATCATCTGGGCCAGCTCGGTGTCGTCCATGCCGACCACGGCCACGTCCTCGGGCACCCGGTGCCCGGCGGCCAGCAGCGCGTGCAGCGCGCCGACCGCGATCAGGTCGTTGGCGCAGACCAGCGCATCCGGGCGGGCCCGGGCGAGCAGCCGCTCGGCGGCGGCGCGGCCGGCCGCGTACTGGAAGTCGCCGACCTCGACCAGGCGCTCGTCGAGGTCGATGCCGTGCTCGGCCAGGGCGGCCCGGAAGCCGGCGTCGCGGGCGGCGCCGGGGACGGTGTCCAGCGGGCCGTTGACGAAGCCGATCCGGCGCCGTCCGGCGGCGAGCAGATGCTCCACCGCCAGCGCGACGCCGCGCCGCGAGTCGGTACGCACGTTGTCCACCGGGGCGTCGGCGCCGAGCTGACCGACCACCACCACCGGCACCGGGCTGTCCACCATGGCGGCGAGGTGGTCGTCGGTGACCCGGATCGGCGAGAGGATCATGCCGTCGACGTAGCGGTTGGCCAGCCGCCGCAGCAGGGTGGTCTCGTTGTCGATCCGCCCGCCGGTGGCGTGCACCAGCAACTGCCGGCCGGACGCGGCGACCACCGCTTCGATCGCGCGCATCATCGCCACGTACACCGGGTTGCCGATGTCCTCGACGGCGAGCGCGACCAGGCCGGTGCGCTGGGACTGCAGGGAGCGGGCGATGGCGTTGGGCACGTAGCCGACCTCGGCCGCCGCGGCGCGCACCTTGCGGATGGTCTCCGGGCTGCCGCCGACGCCGTTGAGCACCCGCGAGGCGGAGGCGATGGAGACACCGGCGCGGGCGGCCACGGTGTGCACGGTGGGCCGGCCGTCGGTCGACGTCTGTAAACGTTTACGACCCACGATCGCCACCTCCACCTGATTGCTGTAAACGTTTCCGGGAGTTTGCGCCACTCGCCATGCCACGGTCAAGGGCTCGTTACGAAAACGTTTCCAACCCGGATCCGCGCCGGCCGGCGGTGCGGACGGCACGCGGACACGCCCTCAGGGCGCTCGCCGCGGCGGAATCCCCCGCCACCGCGCGGCGCCGGGCATCCGGGCATCCGGACGACCCGCGCGCCGCCCGACGTGGCCGGGTGCCCCAGCTCGCGGCCACCGGTGCCGGCAACGGTGGCCGGCTGGGCCGCCGCCCGGGGCAGCCGGCGGACCCGGAGGGTCAGGAGCCGCGGTTGCGTTCCTGGGCGAGCCGCTCGTCGAGCCGGCCCAACTCGTAGATGGCGTTCAAATTGGTGGGCAGCCGCGTCACGTTGTCGTCGACCGGCCCGGGCGCGACGGCCGGCGCCGGTGCGACGGCCGGGGCGGCGGGCGCGACCTCCGGACGGCGGCGGCGTAGCAGCAGCATCACGGGCACCGCCAGAGCGCCGATGGCGATGCCGAGCACCATCCACTGGAGCCGGTCGTCGTCCGTGGGCGCGGCCGGGGCGGTCAGCGATGACGGGGTGTCGACGACGGCGCTGCGCCCGTCCGGCGCCGGCACCGCGCCCTCCTGGCGGCCCGGCCCCTCGCCGGCACGCCCGACGACCGGCGCGCCGGGCCCGGCGGCGGTCGAGGCGCCGGGGGCGGCCGACGACGACGGACCGGCCGGCGCGGGAGCGGAGGCCGACGGGCCGGGGGCGCTCGGGGTGGGCGGGGCGCTCGGCGTGGGGGTGCCCTCGCCGCCGCCCAACAGGTCACCGACGGCCCGACCGACACCGCCGAGAAGCCCTCCGACCAACCCGCCGGAATCCGACGACGACGGAGCGGGCGTCGGCGCGGGAGCCAACGCCAGGGTCAGGGCGAGTGCGGCCGCGGCAGGCATGGATCACCTCGGAAGGGGTCGATATGTGAGCACCGTACCGCACACCCCGTGTCGGCCGCGTGACGCCCCATGACGTCCGCCGCCGGGCACGGTCCACGGGGGACGCCGCGGACGGCGTCCCCCGTGGCCGGCGGGCGGATCAGGACGGCAGGCCGCCGACCTGGGTGTTGATCCACGACCGGATGGAGGGCAGGTCGCCGTAGATGGACGGACCGGTGGCGCAGACCGAGTTGTTGTTGCCGGACCGGCTGGTCGCGCCGATCAGGTTCCACACCCCGTTGATCCGGCGCACCTGCGGGCCGCCGGAGTCGCCGTAGCAGGCGCCGGAGTTGCCGTTGGTGTTGTTCGTGCAGATCTCGTACGGGCCGTTGGTGCCGATGCAGCGGCTGTCCGACACGATCGAGGTGTCGAGCTCGTGCGCCACCGTCGGGGCGCCGCCGCAGCCGCGGGTCGGGCAGGTCTGGCCCCAGCCGATGATCCGGGTCGCCGTGCCGGTCGCGCCGGAGGTGGTCGGGATGGGCGCCGGGGCGTAGCCGACCGAGCTGGCCAGTTGCAGCAGCTTGACGTCGATCGTGGGGTGGTTGACCGCCCGGGTCACCCGGACCACGGTCCCGCCGCTGGTGCGGTTGATGCTGCCCACCCGCACCGAGGAGGGCGTCGAGCAGTGCCGCGCGGTGACCGCCCAGTTGGCCTTGATCAGGGTGCCGGTGCAGCCGGAGACGTAGACCATCCACGGGTAGTTCTCGGTGGCCGGGCGGCCGCCGACCACCAGCGGCGTCACGTCACCCTCGGCGTCCGCGCCGGCGGTCCAGGTGTACGTCCCCGCGACGGCGGCCGCGGCGAGGCCGCCGGCGAAGAGCTGGTTGACCCGGCTGGCCTCGGCCGAGCTGGGGTAGGCGTTGCGGCAGGAGACCGGGGCGCTGCTGCCGGACATCAGGTCGGAGCAGAGGCCGGTGCGCCGGTCGGGCAGGCCGAGGATGTGACCCAGCTCGTGGCTGGCGATGCGGGTGCGGTCGTAGCCCTGGTTGACCGCCGTCCAGCCCATCCAGATCCGGCCGTTGCCCAGGCTGGTGACCTGCGCCCGCGGCCAGCCGCTGTCGACGTAGATGGTGACGTTGCCGGGGGTGCGGGGGACCAGTTGGACGTTGCTGACCCGGCTGTTCCAGATCTGCGCCGCCTGGTCGAAGTTGGTGCGGAACTCGCCGGCACGGCTCGCGTCGTAGTAGACGGTGCGGGCGGCGGCGGACGCGGTCGCGCCGGTGGCCACCTGGACGCCGGCCGCGGCCAGGACGGCCGTCAGCACGGCTCCCGCCGCGCGCAGCAGTTGTCGTCGGAACATCACGTACTCCCCTGAGTTCACGGCGGCGGCGCCGCCGCATCGATGTACGTGAATGTTAGATCGGCCGCCGTCGATATCCCCCATAACGGAAACGTCATACCGACCGCCGAACCGCGCCGGCCACCTCGCGCGGCAGTCGGCCCGGCGGTCAGGGCAGCGGATCGGGCAGCATCGCCAGGGTCGCCGGCAGTTGCGAGTGCACCGGCGCGGGCAGCGCGTCCCGGGTGTACCAGCCCAACCGGTCGAACTTGTGCGGCTCGCCGATCGCCACCGTCGCCGGGTCGACCCGGACGGCGAAGACCACCGCCACCCAGTGCGACGGCGGGTCGGCGCGCAGCACGTTGCGTACCCCGAGCAGGGTGATCGCCCGGGGCGTGGTCGCGTACTCCTCGGCGACCTCCCGGGCGACCGCCGCCTCGAACGTCTCGCCGAACTCCAGCGCGCCCGCGCCGGTGTCCCAGGTGCCCGGCTCGTCGCGCGCCCCGGCCGCGCGCCGGGCCAGCAGCAGCCGCCCCGCGCCGTCGTGGCAGACGAACACGCAGGAGACCTTCGGCGTACGCCCGGTCATGGTTCTCCTTCCGTCAGTGTCATGACGCGGCGGCGACCAGCGCCTCGCCCGCCGTGGTGCGGGCGTAGAGCACGAACCGGCCGGCGCGGTGGGCGCCCACCAGACCGGCCGCGCGCAGCGCACCGAGGTGCGCCGACACCGTACCCGGGGTCAGCCCGCACCGGTCCGCCAGTTCCGTGGTGGAGGTCGGCACCGCCAACTCGTGCAGCAGCGCGGCCCGGGTACGGCCGAGCACCCGGGCCAGCGCGCGACCGTGCGGACCCGGGGCCCGCTCCCAGAGCGTGGCCACCGCGCGGGCCGGGTAGCGCAGCACCGGCTGCCCCGGCGAGCCGAAGTTGGACCAGACCCGGGGACCGCAGAAGACCGACGGGACCAGCAGCAGCCCCCGCCCGTCGAGCCGCACTTCACCGGAGACCACCAGGTGCTCCACGTGCAGGGTGTCACCGTCCAGCCGGACGTACGGGTCGAGGTGGTTGAGCAGCCCCTGCAGCCCGTCGCCGGCCATTCGCCGCGCGCCGAGCAGCACCTCCCGCTCCAGCAGCGTGCGCATCCGCGGCCAGTACGGCCCGATCGCCGCGTCGGCGTACGCCCGGACGACCTCGGCCAGCCGGGCCAGCCCGGCGCCCGGGTCGTCGTACAGCTCTCGCAGCCAAGCTGACCGCGGGCCGGACCCGACGGCGAGGTCGGCCCGGACGGCGTCGGCCGGGGTGGCGGCGAGGGTGGCCAGCTCCACGTCGAGCGTCGGCTGAGAGGTGGACGGCGGCGGGCAGAGGAAGCTCGGCACCACCCCGGTCAGCACCGGCACCAGGTCGGCGAGGAGCCGCCAGTCCACGCCGGCCAGGCGCGGCCGGGCCCGCTCCACCCAGGGCAGGTGCTCCGGAAACCGGTGTGGCTGCCGGATGACCCGGACGCTGGCCACCACCTCCCACAGCGGCGACACCGCGAACCGGGTCGTCGCCAGGTCACGCGCGTCCAACCCGACCAGCATCATCGGCGCCTCCCCTGGATTTGGCGAGGGCCAAATCTATCGCCACGGCCGGGGGCCGCCGTCACGGTGGTCGGCATGCTCACCGCTCCCGCCGCGCCGGTCACCGGCCAGCACCACGCCGGTCGATGGCCGCGCTCCTTCCGGCTGCTCTACACCGCCACGGTGGTCCACGACGTCGGCTTCCACGTCGGGCAGCTGGCGGTGCCGGCGCTCGCCGTGTCCCTGCTCTCGGCCAGCCCCGGCCAGGTGGGGCTGCTCGGCGCGCTGAGCACCGCCGCGTTCCTGATGATCGGGCTACCGGCCGGGGTCTGGGTCGACCGTTGGCCCCGCCGCACCGTGCTGGTCACCGCCGACCTGCTGCGGGCGGTGCTGATCGCGTCGGTGCCGGTGGCCTGGTGGGCCGGCTGGTTGACCATGCACCAGCTCTACCTGGTCGTGCTGCTCACCGGGGTCGGCACCGTCTTCGCCGACGTGTCGGCGCAGAGTGTCCTGCCGGAGCTGGTCGGCCGCCACCGGCTGGTGGCGGCGAACTCGCTGCTGATGAGTACCAGCGGGACGTTGCAGATCGCCGGCCGCGGGCTCGGCGGCCTGGTGGTGCAGGCGCTCACCGCACCGGTCGCCGTCGTGGCCGAGGCTGTCGGGTTCGCGGTCGCCGCGGCCGTGCTCGGCCGGATCCGGGTGGCGCCGCCCCGCCCGGCCCCGGCCCGGCAGGGCGGGTTCGCCCGGCAGCTCCGCGCGGGCGTCCGGCACGTGCTCGGCAACCCCCTGCTGCGTCCGCTCGCCGTCTCCACCGCGAGCATCAACCTGACCATGCAGCTGACCACCACCATGCTGCCGGTCGTCTTCCTGCGTGAGCTGGGCCTCGGCGCGGCCCACCTGGGGCTCTTCCTCGCCCTCGGCGGGGTCGGCGCGCTGCTGGGGGCGGTCACCGCCCGGCCGATCGCCGACCGGATCGGCCACGGCCGGGCGCTCTGGCTGCCCGGCCTGCTCGTCGCGCCGCTCGGCCTGCTCGTCGCGCTGATCAACACCGGGCCGATGCTGTGGCTGGCCGGGCTCGGGTGGCTCGCGCTGGCCTGGCGGACCGGGGTGGGCAACGTCATCGGCGTGAGCCTGCGGCAGGGCAGCACCCCGGACGCCCTGCTCGGGCGGATGAACGCCACCTTCCGCTTCCTGCTCACCGGGGCGCTCACCGTCGGCGCGGTCGTCGCCGGCCTGCTGGGCCAGTACGCCGACGTGCGCACCGCGCTGGTGGTCGGCGCCATCGCCAACGGCCTGACCTGGCTGCCGGTCTGCTGCTCGCCGCTGCGGACGCTGCGCCGGCCGCCGGAGTCCGACCCGACGTCCTGACCCGACAGCTGTTACCCGGGCGTTACGCCACGGCGAAGTGGCTGTGGCGGACCGGCCCGACGGTAAACGGCGAGGCCACCGGCGACGAGGCCGACCGAGGTGGCCCGAAGGGGAAACGATCCGAGGGGGAAGACGATGAGGATCAGAAATGCGCTCACGGCGCTGGTGGTCGTGCTCGCCGGCCTGGTGGCCGGCGCGGGCACCGGCACCGCCGCGACCACCACCACCGCGGCGGCGACCGGGTCGCCGTACTGCGGGATCACCTGGGGCAGCGGGGCGAAGTCGGCCGGCACGCTGAGCACCGCGCCGCTGGTCGAGGTGCGCACCGGCCGGCACGACTGCTTCGACCGGGTGGTGTTCGAGTTCGACGGGACGGTGACCGGCTACACGGTCACCTACGGCGAGACCTGGACCGAGGGCGAGGGGCTGGCGCTGTCGCCGTACACCGCGGGGGACGAGCTGCTGCGGGTCTCCCTCCAGGCCCCGGCGTACGACGACGAGCGGCTGGCCACCGTGCCGTACCGGGTCGGTGAGCACGCGGCGAACGTGCTGCGCTACCGAACCCTGCGGGACGTGGTCTTCGGTGGCAGCTTCGAGGGCTACACCACCTTCGCCGTCGGGGTGCGGGCCCGGCTGCCGTTCCGGGTGTTCGTGCTCGCCGGCCCCGGCACGCACAGCCGGATCGTGCTCGACGTCGCCCACCAGTGGCAGGCGTGACCGAGCCGCGCGGTGGAGGGCCCGGCACCGGCCGGGCCCTCCACATCGTCCGATGCGGCAGGTCGGCGACGGGTCGTGGCGGGACTAGTCTCGGATGATGGAGGGCCACGTGCTGGTGGTCGAGGACGATGCCTCCATCCGGGAGGTCACCGCCCTGGGTCTGCGCCGCGCCGGTTTGCGGGTCAGCACCGCCGTCGACGGCAGGGAGGCGCTCGCGGTGTGGCGGGCCCGGCCGGTCGACCTGATCGTGCTCGACGTCATGCTGCCCGGCCTGGACGGCTTCGAGGTGTGCCGGGAGATCCGGCGGACCAGCCAGGTGCCCATCCTCATGCTGACCGCCCGCACCGACACCATCGACGTGGTGGTCGGCCTGGAGTCCGGCGCCGACGACTACCTGCGCAAGCCGTTCGACCTGCCGGAGCTGGTCGCCCGGGTCCGCTCGGTGCTGCGCCGGGCCACCGCGCCGGTGACCCCGGGCACGTTCACCGTCGGCGGGCTGGAGATCGACCCGGCCAGCTTCGTCGCCCGCAAGGACGGCCGGGAGCTGCCGCTGACCGCCACCGAGTTCCGGCTGCTGCTGGAGCTGGCCCGCCGCCCGGGCCAGGTCTTCACCCGGGAGATGCTGCTGGACCGGGTGTGGAACCACAGCTACCTCGGCGACAGCCGGCTCGTCGACGTGGCGGTGCAGCGGCTGCGCGCCAAGGTGGAGGACGACCCGGCCCACCCCCGACTGCTGCGCACCGTCCGCGGCGCCGGCTACAAGCTGTCCACGTCGTGAGGGAGGAGGCACCGATGGCCGCCGACGCCGTCGCCCCGGGCCGCCTGCGACGCCGGCTGACGATCGCGTTCGTACTGGTCGCCGGGGTCTCCGCCGGAGTGCTCGCGGGCGGGTCCTACCTGCTGCTGCACCAGGCCCGCTTCGACGGGTCGCTGCACCAGGCCGCCGCCGACGCCCGCTACCAGCTGGTGCTCGCCGGGCAGTTCCTGCCGCTGACCGACCAGCGCCGCGCCGACCTGCTGGCCAGCTTCGAGGGCAGCGGCCGGCACGTGGTGCTGGTCGCCGGCGAGCCGCAGCCGTCCAACCCCGCGTACGCGCCGCAGCTCGGCGCGCAGCTGCGGACCACGGTCGCCGCCGGGCAGCTCGGCTACGAACGCTCCGCGCCCAGCGCCCGCCCCCGACTGCTGGTGGTCGGCGGCCGGATACCCGGCTCGACCGCCGAGCTGTACGTGGTCACCGTCGAGGACGCCGTCGTGGCCGACCTCGACCAGCTCCGCACCGCGCTGCTGGCCGGCTGGGTGCTGGTGGTGCTGCTCGCCGCCGGGGTCGGACACAGCCTCGCCCGCCGGACCCTGGAACCGGTCGGTCGGGCCAGCCGCGCCGCCCGGGCCATCACCGAGGGGCTGCTCGCCACCCGGCTGCCGGTACGCGGCCGCGACGAGTTCAGCGCCTGGGCCGCCTCGTTCAACGAGATGGCCGAGGCGCTGGAGTCGAAGATCGACGCGCTGTCCCGCGCCCAGGCCCGGGAGCGGCGGTTCACCGCCGACGTCGCGCACGAGCTGCGTACCCCGGTCACCGCCCTGGTGGCCGCGGCGTCGCTGCTGCGCGACCACCTCGACCACCTGCCCGGCGACGCCCGCCGCGCCGCCGAGCTGCTGGTCACCGACGTGGTACGGCTGCGCCGCCTGGTGGAGGACCTGATGGAGATCTCCCGGCTCGACGCCGGCCAGGAGCCGGTGACCGTCCGCCCGGTCGACGCGCCCGCCCTGCTCGACGCCATCGTCGCCGCCCGCGGCTGGCGGAACCGGGTCACCGTCGCCGCCACACCGGTCGAGCTGCACACCGACCCACGCCGGCTGGAACGGGTGCTGGCCAACCTGATCGCCAACGCGGTCGACCACGGCGGCGGCGAGATCCGCGCCGCCGTCCGGCCGGCCGGACCGCTGGTCGTCTTCGACGTCACCGACCAAGGGCCGGGCATCCCCGCCGAACACCTGCCGCGGCTGTTCGACCGCTTCTACAAGGTCGACCCGGCCCGCTCCGGC
Source organism: Micromonospora sp. LZ34 (assembly GCF_052981855.1). Lineage (NCBI taxonomy): Bacteria > Bacillati > Actinomycetota > Actinomycetes > Micromonosporales > Micromonosporaceae > Micromonospora > Micromonospora sp. LZ34. Next base: position 23,828 of record NZ_JBRIQN010000045.1, read on the forward strand.
CGGGGCAGCGGACTCGGGCTGGCCATCGCCCGAGAAAACGCCCGACTGCTCGGCGGACGGCTACGGGTGCACAGCGAACCCGGCACCGGCACCCGGTTCCGGCTGGAACTGCCCGCCACCCGGCCGGACCCGGCAGGCCCCGCGGAACGGGCCGAGGCCGTCCCCCGCCCGGCGCCGCAGCCGGACGGTGCCCGATGAACCGCGACCCCGGCCGACGCCGGCACCCGGCCGGACGGCCGATGACCCGCCGCGCGGCCACGCTGGCCACGGTCCTGCTCCTGGCGGCCGGTTGCGCCGACCCACGCGGGGGGTCACTCGGCCCGGCGCCCACCGCGGCGTCGCCGGCCACCACCGCCCCCGCCGGCCCGACACCGCCGCCCACCCCGGCGCAGACCGGCCCGCCGCCCGCCACGCCGGCGACCCGCACCCCACCGGCGACCGCCAGCACCCCGCCGCGCCCGGACACCCTCACCCTCGAGCTGTGGTACGTCCGCGACGGGCGGATCACGCCGACCCGGCGCACCCGGCCGGCGACCCTGACCACCTCCCGGCTGGCCCTGGCCGAACTGGCCACCGGGCCCACCGCGGCGGAGGCCGCCACCGGCATGAGCACCCTGCTGCCGGCCGGCGCCGAGATCACCCGGATCGCCGACGACGTCGCCACCCTCGCCCCGCTGCCCACCACGTCCGCATCGGCCCGGCGACTGCGCGAGGCACAGATCGTCTACACCCTCACCCAGTTCCCCACCGTGCGGCGGGTCCGGTTCGGCGCCGGCACCCCGGTCGACCGCGGCGCCTACGCCGACCTGCTCCCACCGATCGTGGTGACCAGCCCCACCATCGGCCAACGGGTCACCGCCCCGGTCACCGTCACCGGCACCGCGGACGTGTTCGAGGCGACGGTCAACGTCCGGATCCTCGACGCCGCCGGCCGGGAACTCGCCACCACCTTCACCACCGCCACCTGCGGCACCGGCTGCCGCGGTGACTACCGGGTCGGCATCCGCTACCGGCTCACCCGAGAGCAGCCCGGCACCGTGGAGGTGTACGAGATCTCCCCCGCCGACGGCTCCCGCACCAAGCTGGTGGCCGTCCCGGTCACCCTCGCCGCCACCGGCCGCTGACCGACGGATCAGTAGCGTTCGACCAGATGGGCGCGGCTGGCCGGAAGCTCGTACGACTCGGGCCAGAAGTCGGTAATCCGGGTGATCCGGCCATCGTCTCCGAGCTCGAAGAAGCACAGGCCGGGCCGCGAGCCTTCGGCGCCGGTGAACTCGATCCAGCTCGCGGCGTGCCGGTGCTCGCCGACGATCCGCTGCACCGTGATGTGCCAGTCGTAGGGGAAGCCCTCCACGTTGAACCGGATGTAGGCGTCCCGGCCGCGGACCTGCTCCCTGGTCTGCGGGCTGCGGTAGATCACGTCGTCGGCGAGCAGGGCGCCGAAGGCATCCCAGTCCCGGGCCTCCGCGGCGGCCCAGTAGGCCGCGACCGCCTCATGCGCGCTGGTCATGCCGGCAGAGTACTCGGGCGAGGGGATCCTCCGGGGGCCTGCGGTGGCCGTGACCGGGCCACCGAGGGGTCCGGACCGGCGCCCCATCCCCCCGGGCGCCGGTCCGCGGTTCATCCCTTCACGCAGACCACCTGCTTGAGGTGGGCGACCACCTCGACCAGGTCCTCCTGCTGCGCCATCACCTCGGTGATGTCCTTGTACGCGCCGGGGATCTCGTCCACCACCCCGGCGTCCTTGCGGCACTCCACCCCCGCGGTCTGCGCCGCCAGGTCGGCCGTGCTGAAGGTCCGCTTGGCCTGGGCCCGCGACATCCGCCGTCCGGCCCCGTGCGAGGCCGAGCAGTACGCGTCCGGGTTGCCCTTGCCGCGCACGATGTACGACCCGGTGCCCATCGACCCCGGGATGATCCCCAGGTCCCCCCGACCGGCCCGGATCGCGCCCTTGCGGGTCACCAGCACGTCCACCCCGCCGTAGCTCTCCTCCGCCACGTAGTTGTGGTGACAGTTCCCGGTGAGGATGTTGCCCTCCAGTGCGAAGGAGTGTGTGCCATCCACAATTGCGCAGTACACCTCCTCCACCACCTCGGTCTCCTGCACCTTTCGCACGGTCCAACCCCTGCGCTCGACGGCATGGCGATTCGCTAACCAGCGCTCGCGATGGTCTTTGTGAATAAAGAACTCGGGGGTGAGATCCGCTCTGGAGATGCCCATCACGTAGATCGGTGAAGCAGCCGCCCCAAAGCCGCTGCGCATTCTGCGCCGAATCGGCAGTGTCCAGACACCAAGGACATCACATGCGGCCTTGACAAACTCCAAGTCCCGCCGATCGGCAGACCAGATCGAGGGCCGGCCCGTCTTTCCCACGTCACCGTCCGCCGCGAAGTAGCCAGCAATCCAGCCATACAGGACGGCTACAGGACTCTCAAGCGCCGGATACTCGCGCTTCCACTCCCGAGGCAACCCACCCAGTCGTCGGTACGACGAAATCTGCCCGCTCGCAAGATCGCGCTCCGTTACCTCGTGTTGTGGGACGTGACGCTTGCGGTTAGGTGACCGAGGATCGTATGCGTAGTAGTAGGTGCGCAAACGGTCCGCACCGTCGAAGAATGAGAGGAGGGCCTGATCCTTCTTTCCGTAGAAGGTCGCGTGAGCATAGCTGTCACCGGAGATCGAACCATCACCGTAAACGAACCCACGGGCGATGCCTTCACGCGACGGCCGGAGGCCTGGCAGCGGTCGTGGAAATGTGTATTCGAGACGGTCACCGACTCGAAGGCCTACAGTGGTCGCCTCGGTCCGATTTTGGGCCACTTTCGGCCGTAGCAACCAGCGGTGCTCAGCGGTCGCTCGAATCACCTTCTCCTCGCCGTAGCGACCAACGGTCACCTCGTAGATCCGCTGGCGACCGAATGAAGCCACCGGAGCCTTCACCCACTGACCGTCTGCAGTGAGCAGCGTGTGCCGCCCGCCAGCGAGGTCACGAATGGGCCGGCAGCCTTGATCTGTCATGACCTGGGTTTCACCGGCGAAGCAGCTGATCCGCTCGTCGTAGCCGACCTGCGGGAACTGCTCCCGCACCACCCCGCAGAGCAGGGCGAGCATGACGGCCCGGTTGCGCCGCGCGTACTCCTGCGCCCACCACAGGTCCCGCCGGTAGGCCTCCATCTCCGGCGTGCCGGCGAGGAAGACCGCGAGGTCGCGGTCGGGCAGGTCGGCGTTGTGCGGCAGCCGGCGGGCCACCCCGATGTGCCGCTCGGCCAGTTCCTTGCCGATGTTGCGCGACCCCGAGTGCAGCATCAGCCAGACCCGGCCGGCGTCGGCGCCCCCCTGCTCCAGGCAGACCTCGATGAAGTGGTTACCGCCGCCGAGGGTGCCCAGCTGGCGCTGGGCGCGGGTCTCCAGCTGCGCCACCCGCCGGTCGAGGTCGGCGAACCGGCGCCAGAAGGCGTCCCAGCCGCCCTGCTCCAGGCCCCGCACCCGGCGCGGGTCAACCGCGGTGTCCCGCTGGGCGAACCCGACCGGGATCGTCGCCTCGATCGCCGAGCGCAGCGTGGCCAGGTCGTCGGGCAGGTCGGCCGCGGTGAGCGAGGTACGCACCGCGGACATGCCGCAGCCGATGTCCACCCCGACCGCGGCCGGCGAGACGGCCTGCCGCATCGCGATGACCGAGCCGACGGTGGCGCCCTTGCCGAAGTGCACGTCCGGCATGACCGCGACGCCCTCCACCCACGGGAGCGCGCCGATGTTGCGCAGCTGCCGGGCGGCCTGCGGCTCGATGCCGTACGGGTCGGTCCAGACCCGGACCGGTGCGCGGGTGCCCGCGAGCGGGGTGAAACTCATCGTCGTCTCCTCTTCGTCGACTGGTCGCCGCCCTCCTCGGCGGGACCGGGATGCTCGTGGACCGCCCGGGAATCGAACCCGGCGGGAGTGGCGTGCAAAGCCTCTCTGCGCCCAGCGCGCAGCCCGTGCCGGGCGTAGTGCCCGGTGGTCGAGTGGTTGGCCGGATTCGAACCGGCGATCTTCACCATGGCGAGGTGACGCGCTGCCTGACTGCGCTACAACCGCGGGTTGGTACGGGACGCCTGCGCCAACGGCCCGTGCCGGGAAGGGTCCGCTGCCCGTCCCGCCGTCCGGGGAGACGAAAAAGCCGCCCTTTCCCCGGCGGGGTGGGCGGCTGCGCTTATGCGCTGGCGCTAGTCGCGCCACCACCCCGGTCGCCGGCCCCGCTCGGCTCGGCACAGACCCCGGGCGGGTTCGCCCGCGGGCCGCAGGGCACCACCACGCGGCGTGAGCCACCTGGCGTTGGTGCGGTGGCGCTGCGACACGGCGTGCTCCAAAGGGGATCTGCTCGGTTGACCTTGCGACGAGGACGTTAGCGGGCCCGGCCAGACACGACAATGGATATTCCGCGGCAGCCGGGCCGCTCGCTAACCCTCGCCGCGCCCGGCGACCCGGCGGACGACCGCCAGCAGGTACTTCCGGCGGTCCGTCGGGTCGTGGTCCCAGCGTTCCCGCACGGGTGTCTCGCCGCGTACCGGGCGGTGGTGGTCGAAGGTGGACTCCAGCAGCCCCTCGCCCCGGGTCAGCGCCGGTAGCCGCTGCTCCAGCGCGTGCACCCGCCCCGCGGGGATGTCCCCCGTCACCACGTACGCGGGCCCCTCGGCGGTGGTCTGCCGGGGCACCGCGTCCAGCCCGGCCAGCACTGGCAGCACCCCGCCGAGCAGGTCGGCGGGTACCTCCAGGCGGAACCGGTGCATCGGTTCCGCCACCCGGGTGCCGGCCTGCCGCAGCGCCGCCATCAGCACCAGCGGGGTGAGGTTGCGGAAGTCCCCGGCGGTGCTGGACATGCTCTTGTCGAAAGTGCCGTGCGCGTGGCTCTGCCGGGCCCAGTAGCCGGAATGGGTCATGGTGACCTCGCAGTCGAGGACCTGCCATCCGTGCGGGCCCTGGCGCAGCGTCTCGTGCACGGTCTCCTCGACGGCGGCGATGAACGCCGGCGGCATGGAGCCGAGTTCCACGGCGAGCCGGAACGTGGTCCCGCTGCCGGGCGGGCCGGGGGCGACCCGCAGCCCGACCGTGGCGAGGAAGGGGTTGGGCGGCACGCCGATGAACTCGACCGCCGCGCCGACCCCGACCAGCCGTTCCACGTGGACGGTGGTGGTCTCCCGGAAGGTGACCGGCACGCCGTGGTCGTCGGCGAGCACGGCCTGGATGACCTCCTTCTGCACCTCGCCGTAGAGCGACACGGAGATCTCCCGCCGGGCCGGGTCCTGCCGGACGTTGATCAGCGGGTCCTGCTCGGCGAGGTGGGCGAGCGCCACGTGCAGCGCCGCGCGGTCGCCGGCCCGCTCCGGCACGACGACGGTCTCCAGGGTGGGTGGGGCGAAGTGCCGGCGGTCGCCCGGCGGCGCCGCGCCGACCGGATCGCCGACCCGGACCTGGTCGAGCCCGCGCAGGATGGCGATCCGGCCCGCGCTGACCGCGTCGGCGCGGACCGCGGCGCCCTGGTCGAAGAGTTCGATCCCGGTCACCTTCGCGGGGTCGCCCCCACCCACGGACACCCGGTCGCGGGCACGCAGCGTCCCGCCGAACAGCCGCACGTAGGCGAGCTTCTCGCCGGCCGGGCCGCGGTCGATCTTGAAGACCGTGCCGGAGACCGGCCCGTCGGCGTCACCGCGGGTCGCCGGCAGCAGCTCGGTCAGGCCGGCGATCAGCGCTCCGACGCCGCCGCCGGTCACCGCGGACCCGGCGAGCACCGGGTGGACCAGCGCGCGGCGGCTCTGCGCCCCGAGCGCCGTCCGCAGTCGCGGACCGGTCACCGTCGTCTCGTCGGCGACGTACGCGGCCAGCAGCGCCTCGTCGTGCGCGGTGAGCACGTCGAGCAGCCGGCCGGTGTGGGCCGGGTCGGTATCGGCGTACGGGGCGAACCGGGCCGCCGGTGTGCCGGGCTGGTCGACGGCGCCCAGCGGCACGACCGCGGCGGAGAGCCGGGCGGCGATGTCCCGCAGCGTACGGTCGGGGTCGGCGCCGGCCCGGTCGATCTTGTTGACGAAGATCAGGGTGGGCAGCCGCAGGCGCTGGAGCGTCCGCATCAGCACCCGGGTCTGCGCCTGTACGCCCTCGACGGCGGAGACCACCAGCACGGCGCCGTCGAGCACGCCGAGCGCCCGCTCCACCTCGGCGATGAAGTCCGGGTGGCCGGGCGTGTCGATCAGGTTGACCGTCACGTCGCCGACCACGAACGACACGACCGCGGAGCGGATGGTGATGCCCCGCTGCCGCTCCAGCGGCATCGAGTCGGTACGGGTGGTGCCCTCGTCCACGCTGCCGGGCTCGTCGATCACGCCGACGGCGTGCAGCAGTCGTTCGGTCAGGCTGGTCTTTCCGGCGTCAACATGCGCCAGGATCCCCACATTGAGCGTCTTCACGCAGCGTCATGTCCTTCGGGTCGAGAACGATTCCGAGCTGGTTGGACATGAACGTCGCGAGCATTCCGGGCACCCCTTCTGGTCGTCGGCCGTCGTGGGCAGTGCACCAGCGGACCCGCCGGGCGGGCAACCGATTAACCCGAACGTGCGATCGGCGCGGAAGCGGGTACCCCGCCGGGATGAGGCCGGACGCCGAGGCGGTGGACGTCGACGAGCCGCTCGCCGTGGACGTACCCCCCGCGCCGCACGACGCCAGCGGGGAGCGGGTGCCGATCCGCCACCTGGCCGGGCTGGCGCCGGTGGCCCGCCCGGCGCGGCGCTGGACGCCCCGGCGGGTGGTCGCCACCCCGGCGGCGCTGGACCAGCCGCACGGACGGCGGATCGTCGACCGGTTGGCGGCCCTGGGCATCGAGGTCGAGCGGCTGCGCTCCAACCGGCTGACCGGGATCCGTGGCGCCACCGAGCGGGAGACCTACGCCCGGGCGAAGTCGACCCTGGCGATCGTGGTGAGCCCCCCGTCGCGGCGGAAGCTGCAACCGATCGCGCCGAGCGCGGACTGGCGGTTCGACCTGGCCGAGGGCTGCCCGGCGCACTGCCAGTACTGCTACCTGGCCGGCTCGCTCTCCGGTCCCCCGGTGACCCGGGTCTACGCCGACCTGGACGAGATCCTGGCCGGGCTGGCCGGCTACGCCGGGCAGGGGACGGTGACCAGCCGCAACCCGCGCCGGGCCGGGGAGGGCACCACGTTCGAGGCGTCCTGCTACACCGACCCGCTCGCCCTGGAGCACCTGACCGGCAGCTGGCGGCGGGCGGTGGAGCACTTCGCCGGCTGGGACGCGCCGGTGCAGCTGCGCTGGACCACCAAGTACGCCGACGTGGACAGCTTCGTCGGGCTGCCTCACGCCGGCCGTACCCGGGTCCGGTTCAGCGTCAACTGCCGGCCGGTGAGCGAGCGGATGGAAGGCGGCACGGCCCGGGTCCCGGACCGGCTGGCCGCGCTGCGCCGGCTCGCCCTGGACGGCTACCCGGTCGGGCTGACCATCGCCCCGATCATGCCGCTGCCCGACTGGCGGGCGCACTACGGCGACCTGCTCGGCGCGGTCGCGGCGGCGGTCGACGGGGTGCCCGACCTGGACCTGACCGCCGAACTGATCACCCACCGGTTCACCCCGGGCAGCAAGGAGGTGCTGCTCGGCTGGTACCCCCGCACGAAGCTGGAGATGGAGGAGACGCTGCGCAGCCGCCGGCACGGCCGGTTCGGCGCGGTGAAGTACGTCTACCCGCGCGACACGATGACCGCGCTGCGCTCCTGGTTCGAGCGCGAGCTGGCCGAGCGGCTGCCAGCCTGCCGGATCCTCTACTGGACCTGATCCCCCCGTCGGCTACGGTCGATCACCGTGGCCCTGACGCGTGTCGACTTCTACTCCGAGGTGCTCACCCTCAGCACCTCGATGACGGTGATCCTGCCGCAGCGGACCTCGTCGCAGATCGGCATGTCGGGCGACGCCACCGCCGGCGACCCGCCGGTGCTGTACCTGCTGCACGGCCTGACCGACGACGACACCATCTGGCTGCGCCGCACCTCGATCGAGCGGTACGTCGCCCCGCTCGGCCTCGCGGTGGTGATGCCCCAGGTGTCCCGGAGTTTCTACACCGACGAGGAGCACGGCAACCGGTACTGGACGTTCCTCAGCTCCGAGCTGCCGCAGCTGTGTTCGTCGTTCTTCCGGCTGTCGCAGCGGCGGGAGGACACCTTCGTCGCCGGGCTGTCGATGGGCGGCTACGGAGCGGTGAAGTGGGCGCTGCGCGAGCCGGGCCGGTTCGCCGCGGCGGCCAGCCTCTCCGGCGCGCTGAACGTGGCCGCCCGGCGGCACCACCCGACCAGCCCGGTCGACCCGGCGGTGTGGCACACCGTGTTCGGCGAGCGCCCGGTGACCGGCACCGAGGACGACACGGTCGCCCTGCTCGACCGGTACGGCGACGGCGGCGCCGAACCCCCCGCGCTCTACGTCGCCTGCGGCACCGAGGACTTCCTGTACGAGGACAACGTCCACTTCGTCGAGACGGCCCGGCGGCGCGGCGTCCCGCTCACCGTGGACCTCTCCCCCGGCACGCACGACTGGGCGTACTGGGACGCGAAGATCCAGGACGTGCTGGCCTGGCTGCCGCTGCGGCAACGCTCTCCGGAGTGACCGGGCGCGGTCAAGCGCCCACGGTGCCGTCGATGCCCTCGCGGAGGAAGTCGGCGTGCCCGTTGTGCCGGGCGTACTCGTGGATCAGGTGCAGCATCACCAGCCGCAGCGACACGGTCTCGTCCCAGCGGGCGCTGTAGGCGGTCACGTCGAGCGACTCCGCCTCCCGCTCGATCCGGCGGGCGTGCTCCACCTCCCGCTGCCAGGCGTCGAACGCCTCGGCGCGGGTGGACCCGGTGGGGTCGTACGCCTCCTGGTAGTCGCCGGAGTCCGACCAGACCAGCGGGAGGTCCTCGCCGTTGACGACCCGGCGGAACCAGGCGCGCTCCACCTCGGCCATGTGTCGCACCAGCCCGAGCAGGGAGAGCGTCGACGGCGGCATGGAGCGCAGCCGCAGCTGCTCGTCGGAGAGCCCGTCGCACTTCATGGCCAGGGTCGCCCGGTGGTAGTCGAGGTAGGCGCGCAGCGTGCTGCGCTCGTCCCCGGTGACCGGTGGGTCGATCCGTTCGGTGCTCACTGCCGTCCCCCCTCGTCCGGCGGCGATCCTGCCGGCCCAGGCTGATCATGCCCGCCGGCGACCGGCCCGCGGCCGTGGGGGTCAGCCGACCGAGGCGCGGGCCACCGGCGCGTCGAAGTAGGTGTCCGGGTAGGGCTCGTCGCGGTAGCGGTAGTGCCACCACTCGCGGTCGTAGTTGACGAAGCCGGCGTCGGTCATCAGCCGCTTCAGCAGTTGCCGGTTCTCCCGGGCCGCGCCGGTGACCCGGGAGGCGTCGGTGTGCGCGAGCGCGTCGAAGCAGTCGAACCCGGTGCCCATGTCGACGCTGTTGTCGGCGAACCGCTGGGCCCGGGGCGCGGTGCAGGAGACCAGCGGCTGGCCCGGGTCGTACGGCGGCTGGGTGGGGGCGGGGTGGTCGACCAGGGTCACGTCGAGGGTGCTGCCCCGGCTGTGCGCGGTGGGTGCCCCGATGTAGCCCTGGTCGAACAGCGCCGACTTCGCCACCCGCGGGTAGAACTCGCCCTTCATCTGCTGCTCGTCCGGCCGCTTCGCCCAGCCGACGAAGTCGTCGGCGGCCGGCTCGGGGCGGTAGCAGTCGTACACCTTAAGGCTGTGCCCGCCGGCCAGCGCGGCGTCCTGGACCCGGCGCAGCGCCTCCGCCGCCGGCCGGGTGAGCAGGCAGAGCGGCTCCCGGTAGCCGGCGATCGGCCGGCCGACGAAGTTGTGCGCGGTGGCGTACCGGATGTCGGTCAGGATGCGCGGGTCGACGTCGGAGAGCACCACGAAGCCCGGCAGGCGCGCCGCTCCGGTCGTCGCCGGCGGCGCGGTCGTCGCCGGCGGAGCGGGCGGGGTGGTCGGCGCCGACCGGTCCGGCGCCGGTTGCTCGCAGCCGGCGACGAGCGCCGCGACCACCGCGGCCAGGGCGACCGCCCGCGGCCGCCGTCCGGCCGGCGGCGGTGTCCGGCCGACCCTGCCTGATCTGCTCACCCCTCCTGTCTATCAGGCTGCGCGACGACGGGATTCCGGTCCGGCGAGAGGTGCCCGCGCAGGAACAGCAGCGCGGCCTCGTCGTCGTCGATGCCACCGGCCTCGTGGCCGTTGTACCGCCAGACCGACAGCTCCGCCGGTCCCCGGTAGTCGTTGACCGCCGCGAAGACGGTCGACGGCGGCACGATGTCGTCCATCAGCGCGACGGAGAAGCGGGCCGGCACGCCGGCGCGGCGGGCGAAGTTGACGCCGTCGACGTAGCCGAGGGTGGCCAGCACCCGTTCCTCGGCCTGCCGGTGGATGGCCAGGTAGTCGCGGATCTCCCGGTAGGGGCGGGCGTCGGTGACCACCACGGCGCGCGGGATGTCGCACAGGAACGGCACACCGGCCACCAGAGCGGCCAGGTCGGGCACCAGGGCGGCGACGGCGAGCGCGACGCCACCGCCCTGGCTGTGCCCGAGCACGGCGACCCGCGCCGGGTCGACCGCCGGCAGGGTCCGGGCGGCGTCGACCGCCCGGACTCCGTCGGTGATCAGCCGGCGGTAGTAGTACGTCCGCGGGTCCTCGATCCCCCGGGTGGTCACCCCCGGCGCCTCCGGACCGGCGGCGGCGGGGTCCGGGGTGTCCCCCCGGCTCCAGCCCGACCCCTGCCCCCGGGTGTCCATCTGCAGGTGCGCGAAGCCGGCCGCCGCCCACAACAGGTTCTCCAGCGGGTGCCCCCGGCCGCCGCCGTAGCCGGCGTACTGCACCACGGTGGGCAGCGGCCCCCGGGCGTGGCGGGGCCGCCGGAGCCACGCCCGCACCGGCTGCCCCGCGTACCCGGGGAAGGTCACGTCGAGGACGTCGACCGTGGCCAGGCCGGTGGTCACCGGCGCGGTAAGCACCGGCCACCCGCAGCCCCGGGCCTCGGCGAGGGTGTCGGCCCAGAACCGGTCGAAGTCCCCCGGCGTCCGCACCTCGCTGCGGTACGCCCGCAGCTGCTCCTCGGGCAGGTCGGTGAAGACCATCGGCTACCGCCGCGCGGCGAGCGGCGCCACGGTGAACCGGGGGTGCAGGACGCCGGCCAACGCGCGCAGGCTTTCCGGGTCCGAACGGTGGTTCTCGGCGGCCACCGACGTCGTGTCGGGAACCCCGGTCGGGCCGGCTGCCGCGGGGGTGGCGGGGGTGAGGACCAGCACGGCGAGGATCGTCGTACCGGCCATGGCGGTACGGGTCGGTTGCACGTGACATCCTTCGAAGCTCTGGGGGACAGTCGCCCGTACGATTCAGGCGGCCGAAAGGGTCCGACAAACTTCCGGAAGATTCCCGTAACTTGTGGGAACGCTAGAGCCGACCTGCCGTGTCGTCAACCCCCGTCCGTGGGGCAAGATGACCGTGGGGCGGGCATGCCGTTCCGGGACTTTCGGTGGCGACGATCGGTCGCGCCGGTCGGTGAAGGAGACGCGGGTGGACGCGGACGACGGACGCAGGGTGACCATCACCGCCATCGCGCGGGAGGCCGGGGTCTCCGTGCCGACCGTGTCGCGGGTGCTCAACGGGCGCTCCGACGTCGCCCCGGACACCCGGGAGCGGGTCGAGGAGCTGCTGCGCCACCACGGCTACCGGCGCCGCGGCAGCCGGACGGTGCGCCGTGCCGGCCTGGTCGACCTGGTCTTCAACGACCTCGACAGCCCCTGGGCCGTGGAGATCATCCGAGGGGTGGAGGACGTCGGGCACGGCGCCGGAGTGGGCACGGTCGTCTCCGCGATACACCGCCAGCCCACGGCGGCCCGGCAGTGGCTGCAGAACCTGCGGACCCGGGCCACCGACGGCGTCATCTTCGTGACCTCGCACCTGAGCCCGCCGCTGCACGCGCAACTGCGCCGGCTCAACGTGCCCGTGGTGGTGGTCGACCCGGCCGGCGTGCCGGCCGGCGAGGTGCCGACGATCGGCGCCACCAACTGGGCGGGCGGGATCGCCGCGACCGAACACCTGCTCTCGCTGGGACACCGGCGGATCGGCTTCGTGGCCGGGCCCGCCCAGCTGCTGTGCAGCCGCGCCCGGCTGGACGGTTACCGGGCCGCACTGGAGGCCGCCGGGGTGCCGGTGGACGACCGGCTGGTGCAACCGGGCGACTTCTACCACGCCTCCGGCTTCGCCGCCGGGACGGCGCTGCTCGACCTCGACGAGCCGCCGACGGCCATCTTCGCGGCCAGCGACCAGATGGCGTTCGGCGTCTACGAGGCGGTACGCCGCCGGGGCCTGCGAGTCGCCGACGACGTCAGCGTGGTCGGCTTCGACGACCTGCCGGAGGCCCGGTGGGCGTCACCGCCGCTGACCACCGTCCGGCAACCGCTGGTGGAGATGGGCCGGCTGGCCGCCCGCACCGTCCTGCGGCTGGCGCAGGGCGAGGCGATCGACTCCCCCCGGGTGGAACTCGCCACCGATCTGGTGGTGCGAGACAGCTCCGCCGCGCCGCCGGCCCGGTCGAACGGGCGGCCGTGACGGCCACACCTTTCTCGGCCGGCCGGTGGCTCTACTTCCGGTGACGATCCGATAGTTGCGGCCCGGCCGCCGTCCCACGTCGATGGGACGGCGGACGGGCCGTCGGCGGTCAGCGGTGGTGGTGCCGCACCGCCCGGCAGATCTCGACCGGCAGCGCGGGCGCGCCGTCCACCGGCGCCGGGTCCTCCGCGGTCGGGGCGATGCCACCGGCCGCGATCCGGTCCAGCGTGGCCAGACCGGCCGCGTCGATCGACCCGAAGATCGTGTAGTTGGGGCGCAGCGCCGAGTCGGACTGGACCAGGAAGAACTGGCTGCCGTTGGTGTCCGGCCCGGCGTTGGCCATGGCCAGGGTGCCGCGGGCGTAGAGCCGGCGCACCCCGGTCGGGTCGGTCGGGGCCGGCGGCAGGTCGGTGGGCAGCTCGTCGAGGTACCGGTAGCCCGGGCCGCCCGAGCCGGTGCCGGACGGGTCGCCGCACTGCAGCACCTTCAGCGTCGGGTACGCGGTCAGCCGGTGGCACGAGGTCCGGTCGTAGAAGCGGTGCCGTACCAGGTGCAGGAAGCTCTGCACGGTGCAGGGGGCGGCCGCCCGGTCGAGGGTCAGGCCGATCGGGCCGTGGTTGGTGCGCAGGGTGACCCGGACCATGCCGCGGTCCGGGGTGGGCCGCGGGTCGGGCGGCAGCGGGACGGGCCGGGCGGCCGGCTCGTCCGGGGTCTCGGTGTACGCGCACGGTCCGGGGGTGGTCCGCGGCCGCTCTCCCCCGGCGGCGACGGCCGGCGCCGCGCCACCCGATCCGGCGGCGGGGGTGGCCACGGCGGCGGTGCCGCCGACACCGACCAGCGCCCCGGCCAGCAGGACCGCACCGGCGAGGCGGGCCAACGCGCGGGACGGTCGGCCGGGCATCGCGGTGGCGGACGGAACGGGCTGCGGTCGCGGTTCGCTCGACACGGGCATCCTCCTGGGACTCGTGGTGCCAGAAAGACCGCAGTCTATGGATCTGGTTGCCGGTTGTCGATGCGTGACAGACCGCCGTGCCCACACCCGGACACCGCCGCCGGTGGTCAGCGGGTGCGGCGGCGGCCCGTCCGGCGGCGCCAGAGCAGCCCGCCCAGCAGCAGCACCCCGCCCGCCGCGAGCCCGACGCTCCACCACCGACCCGCCACTCCCTGCCCGGCCCGTCCGCTCGCCGCGGCCGGGAGCGGGTCGCCGGTGGCCGGCGGGGCGGGCGACGGCGAGGCGTCCAGCTCACCCGGCTCGACCAGCCGGCCGACTGCCGCGTCGCGGGGCAGCGAGAAGCCCCAGTCGAGCAACGCCGCGCCCTGCTCCCAACCCCGGGCCGGCCGTGGTTCCGCGCCGAGCAGGGTGGCCACCAGCCGCCGTCCGTGCCGCTGGGCGGCCCCGACGTAGGTGTGCCGGGCCAGGTCGGTGAAGCCGGTCTTGCCGCCGAGCGCGCCCGGGTAGCGGTAGATCAGCTGGTTCTCGTTCTGGATCTCGAAGCCCTTGGTGCGCTTGGCGGGCTGGGCCGGGATCCGGGTGCGCTCGGTCAGCGCGTACCGGCGGAAGGTGGCGTCGGCGAAGCAGGCCCGGGCGATCAGCGCCAGGTCGTACGCGCTGGTGAACTGGCCCTCGCCGTCCAGGCCGGACGGCGTCACCGCGTGCGTCTGGCGGGCGCCGAGCCGGTGCGCGTACTCGTTCATCGCGCGCACCCCGCCGGCCTGCCCGTCCGCGCCGCCACCGAGGCGGGCCAGCACGTTGGCCGCCTCGTTGCCGGACTGCAGCAGCAGTCCCAGCCAGACCGTCTCGATCGGGTAGCGACCGCCCGCCACCAGGCCGACCGCGGACGAGCCCGGCTCGATGTCCATGTCCTCGCCGGTGACCGTGACGACCTGCTTCGGGTCGAGCCGGGGCAGCATGGTCGCCGCCAGCAGAAGCTTCTGCACGCTGGCCGGGGTGCCGTACTCGTGCGGGCCGCAGCCGCCCAGCACCTGGCCGGTGTCCAGGTCGGCGACCAGCCACGAGGTCGCGGTGACCGCGGGCGGAGCGGCGACCCCGGCCGGAACGACCAGGCCGGCCGTGGCCAGCGCCGGGCCGCCCACCTCCCGATCCTCGGACACCGCCGGCGGCGGCGACGGCCGCGGCGGCCGGGAGACCTTCGGCGCGGGCGCCCGCGGGCAGGGCTGCGTCGGCGCGCCGGCCACCGTCGCCAGCGCCGGCGGGGCCGCGACGGCCGCCGCCGGAGCGACCGCGCCAGCAGGCAGGAGTACGGCGGCCACAGTGGCCGCCAGCAGCCGAAACCTCATGCCCGTCACCCTAACGGGCGAGATCTTTTATCGGCGCCGGTTGCGGACAGCCCTGCCGCCGACACTCGTGCCGGACGTCACCCGCCGTCCGGGACCATCGGCCCTGCCCACCGGGCTGCGCGCCGGGCGAGGCTGGCGGTACGTCCCGACCGGCGCGCGCCGCGCCCGTCGCCCGAGCCACGGAGGTCGATCATGGAGGTCCTGTCGCTGTCCCACCTCGCCGACGAGCAACTGGCCTCGGCGCGCGGGTCCAGCAGCGGACGCAGCGGACGTTCCCTGCACCCCGGGCAGCACCACCGGCTGCGGCAGACCCTGCTGGCCCTGCTGGGCGGCCGGTCCCTGGACGAGCACGAGAGCCCCGGCGAGGCCACCCTGCAGGTGCTGCGCGGTCGGGTCCGGCTCACCGCCGGTGAGCAGTCCTGCGCGGGCGGCCCGGGCGACCTGCTGGTCATCCCGCCGCGTCGGCACGCCCTGCACGGCGAGGAGGACGCGGTGGTGCTGTTGACCGTCACGCCCCGGCCCTGACCCGCGCCGACGCGACGGCGGCCCGCGCCGGGCTGACCGGACGCCGGGCCGGGGCGGTCGGTTGGCTCACAAGCCGTTGCCTACCACGGCATCGACCGACTAGAACCGGGTGACGATCGCCCGGACCGGCCGGCGACGGTGGCGAGGTGATGGCGTGGCTCTGATCTCCTTCGACGACACCGACGCGGCCGCGTTCGCCGCCACCCGGGAACTGCCCCGCAGTGGACTGGACCGGTGGCGGCACGCGGTGGGGCAGCATCTTCGCCCCCGGCCCGGGATGACCGTGCTCGACCTGGGCGCCGGCACCGGGGCGTGGGCCGCCGCCTTCACCGACTGGTTCGGCGTCCGGGTGGTGGGGGTGGAACCGGCCGAGGCGATGCGCTCCCGCACCACCCACCGCCCGCTGGTCGCCGGCGACGCGGTCGCGCTGCCGGTGCGCGACGCCACGCTCGACGCCGCCTGGCTCTCCACGATGATCCACCACGTCTCCGACCTGGACGCGGCGGCCCGGGAGCTGCGCCGCGTGCTCCGCCCGGGCGCGCCGGTGCTGATCCGCTCGCCGTTCCCCGGCCGGCACCAGCGGATCGCCCTGTTCCACTGGTTCCCCGAGGCCGTCCGGGTCCTGGAGCGCTACCCCGACCTGGCCCGGGTGCGCTCGGCGTTCGTGGCGGCCGGCTTCCCGGTGAGCAGCGTCGAGCCGGTCGCCCAGACCACCGCCGCCTCGCTGGCGCAGTACGCGCAACGCCTGGACCGCCGGGCGCACACCCCGCTGCAGCTGATCACCGACGACGAGTACCGGGCCGGGGTGGCCCGGTTGCGCGCCGCGGCCCGGGACGACAGCGGCCCGGTCGTCGACCACCTGGATCTGCTCGTACTGCGCTGAGCCCGGGCGGCTGCGCGGCGCCGGCGTGCCGGCCGGGTGGTCGTGCCAGGAGGTGGTGCCACCCGTCGCGGCGGGGTCAGCCGGCCAGTCCCCGGTGGCGCAGGTAGTCGTACAGCGCCGCCGAGCCGCGCAGCCGCCGCAGGCTGCGCCGGTGCAGCTCCTGCTCGCGGCGGGCCAGCTCGGCCCGGACCCGCTGCGGGCTGCCGGTGGTGCGCAGCTCGTCGAGCACCGCGGCGATGATGTCGAACGGGTAGGCCCCGCGGCGCAGCAGCGCGACCACCTGCGCCGCGCGCAGTTCGGCCTCGTCGTACACCCGGTAGCCGGTGCCGCGCTCGCGCACCGGCCGGAGCAGGCCCCGCCACTCCCACAGCCGCAGCTGCGAGGTGCGGACCCCGACCAGGTCGGCGACCACGCCGATGCGGACACCCGGCCGCGGCGCCGCCAGCGCGGCGGGCGGGCTGCCCACCACGGTCTCGAACGCGCCGAGCACCCGCCGGATCTCGGCCCGCTCCCGGTCCAGCTCGGCGTGCCCGGCGTCGAGCGCCGCCAGCGCCGCCGGCAGGTCACCGCGGTGCACCGCGGCCATGATCTCCCGGGTACGCACCCAGCCGTGCCCCTCGGCCAACCGCCGGGCCACGTCGAGCGCCCGGGCGTGCGCGGCGGTGAAGATCCGGTAGCCGGCCGGGGTGCGCTCGGCCGGCGGCAGCACGCCGAGGTCGACGTAGTTGCGCACCTGCTGCACGGAGATGCCGGCGGTGGCGGCGAGGTCGACCGCCCGCAGTCGCCCGTCCCGCCCGTCCACGGCCTCACCCTATCGCTTACACGTCGTTTGAGACTTTGCCGGCCTTTCCCCCAACCACCACGCTGAGCGTCGCGCAAAATCCTCCACAACGACATGAATGAGACAATTGAAGGCTGCCAGACCCGTGAAAGCTCGGGCGGGCGCCAGCCTGCCCACGATCTTGTGAAGGGTTCGTATGCCGCAGCCAGCACGCTCCCCCGCCGACAGCCACGACATGATCGAGGTACGCGGGGCCCGGGAGAACAACCTCGCCTCCGTCTCGGTCGACATCCCGAAGCGCCGGCTGACCGTCTTCACCGGGGTCTCCGGGTCGGGGAAGTCCTCAATGGTCTTCGGGACCATCGCCGCCGAGTCGCAGCGCCTGATCAACGAGACCTACAGCGCCTTCCTCCAGTCGTTCATGCCGAGCCTGAGCCGGCCCGACGTCGACTCGCTGCGCAACCTGACCCCGGCCATCGTGGTCGACCAGGAGCGGATGGGCGCCAACTCCCGCTCGACCGTCGGCACCGCGACCGACGCGTACGCGATGTTGCGGATCGTGTTCAGCCGGCTCGGCACCCCGCAGGTGGGCGGGGCGGGCGCGTTCAGCTTCAACCTGGCCGAGGGGATGTGCCCGACCTGCGAGGGCCTCGGCCGGATCTCCGACCTCGACGTGCACGAGATGGTCGACGTCGAGCGCTCGCTCAACGACGGCGCCATCAAGGTGCCCAACTTCGCCGTCGACTCGTGGTACTGGCAGACCATCGTCGGCTCCGGGCTGTTCGACCCGGACGCCAAACTCCAGGACTACACCCCGCAGCAGTGGGAGGACTTCCTCCACAAGCCCGCCACCAAAATCAAGATGGGCAGCAACAACTGGACGTACGAGGGCCTGGCCGTGAAGGTACGCCGGCTCTACCTGGCCAAGGACCGCGAGTCGATGCAGCCGCACATCCGCGCCTTCGTCGACCGGGCGGTCACCTTCACCAGCTGCACCGCCTGCCGGGGCACCCGGCTCAACGAGGCGGCGCTCTCGTCCCGGATCGCCGGCCGCAACATCGCCGAGTGCTCGGCCATGCAGATCAGCGACCTGGCCGAGTTCGTCCGCGGCGTCGACGACCCGGCGGTCGCGCCGCTGGTCGGCAACCTGCGCGACCTGCTCGAATCGCTGGTCGAGATCGGCCTGGGCTACCTCAGTTTGGACCGTGAGTCCGCCACCCTCTCCGGCGGCGAGGCGCAGCGGGTGAAGATGGTCCGGCACCTCGGCTCCAGCCTCTCCGACGTCACGTACGTCTTCGACGAACCGACCGTGGGCCTGCACCCGCACGACATCGCCCGGATGAACGGCCTGCTGCTGCGGCTGCGGGACAAGGGCAACACGGTGCTGGTGGTCGAGCACAAGCCGGAGACCATCGCCATCGCCGACCACGTGGTCGATCTCGGGCCCGGCGCCGGAACGGCCGGCGGCCGGATCTGCTACACCGGGGACGTCGCCGGCCTGCGGCGCTCCGACACCCTCACCGGCCGGCACCTGGACCACCGGGTCCGGCTGCGCGAGCAGGTACGCCGGCCCAGCGGGCAGCTGCCGATCCGCAACGCCGACCTGCACAACCTGCGCGACGTCAGCGTGGACATCCCGCTCGGCGTACTGACGGTGGTGACCGGGGTGGCCGGCTCCGGCAAGAGCTCGCTGATCCACGGGTCGCTGCACCGCCGCGACGGCGTGGTGGTGGTCGACCAGGCGCCGATCCGCGGCTCCCGACGCAGCAACCCGGCCACCTACACCGGGCTGCTCGACCCGATCCGGACCGCGTTCGCCAAGGCCAACGGGGTGAAGGCCGCCCTGTTCAGCGCCAACTCCGAGGGTGCCTGCCCGACCTGCAAAGGGATCGGCCTGGTCTACACCGACCTGGCCATGATGGCCGGCGTGGCCACCGTGTGCGAGCAGTGCGAGGGCAAGCGCTTCACCCCCGAGGTGCTCACCTACCGGCTACGCGGAAAGAACATCAGCGAGGTGCTCGCCATGTCGGTCACCGAGGCCCGGGAGTTCATCCCCAGCGGCCAGGCGCGGGTGATCCTCGACCGGCTGCTCGACGTCGGGCTGGGCTACCTCAGCCTCGGCCAGCCGCTCACCACCCTCTCCGGCGGCGAGCGGCAACGGCTGAAGCTGGCCATCCACATGGCCGACAAGGCGAGCACCTACGTGCTCGACGAACCCACCACCGGCCTGCACCTGGCCGACGTCGACCAGCTGCTCGCCCTGCTGGACCGGCTCGTCGACGCCGGCAACACGGTGATCGTCATCGAGCACCACCAGGCCGTGATGGCCCACGCCGACTGGCTGATCGACCTGGGGCCGGGCGCGGGGCACGACGGCGGTCGGATCGTCTTCACCGGCACACCGGCCGACCTGGTCGCCCACGGCGACACCCTGACCGCGCGACACCTGCGGGAGTACGTTTCGGCGTGAGCCGGACGGCGGCGCCGCCGGTTGTCCACCGTGGTCTCCCGGTGGTTTCGCTGGCTGGTCCACCGTGGTCTCCCGGTGGTTTCGTTGGCTGGCCGACCGTGGTCCCGGTGCGGGTGCACCGGGCCGCGGTGGTCAGTGTCCGGACGCCGCGGTCGCCGTAGGCCCGGCCGTCGCGTCGAGATCCCGCAGCCAGGCGCGCAGCGGGCGCAGGGCCGCCACGACCGGCGTGAGCAGACCGACGGTGATCAGGAGCGCGTCGAGGAAGAGGACGGCGAGCACGCTGAGCACGGCCAGCGACACGACGGCCCGGGCGACGGACGGCACCCGCCGGGCCGGCCGGCGGTGGACGCCCTGGTAGCGGGGTGGTGCCATGGTGGTTCCTGCCTAGGTTGTCGGACGAGTTGCCACTCGTACCCCGGCCGGACCGGGCCAACCCCGTTCATGACCAGCACCACAGACCTGCGCGGGTGACCGGCAGGTTCACCCCGGCAGGCGGCGCAGCCAGCGCCGCTGCCAGGGCGTCTCCACCGCCCGCGGGCGGTAGTTCGCGCGTACCCACGGCACCGCCCGCTCGGCCGGCAGCCCGTCGAGGATGGCGAGCGCGGCGATGGCGGTGCCGGTCCGGCCCGTGCCGCCGCGGCAGGCCACCTCGACCCGCTCGCCGTCGTGCGCCCGGCGCAGCGCCTCCCGCAGCGCGTCGAGCGCGTCGGCCCGGTCGACCGGCACCCAGAAGTCGGGCCACCGGATCCACCGGTGCGGCCACCGCGGCGCCGGCCCGGCCGCCAGCAGCAGCGCGAAGTCGGCCGGCGGCACCGGGTCGCCGATGCGTCGCCCGCGGACCGTCACCCCGCTGGGCAGGACGACCACACCCGGCTGCTCCGACCACCCCAGCTCGACACCCATCCCGGCATTGTGCCCTCCCCCGCGCCCCGCCCCGGGCCCCGTTCGCCCTGGGCAAAGTCCGATCCCTGTGAAGCCGGCGTAGACAGCACCGCCCCCGGGCCCTGAGGGCTCCGGGGGCGGTGCTGGGGTGTCGGTGTGCAGGTCGCCTCTCGGCGAGTGGCGCGACGCGGCTCCAGCCGGACGGTATTCCGCGAAGGCAGTAGTGGTGAGGCCCGGGGACACTGGTCACACCGACACCCCTCTCAACCTACCGACCGCGGTTCTTGTTCCCGCCGCGACGACGCTTTCTGGTGTCGGGCGAGGGCCCGGCGGTGCGCGTGGGCGAGCAACCGAGCTACGTCCGGCAGGCGCCGGGGGGTGGGGTTGAGGACGCACGCCCACCCGTGCAGGCCGTACGCGGGATGCGGCAGGACCTCGTCCAACCGGGTGAAGTCGACGCCCGCACGGTGGCCGGGGAACCCCGCGGGTGGGTATCCGAACCGGCGCTGGAACTCCTCCCGGCCGAGCTCGACGTTCAGCCGGAAGACGCCCGGCCGGTCGAGCCGGGAGTCCTCGTCGAAGCCGGGCGTGTCGTGGAAGACGATGGTGGCGAACGGCCGCCTGCGGTCCGGCCCGACGAAGAAGAACCGGTCGCCCCAGTGCGCCTCGGGTACGCCCGACTCCTCGTCGGCCACCACCTCGGCGACGTCGGGCAGCGCGAGGATCCGCTGGGCGAGCTCCGCCGCCGTCGGGCCCGGCTCCACTCCGGGTCGGTCGCCGTCGGCGGTGACGTGCAGCACGGCGTCGCTGTGCGCCAGCGTCGCCGCGTCCAGCGGGAAGTACCCCTGCTCTGGGGTCACGTCCGTCCGCCCGCGCAGCTGGCCGGCGGGTCGGTCGAGAAGCCGCCCGAGGCGTACGGAGTCGAGCAGGCCGCACCCGCGTACCGCCTCGTCCAGCGCGCCCTCGAAGGTGTCCCCGGCCGGCGCGGCCAGTCCGAGCGCCGCGCTGGCACCGAGGCTGCCGACGACGACGGCGTAGCGGTCCCCGAGCAGCGTCGCGACGATCGAACCGGCGCTGGACCATTCGAGGTCCATGCCGGCCAGCCGCCACGTGCTGGGCTGCCGCTGGAGGTGCCGGTTGTGCGCGAAGACCAGCGTCGGGCCGCGGTGCTGCTCGCGGATGCGGATGTCCAGCAGGTTCCGGGCCATCAACGCGTCCCGGACCGCCAGCAGCCGGGACGTGCGCTCGGCCTGCGGCAGCGGTTCGGCCGACTGGGCGTGGTACCGCAACAGGCCGAGCGCCGCCGTGCCATGGACCTCGGCGCGGTGCCAGTCGGCCGGCGACGAGACGGCGACCAGGTGGGGCGCGTGGGCGTGCAGGGCGGTCAGCAGGTCGTCGGTGATCGCCCGGCCGGCCACCGCGTCAGCCGACCCGCCCACGGACTTCGCCGGATCCATCAGGGCCGCCGGGTCGTTCCACCGCTCGTCGGCGCCGAGCAGCCGGTCGACGTCCGTGCGGCCGTGCGGGAATCCGCCCGGCCCGAGGTGCTCGGTCAGGTAGCGGTGCAGGTGCTCAAGGTGGCGTCGCGGGTTGGGGGCGCCGGTCATCTCCAGCGGCGCGTCGAAGCCGTGGAACGCCAGCCGCCCGGCCGCCGGCCGGGAGTCGTTGTACGCCCGCATCCAGGCCACCAGCTCGCGGTTGGCGTCCAGTTTCCCGAAACCGTGGCTGAAGCCCTCGGCCATCACCTCGTCGAGGGTCCCACCCTCGCCCCGCAGGTAGGCGTCGACCTCGAGCCCGGCGACGCGGTCGGACTCCACCGCGATGGAGCGGAATCCGTGCTCGACGAGCACCTCGAAGATCCGGTTGCGCAGCGCCGGGAAGGCCGGCTCGCCGGCGTCGGCTCACCGAGGGCCAGCACCTGCGGGGGTGCGTCCAGCGACGCCAACCAGGACCGCAGCGAGGCGACCAGTTCGCGGCCACCGCCCAGGTCGAACGACCAATCCACCGAGGATCCGTCTCCAGATGTCATGACCTCTACCGTATCCTTGAACCAGCTGTTGAGGCTTGCACGTCATCCAGCGAGGGAGCTCGGGCTGAAGTCTCAAACCGGGGTACACGTCGAGGCGAGTGGTCACCGTCCGGTGGACCTCGCCCGGGAGCACGGCATCTCCACTCAGGCGGTCCGCAACTACGAACGCGCCGGCGTCATCCCCGTGGCGCACCGGACGCCGAGTGGATACCGCCGGTACTCGGCCCGGCACGCCCGGGCGCTGCGCGCATACCTCGCGCTCGTCCCGGCGCACGGCTACGCGGCGAGCGGCGAGATCATGCGCGCCGTCAACGCCGGCGACCTGGACACCGCCCTGCGCGTCATCGACCGGAGTCACGCCCAGCTGCTGCGGGACCGGGAAACCCTCGACGGCGTCGAGGCGGCCGTCGGCATCCTCACCAAGCCGCCGGCCACGGACCGGCCCGACCGCCCGCTGCCGGTCGGCGCCCTCGCCCACCGGCTCGGAGTGACCCCGGCGACCCTGCGGAAATGGGAGCGCACCGGCATCCTCACGCCGCCGCGCGACCGCGCCACCCGGCACCGCCGGTACGGCCCCGACGACGTCCGGGACGCCGAACTGGCCCACCTGCTCCGGCGGGGCGGCTACCTGCTGGAGCAGATCGCCGCCGTCATGCACCAGGTCCGCAGCGCCAACGGCCCCGAGGCGCTGGCCGGCTCCCTGGACGGCTGGCGGGCCCGGCTCGCCGGACGGGGACGCGCCATGCTGGTCGCCGCCGCCCGCCTCGCCGACTACCTGGGCAACCAGGACGACGCCGCCGCCCCCGAAGACACCGATGGCCGGCACCCGCTTGGGGCGCCGGCTGGATAGATCGGGACACACCGCCAACTGCCCGAGATGCGCCGCTGGCCGGCACCCGGGAGTGGGTGCCGGCCAGTGGCGGTGGATGTGCCGCTGGCCGGCACCCGTTGGGTGCCGGCCAGCAGTCCCCCTGTCAGGAATGTCTGTCGGTCAGCTGTTCCAGTGCTTGGCGACGAGGTCGGCGGCCTGCTGCTCCCACTGGGCGTAGTGGAACGGGTAGGCCGACACCTGCACGGTCTGGGCGGCCTTGGTCAGCGGCATGTCCTGCCACCCGTCGACCTGCTTGAGACCCTTCAGGAACGCCTTGGTCGAGTACTC